>DASXNH010000169.1:0-2203 GCA_036495195.1 Candidatus Dormiibacterota bacterium
AAGGTCGCGAGAGGCGCCGCGGCGCGGGAGCGGCAGGAGTCAGTCATGAGCACATTCGATTCGGGAGTCGCCGAGAACCCAGCCATGAGCTCGTTCGAGTCGGAAATCGGCGAGACCGCAAGATGGTTTGCCAGTCCTCGATTCGAGGGCATCACGCGTTTGTATTCTGCGCCTCAGGTGGTGGAGCAACGGGGCACCATCCCTACCGACTACACCGTGGCGAGAATGGCGGCCGAGCAGTTCTTCGATCGGCTTCGGCAGCTCTTCGCCGAGCGCAAGCAGATCACCACCTTCGGTCCCTATTCACCCGGTCAGGCGGTGGCCCTGAAGCGGATGGGCATCGAGGGCATCTACCTGGGCGGCTGGGCCACGTCGGCCAGGGGATCCGCGACGGAGGACCCGGGACCCGACCTGGCCAGCTATCCGCTCTCCCAGGTGCCCGACGAGGCCGCGCCGATCGTGCGCGCCCTGCTCACGGCGGACCGGAACCAGCGCTTCGCCCGCTCGCGCCTGAGCGAGGCGCAGCGTGCTGCCTCCCCGGAGATCGATTATCGGCCATTCATCATCGCCGACGCCGACACCGGACACGGCGGCGACGCGCACGTCCGGAATCTGGTCCGTCGTTTCGTCGAGGTCGGGGTCCCGGGCTACCACATCGAGGACCAGAAGCCCGGCGCCAAGAAGTGCGGGCACCAGGGAGGGAAGGTGCTCGTCGGGGTGGACGAGCAGATCAAGCGGCTGAGCGCCGCGCGCTTGCAGCTCGACGTCATGAAAGTGCCCGGTGTCATCGTGGCCCGAACCGACGCCGAAGCGGCCACGTTCCTGGAGGGGCGCGGGGACGAGCGCGATCATCCGTTCATCCTGGGCGCCACCAACGTTGAGCTGCCGACCTACAAGGTCGGCTACCTCGCCATCTTGAGGAAGCTCCGCGGGCTGGGCGTCGACGACGCGCGCGGTCACCTGCTGTTCAAGATCTCCGCCGCGGAGTACGACGAGGCCAGCGCCTGGCTCACGCGGACGGGCGTGATGCGCGTGCTCGAAGAGAGCGCGAAGGCGTTCCAGCAGGCCGACGTGTCGTCGTTCGAGGCACTGCTGGACAGGGTCGAGACGTCATACCTGGAGGCGTGGCAGTCCGAGGCCAACCTGACGAGCTATCCCCAGGCGGTCGCGGACGTGATCGAGTTCCGCGCCAACGAGGGCGAGCGCTTCGACATGAGCGCCGGCGAGTGGCTGGCCTTCGCGAACCGAACCTCGTTCCACGCCGCCCGGGCCAGGGCCAAATCGATGGGCATCGACATCATCTGGGATTGCGAGGTCTCCAAAACCACCGAGGGTTACTACCAGGTACAGGGCGGAATCGATTACGCGGTCGCCAGGTCGCTGGCTGTGGCCCCGTTCGCCGACATCTTGTGGATGGAGACCAAGACCGCGAACCTGGCCGACGCCCGGCGCTTCGCCGAGGCCATCCACGCCGAGCTGCCCACCAAGATGCTCGCGTACAACCTGTCACCATCGTTCAACTGGGACACCACCGGGATGAGCGACGAGGAAATGAGGCGATTCCCGCAGGAGCTCGGCAAGCTGGGGTTCGTCTTCAACTTCATCACCTACGGCGGACATCAGATCGACGGCCTGGCGGCGGAGGAGTTCGCCACCGCGCTCAAGCAGGACGGCATGCTCTCCCTGGCCCGGCTGCAGCGAAAGTTCCGCCTGGTCGAATCGCCCTACCGGACGCCCCAGACGCTCGTGGGCGGGCCGCGGTTGGATGCGGCGCTCATGGCCTCTTCGGGCGGCACGGCGGCCACCAAAGCGATGGGCAAGGGCTCGACGCAGCACCAGCACCTGGTCCAGACCGAGGTGCCGACCAAGCTGCTCGAGGAATGGCTCGCGATGTGGACGAAGCACCACCAGGTCCCGGGCTCGCTGCGAGTTGGACTGCGGCCGCACACGGCGGGCTCGGAGTTGCTGGAGCTCACCCTGTCCAAGACAAGCGGGGAAAAGGTCGCCAGCATCATCTTCGACGTGATCGTGGATCGCCGGGGCACAACATGCTCTCGGTTCGGGACCAGAACACCTTCGACTTGTCGCTGCGGAAGAAGCGCCTGATGACGTTGGCGCACATTTTCCTTCTGCATCGCTACAAGGCGGGATTGGTGCATTACCTAAGCCCGACCGAGGACAATCAGCACCAGGCGCTCAAGAT
>DASXNH010000170.1:0-11220 GCA_036495195.1 Candidatus Dormiibacterota bacterium
TCGAGTTCTCGCTGCCGATCTCCGCCAAAGCGGTGGAGAGGCTGGCCTGCGATTGCTCGCTGACCCGCATCCTGCTCAGCTCCGACTCCATGGTCATCGACGTCGGGCGCGCCAAGCGGACGATCTCGGCGCCGCAACGCAAGGCCCTCAACGCCCGCGACCAGCATTGCGTGTGGCCAGGTTGCGATCGGCCGGCGAGCTGGACCTCAGGACACCATTTGAAGCATTGGATTCATGGCGGCGGCGGTGATCTTCCCAATCTCGCTCTCCTCCTGCTACCGCCATCACTGCATCCGGCAAGTTCATGACGATTCCGCCGACGGTGACCTTCGGTCCTCCCGCGCGTGGGCTTGACTAGGCGCGCCGTCCGGGGCCTCTAGCCGGTCGTGTTCCAGTAGTACATGCGGTCCAGCCACGCCGGGTCGGAGCGGTACGCCGCCGCGAAGGATTGGACCGAGTCCACGTAATCGAACGAGTTGTTGTAGTGCCAGATCGCATTGCGCATGTCCTTGGGGGCGCCGTTGTGAACCAGGTAGCGGGCGGCGCCCAGGATCGCGTCGTGAGGATCGTTGATGTCGCCGCCCTCCCCGAAGGCCGCCCACGTACCAGGCAGGAATTGCATGGGCCCCTGTGCGCCCGCTGACGACGGGCCGTTGACGCGGCCAAAGTTGCTTTCGATGAAATTGATGGCCGCGAGAATGCTCGGGTCGACGCCGAAGGTGGCGTACGCCTCCTGGTAGTAGGACCGCAGCTGGTCCAGTGGTTTGGCGTCGGCGTACGGATGCGTGAAGTGGACGTTGACCAGGTAGTACTGGTCGATGCCCGCGAGGATGTACAGGTCATGCAGAGCGGCGATGGTGGCCTTGAGCGACCTCGCCAGGGATCGCGGCAGCAGCGGGAGCACCGAAGCCTCGACGCTGGCGTAGCTCGCGAGCTCATAGACCCTCAGCTCCTCCTCGCGCGCAGCGTTGCGATAGGCGTGGGCGGCGGCAGCGACGGCGAGGTCATATTTGATTCGATCCACAGGCGCCGTCGGGATCGGGTTGAGGGCCAACCCCTTGAGCTGCGCCAACGCTTGCGTCATCGACTGCTCCGCGCTCATGACCCGCGCCGCTTCGTGGTGGGCGCTGGGCAGCATGTCGGGGTCCCTGGCCAGAACCGGCTGGTCCCCGAGCGCCATGAACAGCGCCGCCATCAACGCGGCGGCGATTCGGATCAGGCGGACCCCGCGATGGTGGTTAACGATTCGCGGCGATCCGGAACCATCGGCATCTCCTCCGGCCACGGGTCCGAAGCCGTCGGCGTCCGAAGGCCGACCGAATCGAGCAGTCCCGATATCTCGTCGCCGACCAGCTCGCCCTGCGCGATAAGCGCTTCGGCGGCCTGGTCGATCGCTTCCTTGTTCACGTACATCAGGCGCCAGTCATCGATGTAGGCGGACCCCAGCAGCTGCGCGACCACTCGCCGCCCTCGTGGATTGTTGACGACGGCACCCACCCAGGTTCCCTGCTCGTGCACGCCCTGAGCAATGTCGGCGACGGAGATGAACTGCTCGCCAAAGTTGGCCGCCTTGGCCGACATTTGCGCATCCAGCCGGTCTGGGCCCATCCCAATTGTTCCAACCATCCGGCATGCGATTGCGGTCGCAGACATCAGGTCGCCGAAGACGCCGCTCGTATTCTCGCCATAGAAAACGTGCTCTGCCGCGATCGAACCGAGGAAGTGACGGATGTCGGCGGCCATCTGCGACCGAAACTCCATCCACTCCTCTTCGGTGGGCAGCGACTTGTGATACCCGCCGATCTCTCCATGCGTCGTCGACCGGCGCCGGATCGACAACCGAACGTGTGCGTGGTCGGTCTTGAAGAAATGCGATGCGACCGCATGGCCCAGCTCGTGTCGGGCGACGGCGATCCTGTCGCGCTCCGTGTACTCGACAGGAATCGCGAGCCCTGCCTCGACGTTGCCCATCGCCTCGCGGATGTCCTTCCAGGCGAACGCCTGGCGATCATCGTTGAAGGCATAGAGAAGCGCCAGTGAAAGCACCTGCTCGATGTCGGCGGGTGAGTACCCCTCCGTGATGCGCGCGAATTCCTCGCGCCGGCTCGGAGTGTCGAGAGCAGGATCGTGCTGCTTCTTGTCGAAATAGAGTGACGCGATGTCCTTGCGGTCGTCGCGGGTGGGGAGCCTGAAAACGATCTGGCGCCCGAAGCGTCCCGGCCTGGTCAGAGCTTCGTCCAGAACCGACGGTCGGTTCGTCGCGCCGATGAACAGGATGTTGTAGGCGGGCGCCTTCAGAGCTGGGATGCGCAGCTGGATGCGGGTTCCATTGAAGGCGATCACGCGGGGCAGAAACAGGCCGTCGAGCGAGAGGTTCACGAACCCGCGCAGCTGACGCAGGAGCATGCCCGGGTTGTCGATGCCATCCATCAGGACCAGCAGCATGTTCAGCCCGAGCTGGCCGCCCCCCATCATTCCGCCCATCATTCCGCCCATCATCCCGCCGCCGGTGCCTGATCGCCTTTGTCCCAGCGCGTCGATCTCGTCGATGAAGACTATGCAGCCGCCCCAAACCTTGGCCTTCTTGCGTGCCGCTCGGACCATCAGGAAGACGCTGAGGGCGTCAATGCCCATGAACATGCCGGCGAACGAACCGCCGTTGGCGATGTAGATCGGGACGTGAAGCGAATTTGCGATTGCCTTGGCCAGCATCGTCTTGCCAGTACCGGGAGGGCCGACCATGAGCACTCCCCGCTCGCGCTTGCCGCCGGCCTTCACGAACAGCCTTCCGTGCTCGATGAGATCGAGAATGCGGCGCATCTCTTTGACGGCTGCCTTCTGGCCGCGCACATCCTCGATGTCCACCCCAAAGTTGGCATCGTCGGGGTTGATCATCGTCTTGCCGATGCGCGTGTAGATGTAAAAGGGGCCGAGAAAGAGCATGAAGTTGGCGGCCAGCAGGAACAGGATGTAGATCAGGTTGGTGAGCCCCGCCACGATCGCTCCCGGCAGTGCGTCCAGGGCTGCCAGCGGGTCGAGTTGAAATAGATAGTAGGCGCCGACGAAATACGCAATCGGCAAGGCTGCGACGAACAGGGCTCGACGCCAGAAGATGGCCCGGTTGGTCTCGACGGTTCGCGTGAGCGTGTCCTTCTCTGGCGCCATCCGCTCACGCAGGATCAGCCAGCGCCGCCCGATGCTGAGGATGCCGCGACAGAGCAGCATGGCGATCACGGCAAACCCCAGCGAGGACGGGATGTCGTACTGGAGGTAGATGTACGAGAAGGCGAAGGCCGAGCTGCCGACAAAGAGCGTGAGGATCCAGAAGATGATCACGGCGGGTAACTCCCTATACGGCCTGAGGTTTCATCCAGCTTAGTGGCTGTCGCCGAGCGCTGTCTCGTTGCCAGAAAGGCGACGGTGCCGATGCCGATCGCGATCACGGCATCGCCCGGGCTGTAGGCTCCGCCCAGCGGGCCTGGCACTCCGATCCAGTCACCCAGCCAGCCCAGGTTGCTGCCTGGCCCCATCATCATGTACTGGCCAATGTGGCTTCGCTCCAGCAGGGGGCCGGCCAGCGACGGGGCCACCGGCATTCGCGCGCCGTTGGCGATGATGACAACGAGATTCATGGCTGCTCCGACCGCCACGATCCAGGCGCCACGAAGTCGCGAGGAATGCCAGGCGGTCCATGCCACCAGCGCCGCCAGCGCCACCACGTAGACGTACTGCACGCCATCGACCTCGCTGAGAGGGCTCAAGGCCGCCGCTTCCCGGACGACCAGCGCAGCGACGACGAGCCATGGCCAGCGAATGTTGACGTTGGCTACATTCCCGAGCTTTCCCCCCGCGGCGACGCCGGCGACCAAACCGATCACCAGGGCGACGAGCAGAAGCACCGGAATCTCTCAGTCGGCGGCGAGCCGGCACGCCGCACCGGCGAGGACCTTGACGCCGATCTCAAGCGCGGATTCATCGATCTTGAACCCCGGGGAATGATGCGCGGGAGGGGGGGATCCCTCGGGCATCACACCGAGCATGAAGTAGCACCCGGGGATTCGCGTCAGGAACTCGGCGAAGTCATCGCTCACAGTGAGTGGCCGGCCGAGGAGGCTGGCCTTGTCTCCGATCGTCGATCGCGCCACGTCGAGCACTGTCCGCGTCACGTTGGGCTCATTCATCAGAGGCACCGTGCCATGGACGAGCTCGAGCGACGATTTGACCTCGAACTCCGTGTCTATCTCCTGCAGCAGATCGCGCATGCGGCCCAGCGCCTGCTCTCGCAGCGTGTGATTGAAAGTGCGCAGACTGCCTTTGACAGCCACGCCCCTCGGCACTATGTTCCAGGCGCCATCGCCGCTTATGTTTCCGACAGTGGTGTGGCACTGCACGCCGTCCTGCTCGAGGCCTTCCACAATCGTGTGCAGCCGCTCGATCAGGAATGCCTGCGCGGAAAGCACGTTGCCTCGGCGGCCGATCATGCCGCCATGACCTCCGGGGCCCGCAAACTTCACCTCATAAGCGTCTGAGCCGGCCCACATGAGGCCCGGTCGCGTGATCACGGTTCCAGACTGGGTAAAGCTGGTGACGTGAAGGCCGATGACAGAGTCGGGGTGATGCTGGTCGAGCAGGCCGCCTGCGATCATCGCCTTCGCGCCGCTCACGATCTCCTCGGCCGGCTGAAACACGAACAGGTACCGGCCGCTCACATCCCAGATGCGGTCGACCAGCGTTCGCGCGACTCCGACCATGATCCCCATGTGCGCGTCATGCCCGCACGCGTGCATCCGGCCGTCAACCGTCGACGAGTAATTGACCCCGGACTCTTCGTGAATCGGCAAGGCATCGATGTCCGCGCGCAGCATCACCGTCTTTCCCGGGCGGCCGGTATCGAGGACGGCAACGACACCGGTCTCGGTCGGACACGGCTTCAGCTCCAGGCCAAGCTCGCGAAGGCGTTGACCTAACCGAGTGCTGGTTTCGTGCTCGCTGAAGCTGATCTCAGGGTGCCGGTGAAAGTGACGGCGCAGCTCGATCACCTCTTCGATCACTGACTTGGACGGGTTGGGCGACGTGGGGGGATCGCCGCTCATGGCACCGCAACCAGGTTGTATCCGCGCGCCGATGCGCGCACGAACGCCGGACCGAGGCCCCGCTCAACCTCGTCGAGACGCCGCCGCAGAGTCAGCAGCGCCGAATGAACAGTGGAGTGCGCGGCGTCGCTCCGGAAGAGGCCGGCTTCGATCAGGTCGCGCGCGGTCGCGGGCTTGGAGCCCTGCGCGAGGTAGAGCACCAGCGCGGTCTGTTGCGGCGTCAGGCGCACCTCCGACTCGCCAAGCTTGACCATGCGGCGCGTCGGGTCGAACTCGAGGCGTCCGAATCGATAGCTGCCCGGCCGGCCGGTGCCGCGCTCGACCAGTCGCGCCGCAAGGTCCGAGTAGATATGGGCCATCGGAACATTTCCTTTGACGAAATAGGAGCTGGCCCCGAGCTCATACGCCTTGCGGATCGCGGCGGAGTTGACCTGGGCGGCAGACAGCACGATCACGGGAAGGCCGGGGTGATGGTCGCGAATCCAGGTGAGCAGGTCGAAGCCCGCATCGTCGCCTTCGTCCAGCACGAGGTCGAGCAGCACCGCCGCCACCCGCTCACGGGCCAGCAGCTCCATCGCTTCGGGCGCGGATGAGGAGACTGCCGGGCGATAGCCAAGGTCGTGCAGGTCGATCCGGAGCTGCTGCCGCATGGCCGGCTCGTCCTCGACCACCAGCACGGCCGAGCCGAGCACCTCGGCGGGCCGGTATACCTCCAGCCCGGGCGGCAGGGGAGGCAGCTTGATCTCTCGGGCCCGCGGATTGCCATCCCTCATTGTCTACCCTGGGATTTTCCAAGGTTCCGACCTATATGGATATTCATAAGAATTGACCTTATCTGAACATGCGCTCTCGTCTCGGCAAGTGCATACTCGCTGCCGAGTCTGGCGTTAATTGGGAAAACCAAGGGGAGAGATGGGGATGACGTGGAAATTCAAGGTCCAGAGGGTGGCTTTTGCCCTGGCGATGGTGGCCGTGCTGGCCATGGCGAGTGGCGCCAACTACTTCGACTTTTCGTGGTTGTGGTCCTGGTAGGCAACCGCTAGCCCTCAGCCCGGTGCTCGCGGGAGCGCCGGATAGCCGGCGGGAGCAGCGCATACAGATCCGCCCGGTCGACGGCTTTGCTCATATAGCCGACCACGTCCGGATCGTCGGTTCCTGACGGAAAGACCGGGTACGCGGTGTAGAAGATCACAGGCACCTTCTGCCCCCGTGCCCGCAGCTCGTTCAGCAGTCCCCAGCCGTCCATCGGCTCCGGCAGCATCAGGTCGATGATCGCCACCTCGGGGCTGTCCGACTTGGCTTTCTCGAGGGCCTGGTCCGCGTCCTCGGCCATGGAGACTTTGTAGCCGAGCATCCGCAGGTCGGTTTCCAGGATGACCCGCCAGGCGCGCTCATCGTCCACGACGAGGACCGTCGAGCCACGGAGATCCTCGGGTGTCGGAGCAATCGGTTTCGGCGGAGTGAACGGCAAGGGTCTCGTGGCGCAGTATATCGGTGCAAATGGCCACTCCAGCTCGTAAGCCGTTGAGGCCCGCCGCGCCGGCTCGGCGGGCGAAGAGCCCAAGTCGGGCTCGTCCCCAGCCACGAGCAGCCGGCCGGCGGTCCCAGAAAGCGTTTGCGCCATCGACGCCGGCCGCCCTCCTGCACGAGCTTGGGAGCTGCGTCACCGAAGCTGACATCGTCCAGGTCCTCTATCGCGGCCTGGAGCCGCTCTTCGGCTACGACATCGTGGTGCTTCAGGGCCTTGAGCGTGAGGGCTGGTATCACTCGCTGGCCACCGACTCCGGCGTCCTGCAGGACATCCGCCGCCGACCCCTTGCCAGCTCGATGTTCGCCCATCTGTATACAAACCCGCGCACGACACTGGTTCCGATCAAGGACCCGACCCTGGAGGCGCAGGCGAAGGGCCCGGGAGCCGGCCAGACACCCAGGCTGGTGATCTGGGTACCAGTCGAACACCAGGGCGGAGTGATCGGAAGCGTCATCTATCAGTCATATCGCCTACGCCGGGTGCCGGCGACCGAGCTCGCTTTCCTCGACGAGGTGCACCGGCGCCTTGGCGTGCTGATCGCCAACGCATCGCTGAACGAGCTGACACGTAACCAGGCGCGCCGCCTCGAGGCGCTGAACAACATTGCACGCGCGATGGCATCGACTCTTGACGAGGCGAGCGTGCTGACTGCGTTGCACACGACGCTGAGCGAGCTGCTCCCTGTCGATTCGCTGGACATGGTCTCAATGGCGCACGATCGCGCTGACAAGGCGCGGCTGCTGCACCTCGAGGCGGATTCAGCCCCAACGTCAAGGGAGATTTCGCTCCGTGGCGGCGAATTCGCCGCCGCTCGCACCGTGCTCCGCGACCCCAGGGCGCTGCTGATCCACGAGCCAACCTCGTCGCTATGGGTCCCGATCAAAGAAGGCGGCGCCACGAGAGGCGCCTTTGGGATCAACTGCTTCCGCCCATACGCTTACGAAGCTTCCACGGCCGCGTTCCTGGAGCTCGTAGCCGACGAGGTCACCCTCGCTTTGCGCAATGCGCGGAGCTACGAAGCGATTGAGGATCAGCGCCGCCAGCTCCAGGTCGTCAACTCGATTGGCAGGCGGCTGGCTTCCAGCCTCGACCGCTGGTCGATCATGAGAACGCTGCGCGAGGAGCTCAATGCGTTCCTCGATTTCGACGGCTTCATCCTGGCGACCATCACTCAGTCGCCGGAAGGCCCGATCGCGGAGGGCTACCAGTACGTGTCAGGTGTGGAAGAGGTGGTGCCGCCGGTCGCGCTTGCCGTCACCGGTCCGTCGCGCGAGGCATATGAGACAGGCAAACCGGTTCTGGTGCGGCATTCGCCCTGGGCCCGCAGCTTTGAGCGCAAGGGACTTGAGCGCGAGCGGTGGAACGTCGGACGTGGCGCGGCCGTGTTCGTTTCGGGAGCGCCTGGCAAGCATCGCGACGTATCGCGTTCTTTCGTATGGGTGCCCGTGCTGAGCGGCGACCAGATCACCGCGATGCTCTCCTTGCAGTCCTACTCCGACGGGGCATTCGACGACTGGCACGTGAGGCTGCTCCAGGATGTCGCCGCGCACGTGAGCCTCGCGCTCGCCAACGCCGACCACTTCGCCCAAGCGCAGTCGGAACGCGCCCGGCTGGAGGCCCTGCATCTGCTGGAGATGGGTGTCGCCGGGGCATCGGACGAAAGCCAGATAGCTGACGCCGTGTTCGCCGCGGTCAGCGACTACACCGATGCATCGCACATGGTGCTCGCCTATCTGGATGCCGCGGGCAACGTCGTGGGATTCACCGGAGACCGTGGCCTTCGGGCCGTCCCGTTTGGGCCGACACCCCTCGAGGAGGCCCAAGCGTTCCGCCACCTGATCGAGGATGGCGAAGCGGCGATTGAATCAGTACCCGCTGGAGACGTTGTCGGCCGCGTCGCGTCGAATGCCTCCGCTGCCGGCGGCCCCGGGCACATCGTGTGGGTGCCCGTGACCCAGGGCGAACGCGTCGTGGCAGCCATCTCCGCGCAGCGCGACGACGGCCGCTTTCCGGCCACGCATCTGAAGCTGCTCGAGGCAGCGGCGCCGGTGGTCGGCATCGCGTTGCGCACGATGCGCCTTCACCATGCGAACGAGCTCGCGCTTGCGCAATCGGTGCGCATCCAGGAGCTCGCGGCGCTCGCCGGCCACGAGCTGATGAGCGTGGTCGCGAACATCGCCGACCAGGCGCTCACCATGCTCGAGTGCGCCGGAGTGGTCTGCTGGGCCTTCGACACTGAAGGCCGTATCAGCGCGACTCGCGGGAGCGGCGACCCGGCCGCGGAAGGTGTGCTCGCGTGGGCGGGCCTGAACTCAGAAGACCGCTGGCGCGAGGCGTCGGCCGGAATGCTGACAGGCGTGGCCCGTGAGCAGGCATGGAGCCTGATCCCACTCTGGTACGGCGATCGGCTGGTCGGCGCCATCGGGTCGGTTTCCGCCTCAGCCCACCTCGCTGAGCGGGGCTCGGCGGCCCTTGACTTCGCACGGCACGCCGCAGTTGCCATCGAGAACTCGCGGCTGGTGGCCGAGACCAGAGGGCGCATCCGCACGTTGGAGGCCGTGGCGGCCTTTACCGAGCTGACGCCGACCGAGCCCGAGCGGGCGCGCGCCGAGATGGCGCGCTTGGTCGGCCGCGCTCTGGCGAGCTCGCAAGGCGAGCTCTGGTTGCTCGAGGATGGCCATCTGGTCCGGCGCGCCATGGAGTTGGAATCAGAACCGCGCGTGCCGATCGCGGACAGCGTCGGACTTCTCAAGGCGCTCCTCTCGCCGACCGGTGGACGGCGCATGCGTGCGCTGCTGGATCTGCTCGGCGCGTCGCCTGACGCCTTCGCGCTTCCCATCCAGGTCGAAGGCCGCCTTGCGGGCCTGCTGCTGGCCAGGATGACCGGCGGGGCATCTGAAACCCGGCGGCTGGCCGCGGTTCTCGCCGGCCAAGCCTCGGTCCTTATCGGGCAGCTCGAGCTGGTGGATGCGCTCGATCGCGAACGGCGAATGATGAACGCCATCCTTCGCCACTCGCCGGTCGGTGTGATGCTCGAAGACGCGGCTGGAAACGTCGTCTACGCGAACCCCGAGGTGGAGTCGATCTACAACCTTCAGGCATCGGAGATGCCTGGGCGAAAACCTGAGGAGATCTACCAGGCCGCGGGCGCCGTGCCGAGAGAAGACTCCGAATCCGATGGCACCCTCGAGCTCCATCTGCGGGATCCCGACCGCATCGTTCATGTGCGCCGCGTGGTCATCCCCGGCCTCGAAGGCGAGCCGGCCGGCGTGCTGACGCTGCACGAGGACGTGACCGCTCAGCGGCTCGCCCTCGAGGCGAAAGACCTGATGCTGCGCGCGATCGGCCACGAGGTGCGCAGTCCGGCCGCTGCGATGAAGAACACGCTCGCCGGCATCATGCAGTGGGACGCGACGATCGATGCGGGTGGCCGGCGCGAGCTGCTCCAGGAGGCTTACGAATCATCGGATCGCCTCCTCAGCCTGGTCGAAAGCCAGCTGATCATTGCGAAGCTGGAGACTCGGCACTTCGAGCCAAATCCCGAGCGCGTCGACCTCCGCCCCGCCATCGAAGGCGTCATGGCCGTTCTGCATCATCGCTACGCGGAACGTGCTTCGGCGTTTGAGATGAGCCTTCCGGATGGATTGCCTCCCGCCAACTGCGAGCCAACTCACCTGGCGCAGGTGCTGACCAACCTAATCGGCAACGCGCTCGAATACAGCGACAAGGCAGTGCTCGTGCAGGCACGCAGCGCACCCCGCGGCTGGCTCGAGATCACCGTCGGCGACCACGGGCCAGGGCTGCCGACCACCAGCCTCGACGGCCTGTTCGAGAAGACCGGACCGGCCGGGCGCAACCGCTCGCAGGGCGGGCTTGGGCTCGGGCTCTACCTGTGCAGGCTCGTGGTCGAGCGCTCTTTTGGGGGCAGGATCTGGGTCGCCTCGAGCGACAGGAACGGCACCACCTTCAAGTTCACAGTTCCCGCTTTCGACGGCGCCGTCAAAGTTCGCGCGCGAGAATCCGCAGGCACCAGCCGTTAGACACCTCACGTGATCATCTCCAGGTGGACCACCGACCCGCGGTCGTGGCCATAGCACCCGCGGGCCGGCGCTCGTCAGCAGCCGCGCCGGCCTGGGTCAGAGTGGGGGGCGGCATGGAATCAATCCGTGATCACCAGCGCCATGGCCCCGCGGACGTCGACTTTCCACCGCCCGGCGGCCCCTGGCAACCTCTGGTGATGAACGGCAGGCTTGTCGGTTGGGCGGAACAATCCGGGCTGGCCCTGGCGCGGCGCAGCGCCGAGCTGGGTGAACAGGTTGCGGACGAGCGTCGCACCCATCTGTTGGTCCGCCTGGGCCACAAGCTGCGATCGGCGTCGCTCGCACTTCAGGAATCCGCTCGGCAGGCGGCCTTTGGGCGTCCGGAGCTGATGGAGACCGTCTTCGAGCAGGCGCAGGAGGTCGCCCGCCGTGCCGCGGCCGTCGAAGCCGCCGCGGTTCAGCCCAAAGAGGGTGCGCGGGGAGTCGTGCTCGGTGCGGTGTTGAACCTCGCGATGTCGGGCGCCGATCGCAGGGTGCCACCTGAGGCGGTGGTCCT
>DASXNH010000171.1:0-4062 GCA_036495195.1 Candidatus Dormiibacterota bacterium
GACGCCTCGCTGCCGCTGCAGATCGGCTTCTGGCGCCGCTTTGTGCCGATGTTGCAGCAGCTGAAGGCGCGCATCGACGCGGGCGAGCTCGGCGACCTCTATGCAATTGCCTGCTTTCAGTGGGACGGGCAGCCTCCGGGAGCTTACTTTCGAACCCACGCCGGCGGCATCTTCGTCGACATGGGCGTCCATGAGTTCGACCAGGCGAGATGGTTGAGTGGGCAGGAGTTCGTGAGCACCAGCTCGCTGGCTTCAGGGGTCGCCGCCGAGCCGTGGCCCGGCGATCCAGAGAGCGCACATGCCCTCGCCCAACTTTCGCAGGGCACCACGGCCGTGATCTCGCTTGGGCGTCGCTTCCCGCTCGGGGACGTGTGCAAAGTCGAGGTGTTCGGGACCAAGGGCTGGGAGGAGTGCCGGTTCCTGTGGCCGCCGACCGCGGACGACACATTCTTCGAAGCGCTGAAGGTGCAGGCTGAATCGTTCGCGCGTTACGCGCGTGGAGCGCCACTCGAGGGCGCCGGGGGCGAGGATGCCGTGGCTGCGCTGGAGGCGTCGCAGCGGGCGGCTGCCGGCATCGCCGTGGGGGGCGGCGCCTAGGTTGGCGCGCGAGGTTGGCATCGGCATCGCGGGCTACGGGATGATGGGCAAGGCCCACGCGTATGCGTACACCGTCGCGCCAGTCATGCGCACGCTTCCATACCGGCCGCGCCTTCGAGTGATCAGCGGCCGAGACCAAGACAAGGTTGCCCGCGCCGCGGCAGCGTATGGATTCGACAACTGGGTGAGCGAGTGGCGCGACATGGTCAAGCGGCCCGATGTCGACATCGTCGACATCTGCACTCCTCCGGGAACACACGCCGAGATTGCTTCGGCCGCAGCTGCCGCAGGCAAGGCCGTCATCTGTGAGAAACCGCTAGCCGTCTCCTATGCACAGGCGATAGACGCCGCGGCGTCCGTGCAGCGGGCCGGCGTGTTGAACGCCGTCGGCTTCAACTACAGGCGGCTTCCAGCCGTGTCACTGATGAAACGCATGATCGATGAGGGCGCCGTCGGCAAGATCCGACTCTGGCGTGCGACGTGGCTTTCCGATGAGTTCGTCGACCCGGCGATTCCATTCGACTGGCGCTTCGACAGAGCCATCGGGGGTTCGACCATCGCGGATCTTGGCAGCCACCTGATCGACCTGGCCCTGTGGATGGTCGGCGGAGTGGCTGAGGTCAGCGCGCAGTCGGAGACTTTTGTACGAGCACGCGCCAATCCGGACGGAGCCGGATCCCACGCGGTCACAGTCGATGAGGCCTCGTCGGCATTGGTGCGGTTCGAGTCGGGCGCGCGCGGTGTGTTCGAGATGGCCCGCACCGCCGTCCGCCGGCCCTGCGATTTCACAGTCGAGGTCAACGGAGAGACCGGGACATTGGTGTTCAACTACGCCCGCTTGAACGAGCTGCTGTTTGGAGAAGGCGCCGACTCCCCCGGCCTGTATGGCATGCGCACGATCCGCGCCGAGCACGAGACGCATCCCTACGCGCGCAATTGGTGGCCGATCGGTCAGGGCGTGGGCTACGGCTCAAGCTTCGTCAATCATCTGGGCGACCTGCTCGAGCGCTGGCCGCAGGGTCCTTGGGAGCCGGATTTCAAGCAGGGAGTTGCCGTGCAAGCGGTTTGTGAGGCGGTCGAGCGCGCCGCCGCGGAACGCCGATGGGTGAAGGTCGCCGAGGTCGCCGCTCCTTGACGGCCTGTATGCCTTCCGATATGGTTCTGGGAACTTCTAGTTGGAACCTTCCAATGGACCTGAGTCGCGGGGCCAGGGCGGGACCTCCTCCGCGCAATCGACGCCGGTTCGTAAGCGGGACGCGTGGGCCTGAGGGCCCGAAGGGGAGGAAATAGGCATGGCCAGTACGCCGATCAGCGGTAAGCCGCCCGGGCAGGGTCTTTTCACCCGGCAGTCGTCGGGCCTCGTACGTGAGCTCGGCATCCCCGCCGCCACAGCCATCTCTCTCGCCTCGGTCGCCGTCGTCAACACG
This sequence comes from Candidatus Dormiibacterota bacterium, assembly GCA_036495195.1. GTDB lineage: Bacteria > Chloroflexota > Dormibacteria > Dormibacterales > Dormibacteraceae > Palsa-872. The sequence continues at coordinate 2,025 of DASXNH010000171.1, forward strand.
TTCATCAACTTCAATGCGGGTTTGACGGCTTTCAACATGGCCGACATGACCGTGCCGCTTCTGCTCGGCGCGGGCATCTGGCTCGTGGCGATGTTCGCGTACAAGTACCTGTTGGAGGCGATCCCACGCGCCGGCGGCGAGTACGTATACGTCTCCCGAATCATCTCGCCGGCGCTTGGCGCCGTGTTCGGCATCGGTATCTGCATCGCCTTCACTTACATCCTCGCAGCGAACGCGAACTTCACCGCGCAGTACTTCCCCTTCCTGCTGACCTCGTTGGGCGCCGCGTTTGGCAGCTCGAGCATCAGCAACGCAGCGTCTCAGGTCACGAGCCAGACCGCCATCGCAATCATCAGCGTCCTCATGCTGCTTATCGTCGGCGTCGCCTCGTGGGTCCCTCTCCGCCGGCTGGCGCAGGTGATCCTGGCCCTCGTCGTCGTTCAGCTGATTGCGTTCCTGGTGCTCGGCTGGCTGTTGATCACCCACTCCCACCAGGACTTCGTGACAGCGTTCGGCGCCTTCAGCGGACACCCGACCGCTTTCGACGACATCATCGCCGCGGCCAAGAAAGACAACATCCCGCTCGGTGTGTCGTTGACCGCGTCGCTCACCGTGGTTCCGTTCATGGTTCTGAATTACAACGGCGTCCTCTATTCCTACTACGTCGGTGGCGAGTTGAAGCGTCCAGGCCGGACATACATCTACGCATCGGTGATCAGCATTGGGCTGCTCATCGTGGTCTGGGTCGGAGTCTGGCTCCTGATGCTGAACACCGTCGGCTTGGACTTCATGCAGTCCCAAGCCAAACTTGGTTCCACCGACGCATCAGCGTATGGCGCCATCACAAACCTGCAGTCCTCCGCCGGTGGCCTCGGCTATGGGCTCGTGCTTTCAGGCGATCCCATCTCCAAGATTCTCATCGGCATCGCGGTTCCGAGCGCGGAGCTGGCGGTCGATCTGGCCTTCGTCGCCGTGATCACGCGCGTCTTGTTTGCCCTTGCCTTTGACCGCCTCCTGCCCATTGGTCTCGCCAAGGTCAGCGAACGAGGCGCAGTCCCGACCAACGCGATCATCGTGGCGGTGGCGGGCGGCATCATCTTCGCACTGCTGGCGGCCTTCCTGAACCTTGCGAACATCGTGGCGAACCTCGCCCTGTTCGTTGCGTTGATCATCCTCGCCGGAGGCGTGGCGGCAACCGCGCTCCCGTACCGGCGCCCCGACCTCATCCTGAAGCCGGGAATGAAAGAGGTGTCCAAGGTCGGCGGCATCCCTGTGGCATCCCTGTGGGGCGCTGCCACATCGGTACTCGCGCTGATCGTGGTCATCCTCATCATCGCCCACCCGGAGGTGTTCGGCGCCTTCACCGTGTCGTCGGTGGTGACGCTGGTGCTGGTGCTCGGCGCCGGCCCGGTCATCTACCTGATCGCGCGCCAGATGCGGCTTTCGCAGTCCTCTATCGACCTCCGCCTCGCGATGCGGGAGCTGCCTCCCGAGTAATCGAGTCGATCAAGGCCATGTTCGGTAGCCGTGCCAAGAAGCGGGCCCTCCGCATCTTCTTCGCGACCGATGTGCATGGCTCCGATCGGTGCTTCCGGAAGTTCATAGCGGCCGCTGAGACGTACGACGCCGATGCCCTGATTCTCGGTGGCGACATCGCCGGCAAGGGCCTCGTGCCGATCCGATCAGAAAATGGATCACTTACGGCTGAGGTCCGCGGCCAGACCGTGACGGTGCCTCGAGGTGACGAGGAGCAGCTTCGCGCCGAGATCAACCGTCTCGGGTTCTACTCGACGATGGCGGGGAGCGATGAGCTTCAGCGGATGGAGAGCGACCCGGCCTTCGTTACCACCGCGTTTCACAACGCGATCGCGGAGCAGATACATGCCTGGTGCCGCCTCACCGAGGAGCGCTTGGCGCCGCGGATACGTTGCTTGATCACGCCCGGCAACGACGATCCACTCTCGATTGACCCCGTGCTGAAATCGGAGCCGCGGATCGAGTGTCCCGAGCGTGAGCTGGTCGAGCTCGGCCCCGTCCT
>DASXNH010000172.1:0-7314 GCA_036495195.1 Candidatus Dormiibacterota bacterium
ACTGAGAGAGGGCCGGGTCGACCGCGACCCCAACCACCTCACGCTTCTGGCAGCAGACCACGACGGCTACGTCAACCTGATGAAGCTCTGCACCATCGGCCAGATGGAGGGCATGTACTACAAGCCACGCATCGACAAGGAGATCCTGGCCCAGCACTCGAAGGGCATCATCGCCCTGTCCGGCTGCCTCCAGGGCGAGCCGGCTAGCCGCATCACCGAGGGCGACCTCGACGGCGCGCGCGAATCCGTTGCCACGTATAAGGACATCTTTGGGGCAGATCGGTTCCTGCTCGAGGTCCAGCGCCACGGCATCGACCGGCAGGAGAAGGTCAACGAGGCGCTCGCGGTCTTCGGCAAGGAGTTGGGCCTGCGGCTGTGCGCCACCAATGACCTGCACTATGTCCACAAGCACGACTCCGAGGCGCACGACGTGCTCCTGTGCCTCCAGACCAACGCGCGGTTCAACGACCCGAACCGTTGGCGCTTCTCGTCGCAGGAGAACTACCTGAAGACACCGGAGGAAATGCGGACCACGTTCGCCGACCTCCCTGACGCGCTGGCGAGCACGGTCGACGTGGCCGACATGGTCGACCTCAAGCTCCAGCTGGGCGCCACGCTCCTGCCGCCCTTCGACGTTCCGGACGCCCTCACGCCCGACCAGTACCTGAGGAAGGTCGTCGAGGATGGCATCCGCTGGCGATTCGAAAAAGCGACTCCGGCGGTAATGGAGCGCGCCAACAACGAGCTGTCGGTCATCAGCCAGACGGGCTACGCGTCCTACTTCCTCATCGTGTGGGACTTCTACAAGTTCGCGCGGCAGCAGGGAATCGTGGTCGGGCCGGGCCGGGGCAGCGCCGCTGGCAGCTTGGTGTCGTACTGCCTTGGGATCACCAACCTCGACCCGCTGGCCCACGGCCTGATCTTTGAGCGCTTCCTGAACATCGACCGAGTGTCGATGCCTGACATCGACTGCGACTTCTCGGTGGAGGGTCGCGAGAAGGTGATCAATTACGTCACCAAGAAGTACGGGGTCGACCGTGTCGCCCAGATCATCACCTTCACCACGATGGCCTCGAAGGCCGCGATCCGAGACGTTGGTCGCGTCTTGGAGGTGCCACTGCGCGACACCGACCGGCTGGCCAAGCTCATCCCCGTCTGGCAGGGGCGCTCGAAGAGCCTCGGTGACGCGCTGAAGGAGGTTCCCGAGTTCCGGCAGGCGTATGAGGAGAGCGAGGAGCAGAAGCGCCTCATCGATGTGGCCCAGGCGCTGGAGGGTGTGTCGCGCAACGTGAGCACGCACGCCGCCGGCGTCGTGATCGCCCCGCAGCCGCTGGTGGAGTACACGCCCCTCCAGTTCGGCCCGGGGCGCGAGGCGGTGGTGACGCAGTACGACATGAAGGCGGTGGGCGATATCGGCCTGCTGAAGATCGACTTCCTGGGACTGCAGAACCTCGACATCATTGCCACGTGCCTGCGCCTGCTTCGCGAGCACAGGGGCCTTGACGTCGATATCGAGAAGATTCCGTTCGACGACGCCAAGACCTACGAGCTGTTGTCAGCCGGCGATACGCATGGAGTGTTCCAGCTCGAAGGCGCGGGCATGCGGCGGATGGTCATGGACATGCGGCCACAGGCGTTCTCCGATGTCTCGGCTGCGGTTGCGCTGTTCCGCCCAGGCCCGATGGTCAACATCCCTGCCTTCATCGCGCGCAAGCAGGGTCGCGAACCCATCGAGTACATGCACGAGCGGCTGGAGCCGATCCTGCGGGAGACGTACGGCGTGATGATCTACCAGGAACAGGTGATGATGGCCGCGCGCGAGATCGCCGGTTTCACGATGAGCGAGGCGGACATCCTTCGCTCCGCGATGGGCAAGAAAGACAAGCCAAAGATGGCCAAAATGCGCACGAAGTTCATCGCCGGCGCGTTGGAGCGGGACATCCCTCAGGCGACGGCGGATGCGCTTTACGACAGCATCGCCAAGTTCGCGGAGTACGGCTTTAACCGAGCTCACTCTGCGGCGTACGGGGTGATCGCCTACCAGACCGCCTACCTGAAGGCCAACTACCCGCTCGAGTACATGACGTCGCTGCTCATCCACATGGAGGGCAATGCGGACAGGGTGGCGACTGCGATCGTGGACTGCCGTGGCAGGGGCATCGAGGTGCTGCCACCGGACATCAACGCGTCCCGTGCGGACTTCTCGATGGTCGAAGGCCGGATCCTGTTTGGATTAGCCGCGATCAAGAACGTGGGGCAGCACGCGGTGGAGTCGATCGTCGCCCTGCGTGAGGCGGATGGCCAGTTCAAGTCACTCGAGGACCTGTGCGAAAGGACGACCGCGATCCAAGACGTCAACCGGAGGGTGCTCGAAGCGCTGGTGCACTCGGGGGCGTGCGACAGTCTGGGCGAGCGCAACCGTCTCATCAATACGCTGGAAGCTGCGCTGAGTCGAGCAGAGCGGGCGCGTAAGGATCGGGAGTCGGGCCAGACCTCGTTGCTGGACATGGTCGGGACGCCGGATTCGCCGCCCGAGAGCTACGGTCTCGCGCTCGACATCGCACCGATGGGTGGGGAGGAGAAGCTTCGCCTGGAGAAGGAGCTGCTGGGCCTCTATCTGTCTGATCACCCCCTGCGCCGGATTAGCTCGGAGCTGGCCCACCTGTCCGACACGCAGGCGGTTGAGGTGACGAGCGCACTGCAGGACACCGAGGTGAGGATGGCGGGCCTCGTGCGCGAGGTTCGGCGCGTGGTGACGAGGAAGGGCCAGATCATGGCGTATGCGCAGCTGGAGGACATGACGGGCACGGTCGATGTGGTGCTGTTCCCGCGCATCTTCGAACAGGTGCGCCTGCTATTCGAGCCCGACAAGGTGCTGGTGGTGCAGGGAAGGGTGGACGCACGCGCCGGCAGCACGCGGGCGACGGGAGCGGCAGCGGCATCAATCGACCCGGAGCTGGAGGCGGAGGTCGAGGTCGCATCGATCGTGGCGGAGATGGCGTGGTTGTGGGACGACCCGGAATGTCAGCCGAAGACAAGGCGCCAGCTGGTCCACGTGCGCATACCGAACAGTGACGAAGGGTTGGCGGAACAGCTGGAGGCGGTGTTCGCGCGGCACCCGGGAACCGACGAGGTGGTGTTGCACGTGGTCGTCGGGAGCCGGGAGGTGACCGTCCACGCGGATCGCTACCATGTGCTGGCCGGTCCGGCGCTGGCGGCCGAGATCGATGAGCTGGTGGGCCAGCCGGCCACCAAGCTGGAGACGGTGAGGCCGAAGGCGCAGGCCAACGGCAATGGCAACGGGCGAGGCAAGCCGAGTTGGAAGCAATAGAAGAGGTGGAGATGAGCGAAGTCGAGGGAAGCGCGCGCGGCCGCTACGTGGTCGTGAAGGCGCTGGAGGACGGGGTGGTGATCATGGGTCTGACGAGGGGCAAGGACACGCGATCGCACCACTCGGAGCGGTTGGACGAGGGCGAGGTCCTGGTGGCCCAGTTCACAGAGCTGACGGCGGCGATCAAGATCAGGGGCAAGGCGGAGATCCTGACGGACGTAGGCCGGGTGGAGTCGGGAAGCTAACCTAGAATTCTTCGGCCGACGTTCACGCGCCCACGTAGCTCAGGTGGTAGAGCATCGCCTTGGTAAGGCGAAGGTCCCCGGTTCGAATCCGGGCGTGGGCTCCAACGACACCCTTATCCGGTGCCGCGATTTGGGGCGCCGACTAGGCTGAGAAATGCAGCGTCTTGGTGATCATCCGGTCGAATGCGGCCGTCAGGTCCGGTTCCTTGGGATAGCGGTTGTAGATGGCAAAGTGGGTCTCGCCGTTGATCACGAACGTGTAGACGACCTGGATCGTGCCTTTCGGTGGCGGCAGCGGCAGGCTCTTCGTGACCAGGTACGTTCTTCTCATCCCACGCACCCCATCGACGACCACGCTGTTCGACCCTGTTCTGGTTCCTACGTACATTCCTGAGCCGCCTCCTTCGGCTGACACCTGACCCGGGACGCCCCAGACCAACATCCGCGCGCCGTTCGGCTCAGAGCTGCATCCATTTGGGTTGATCAGCCACGTGTAGGCGCCATGGGTGTCGGTTGACTCGCAGTTCGTATATGTCCAGCCCGCCGGACAGTCGAATCTGTACGAGCCGCTGCTGTTCTTGATCGTTGCCGGGCAATCGAGAGTCGCGCCCGGCGGGCTGGGCGATGGGTAGTTGATCCGCGGCCCGCTTGCGGGCTGATTAACCCGGCCGTTCGAGGCCGGGCCAGTTGACAGTGGCGAGCTGCAGGCGGTCATCAGTCCGACCACCGCGACCAAAAGCATCGGCCTGCGCGTGACTTTGAGACTCAACCGACGAATCGTAGTGACGCGGGCCGGCGGCGTGCCGGCCCGCGCGCCTGGTTGCCGGTTACTTGGCCGGTTCCTCCATCTTGAGGAGGCCGAACGATGCTCCCTGCGGATCGCTCACGATGGCGAAGCGGCCGCCTGGCATGTCCTGCGGGGACAGCATTTCCTTGCCGCCCTCCGCAATTACCTTGTCGAACGCCTTGTCCACGTTGTCGACGTTGAAGTAAACCATCCAGTAGCTCGGCACCTGCTCGGGCACCATCGGGTTCATCTCCATACCGCCGGCGATGCTCTCTCCGCCCGCCTGGAACTCCGTGTACTCGGTCGGGTTTTCGGCCGCCGCCGGAGTCTTCTTCTCGCCCCAGTTGAAGAGCTTCTTGTAGAACGACTCGGCCTTGTTGAAGCCGCGTGCGTTGAGCTCGGCCCAACCCATCGAGTTCGAACCCTCCGTCTGCGAGCCCTGCATCTTTCCGGCCTGCCACAGGCCCAGGTATGCGCCGCTCGGGTCCTGAATGATGGCCATGTGGCCCTGGTCGCCGACTTCCATCACCGGCGCGATGATCTTGGCGCCAGCCGCCTCCGCCTTCTTGGCCGTCTCGGCAGCGTTGGCTGTGCCGATGTAGACCGTCCATGCGGTCGGAGCCTCATCCATCTGCTTCGGGCCGATGCCCGCCACGTCCTTGCCGTGGACCTTGGCCAGGGCATAGCCACCGTACTGCGGGTCGGGGCTGACCTCGACCTTCCAGCCGAACACCGCCGAGTAGAACTTTCGTGCGCCTTCGGGATCGCTGGTCGATAGGTCCGTCCATACGGGCTTATGGGCTACCGCGGTTTTGGCTTCCGCCATGTCGAGCCTCCTTGAACCACCGTGATTGCCAAACGCGAACCCATTACAGCATTGGCAGGTGAAGCGACGGTTATGGGTTGGCGATGGCGAAATCGGTCGTCACGTTGACTCCGTTGCGCAGCGTCTGCAGCGTTGAGCAGTACCGCTCCGCACTTCCCAGCATACGCCTCGCTCGCTCCTCGTCCAGCCCCTCTTTCAGCGTCACTCTCGTGCGCATCCGGATCCCGGTTGCGCCCACCGGAACACTGCGATCAGTGGCCATCGTGCCCCTGAAATCCCAGTCGATGTCCACCTGCACCTCGACCCCTTCCAGCTCGATGCCCATGTTCGCCGCGACGGATCTCAAAGTGCTCTCCTCGCAGATCGCCAGGGCCGCCGCCAGGATGTCGCCGGAGCACGGCTTGTCGCCCGCGCCGCCCGCGGCCGGGTGGAGCCCGGAGCGGATGACGACGCTCGAATATTCGACCGGGGCGACCGCACAATGGCGCGGGTCGGACATGTCGGAGGGCACGCTTTTCGCCGAGGTCGTGACCAGGGCCGTCTTGGGGTCGGTTTTGTAGCTCTCTTTGAGCGGGGTCTGGATCGCTTTTAGGTCTATGGAGTAGGGCATACATCTAATTGTGCTTGTGAGCAGGAGCTCGCACCGGTAGCGCTTTACATTTGCTCGGATGGAACTGACTGAACTTCTGAGGCGCCGGCGCATGGTGCACCACTTCGAACCGCGTCCCCTGCCGGGCGATGTGCTCGACCGAATCCTTGAATCCGCTCTGCATGCACCATCCGGAGGATTCAGCCAGGGCCTCGCCCTGATCGTCCTCGATGATCCCGAGCAGCTGGACTGGTTCTGGAGAACCACCGGGGGGAACGATTTCGGTGACCCTCCGCCGGTGGTCGTCCTGCCCATCGCCGACAAGCGCGCCTACCTCGAGCGCTACTCGCGCCCCGACAAGGGGGGGCCCGACGGCCCCATGGCGGTGGAGAGCGGATGGCCGATTCCCTATTGGGACATTGACGCCGCCATGGCCTGCATGGTGATGCTCCTCAAGGCGGTTGACGAGGGAGTAGGAGCCTGGTTCTTCGGCATCGTCGAGGGCGAGGGCGAGCTGCTCGCGACTCTCGGCGTGCCCGCCGGTCTACGGCCGATTGGCGCTCTTGCCTTTGGCTACAAGGCTCCCGACGACCGGATGGAGGGGTCGAGCGTCACCATTCCGCGGCGCACGTTGAGCCACCTCGTGCATCGTGGCCGCTGGAGTAGGAATTAAGAAACTTGACAAATCACTAAGGCATCCTTAATAATTTCAACTTAGCGATGGCTAAAGCTCAGGAATGGCAAGATTTGATCAAGATCACCCAATCACGTCCGATCACCGTGGAGAGGGTGAGGCTCGGCGAGAGCGGTGCGGCTCTCGAGGGTGTCTGGGAGCTGCCGCAGCTCGCTCGCCTCAGCGCTGAGGACCAGGTCTTTGTCATCGCCTTCGTCCGTTCCCACGGCTCCATCAAAGAGATGGAGCGAGTCTTCGGCGTCAGCTACCCGACCATCAAGGCCCGCCTCAACCGTATCGGCGAGCGCCTCGATTTCGTTGACAACAACCCCCAGCCGTCACGCCTCGAGATCCTCGAGCGGCTCAGCCGCGGAGAGATCAAGGCCGACGACGCCATTCGCCAATTGGAGGAACTGAAATGACAGAAGAGCGCAGGCAGATCCTGGAGATGCTGGCCGCGGGCAAGATCAACGCGGGCGAGGCCGACCGCCTCCTCGGTGCGGTGCAGGGAGGGTCGTCGACCGCCACGGCCACCGCTACCTTGGCGGCCGCGCCTCCCAGGTACATACGCGTGATGATTGACGCCAAGGAAGGAAAGAACGACAAACCGGTCCATGTGAACGTGCGGGTGCCGATTGCGCTCCTGCGCGCTGGGGTGCGGCTCGCCAGCCTCGTGCCCGCGGTTGCGCAGGACAAGGTGAACGAGGAGCTCCGGAGGAACGGGGTGAACTTCGACATCAGGGAAATCAAGCCGGAGAACATCAACGAGGTCATCGACCAACTCCGGGACCTGACCATCGACGTCGACCACGAAGACGACGACGTCAAGATCCGGATTTTCTGCGAGTAGCTCGGTTGGGGCG
>DASXNH010000173.1:0-2352 GCA_036495195.1 Candidatus Dormiibacterota bacterium
GAGACGATCTCACCCCGCAGGAAGCGGAAGTCGCGCGACTTGCTCGCGACGGGCTCTCCAACAGCGAGATCGGCGCGCGGCTCTTCATCAGCAAGCACACCGTCGAGTACCACCTGCGCAAGGTCTTCGCCAAACTCGGCATCAGCTCGCGCACCAAGCTCGCAGAAGCCCTTCCGCGCGAGTCGAGCGACGCGTTGCTTCCCTAGCAGCACCCGCTCGCGGACTACGGGGCACCAGGATTCGATCGTCTGGGGTCGTCCGTCACCATCGGATGGGTGGAACCAGTGCGCAGGCCGCCCCCGATTCGAGGTGTGAGATGACCGTCACGAACCTTATGCGAGGAGTCCTCTACAGGCTCGATGCCAGCATCCGGGTCGGGGGCTCGCATAGCCGCGCGATCGCCGACCTCGTCGAGCAGGAGTGGCGCAGCGCCCATCCCGAGGAGCCGATCATCCGCCGGCATATCGGGGTCGACCCGATTCCTGCAAGGTCGTGGGCGACCGCCGTCTTCGCCAGCGGGACCCCGGAAGAGTCCCGCAGCGATGAACAGAACGCGGCGCTAGCGCTCGCCGCGACGCTGACCGACGAGCTCGTCTCGGCCGATGCATTGCTGTTTGCCGTGCCGCTCTACAACTTCGGCGTCTCGCAGCACTTCAAGGCGTGGGTCGACATGGTCATTGCCGACCCACGCATGGCCGCAGGTGCCGAGCCGATAATGGCCGGCAAGCCAGCCGTGCTCGTCACCGTCCGGGGCGGTAGCTATCGCCCCGGGTCCCCGCGCGAGGGATGGGACCACGCGACTGGCTGGATGCAGCGCATCCTCGCCGACGTTTGGCAGCTCGACCTCAAGACGGTCGAGGGTGAGTTCACGCTCGTCGGCGTGAACCCGGCGCTTGACCAGTTCAAGGACCTCGCCCGGCAGCTGCGCGCGGAAGCCGAAGAGCAAGCAATCCGTGCGGGGCGTCAGCTCAGCGCCGAGGTCGCAAGCGCTACGGCCGTCCGAACCGCCGGGCCTCCCCAATCTCCCGGACCGGATCGAGCCGTAGCGTGAGTGCCCCTGAGGCCAACATGCCCTGGCAAAGAGCCGCGTCGATCCTCTGGTTCCCGGTCGTCTTCGCGATCGCCCTTCCGGTGACCTTCGAGGCTGCGTATCACCAGCCGACGCCACACAATGTGCCGATCGCCGTCGTCGGCAGCCCTGACCAGGTCAGGCTGGTCAACGATGAGCTGGATCACGTCAGACCCAGCGGCTTCGAGGTGCGCCGCTCGCCCTCAGCGGCGGCCGCAACCGCTGCGGTGCGTGACCGAACTGCCGCCGCGGCGTACGTCGCCGGCTCGACCGGAACTGTCTATGTGGCGCGCGCTGCTTCGGCAATCCAGGCCAACTATCTGCAGGGAATCTTCACCCGGATTGCAACCGAGACCGGCAGCCAGCCCCCGCCGATCGTCGATCTCGTTCCCTTGGCGTCCGGCGACGGCGGGACAGGGATCTTCTTCTTCGTATTCCCGCTGATGATGGCCGGACTGATCACCGCCATCGTCTTGCTGCAGCTCCCGACATGGGGGGTTGGCAGGCGGGTGATCGTGGTGGCGGCAATTGGAGCGATCGGCGCCCTGGCGGCCTATCTCACTGCGGTCGATCTGCACGTCTTGCCGGGTAAGCCGCTCTTGCTGGTCTACGCCTTCTTGCTCACTCAGGTGTACGGCCAGCTGATGGTCGGCGTGGCACCGATCCTCAAGCAGTACTTCCTTCCCTTCTCGCTCACAGCGGCTTTGATTCTCAGCGTTCCGTCCAGCGGGGGCACCGTGACACCGGATCTGCTGCCCACCCTCTTTCACGACCTGTCCTACGCATTGCCATTGGCCCAAGGGGTGACGGTCACGCGAGGCGTGGCCTATTTCCACGACAGCGGTATCGCGCAGGCGTCGCTGGTACTGGGCCTGTGGGCGGTCATCGCCGCCGCCGCGGTCGCAATCGCGTGGCGACGGCAGTCGCGTGCGCAGCCCGCCGCCGTAGACCAAACCGCAAGCGCGAACGGATCCGCCCCGGGCACTCGCCGCTCGTCTCGAGCGTTGGCCGCGACGAACCCCGCTCCTGGTTGAGAGGTGATCGGCGCTGGAGTAGGTGGCGCCTCCTTCGTGGTTGGCCGTGGGCCCTTCAACGGAGGGTTCGGGCGACGCCGTGAAGAGAAGCGTGGATGTATGCACACACTTGCACTGCAGTGCGGAACTGCCCCGTTGAACTGCCTGACCGGTGTGTGGGCGACATGCGCCGAATCGGCACGAGGACAAGATGCATCCAGGCCGGCCCTGACGGTCCGGCTTTCTCCATTGTGTCCATGGGTTGAATCC
>DASXNH010000174.1:0-36289 GCA_036495195.1 Candidatus Dormiibacterota bacterium
TTCGCCAGGAGTTCGTCGAGGGTCGCCTGACCGAGCGCCGCTCTCAGCGTGGTCTGGGCGATCTGCGAGGTGGCGTTGATGTAGTTCAAGACCTCGGTCACGGCTTTCTGAGCGTCAACGACCTGGAAGTAGATGACCGCGTTGACCTTGGCCGTCACGTTGTCGTTGGTGATGATCTCCTGGGGTGGCACCTCGAGGGTGATGACGCGCATGTCCATCTTGACCAGGCGGTCGATCCCGAAGGGGATGATGAAGTTCAAGCCGGGTTGTCTGAGGGCGATGAGCCGCCCCAGCCGGAACACGACGCCCCGCTCGTACTGGTTGATGATGCGGATGGCCGAGATGGCGACGATCAGGGCCAGCACGACGATCACGGCCAGGATGGTCAGAAAGCCAAAGTCCACTGTCACCTCTCCTTGGTCACCTCGGCAACTGCCGCGACGACATCCAACCGCAAACCATTTCTACCGACCACCTGTACCGGGGTGCCGGCCGGGATCGGGCCGCGCTCCGCCTTTGCTTTCCAGAGGGCTCCGCGCACAAAGACTAGCCCCTCTGGCGACAGGTCCTCGCGTGCCTCGCCGACCGCGCTCACCAGAGCGTCGGGTCCCGTGAGGAACAGGCTTCTCCGCGATCGCAACACCCTGTCCACAAAAAAGACGAAGAACGCAAATGTGAGGGCAGCGGTGCCAAAATCACGATCGGGTTGACGCCGAGACCGACGGGGCCGGTGTTGATCAGAAATGCCATGCCCAGGATGAGAGACAGCACGCCCCCGAAGCTCAGAATCCCGTGCGTGTTCGCCTTCAAATCGGCTAGAAACAGGATCAAAGCCAATAGCATCATCAAGGCGCCGGCGATGTTGACAGGCAGGTTGGCGAGCGACACCAGGGCCAGGATTGCCGCAATGCCGCCGACGACACCGGGCAGGATCGCCCCAGGCGAGGTCAACTCCGTAATGATCCCGTAGGCCGCGAGCAGGAACAGCAGTGCCGCCACAGTGGGGTCGATCAGGGCATTCAGGAACACCTGCCAGTAGGGCATTGGAAAGTCCTGGATCGAGGCACCCGCCGTATGCAGGACGAGCGCACCCGAGGTCCGCGACACCGACCGGCCATCGATGGAGTTCATCAGCGACGCCGGATCTGCGCTCTCCAGGTCGGCGACGTGCAGCTTGACCGCCTCTTCGGCGTTGATGTTCACGCTGTTGCGTACCGCCTGCTCGGCCCAGTCCGCATTACGCCCGTGAATCGAGGCGAGATTTCGCACCCTGGTCACCGCGTCGTTGAGGACCTTCGTCCCGAGGTCGCCGGTGAGGTTGGCCCCGGAGGCGTCGATCGGGTGGGCCGAGCCGATATTGGTGCCGGGCGCCATCGCGAGAATGTCCGCCGCCTCGGCCACGAACAGCCCGGCCGAGGCGGCGCGCGCCCCGCTCGGATAGACGTAGACGATGACGGGGACCTTCGAGTTGAGCAGGCTGGTGACGATCTCGTCCATGGAGGTTGAGATCCCGCCTGGCGTGTTCATCACGATCAGGAGGGCATCGGCATGGTGGGCTTCGGCGCGATTCACGGCGGTCGTGATGTAGGACGACATGATGTTGTTGATGTCGCCGACCAGGTCCGCCCGCTCGATGTGGGGAGTGGCCCCAACGGCATGGAGGGGAAGCAACAGGGCCACCCCAAACGCCACGATCCCAGCTTGCAGCGCCCGCCCAGCGCGCATGGATCGAGTATGGCGATCCCACGTCGACGGCGACGTGTAAAACGTGGAACATCGCCCGCCGGCCCTGGTTGGTTCGGGCCGGGTCGCGTCGTAAAATTCTGGTGATGGCAGCGCAATTCGAGGGGGAAGAGCGGCCCGACGGGGAGACTTCGAGCGACGAGGACGCGGCCGCCCTGGCTGCGTTTACCGCCAGCGTTCGCGAGGGCGGGCCGATTGGGGCCGCCGAGCAACGAACCCTTCTCGAGCACGCCTCGATGGGCGACCGCTCGAGCGAGGAGCGTCTGGTGGCGGCCCATCTGCCGATGGTCATCCGGCTCGCCCGCGATCGCAGAGACCAGGGGTTGTCTGCGGCCGACCTGGTGCAAGAAGGTTCGATCGGCCTGGTCGAAGCGGTCCGCTCTTTCGCTGGCAGCGGCGAGTCTGACTTCGGCAATTTCGCCGAGGTCAAGGTGAGCGCCCAGATGAACGCCGCGATCGCAGCGGAGGCAGCCTCGGTTCGCGACGCCCACCTGCTGGTGGCCGCCGCCACCGACTACGAGCGGACCCAGATCCTCATGCGCCACGAGCTTCACCAAGAGCCAAGTGAGGTCGAGCTGGCCGAGAAGCTCGAATGGACGGTCGACCGCACTCGCTACGTCGCTCAGGTGGTCGCCGATGCCCGACGCCGGCACGACGAAGAGCTGCTCGCCTTCGTCGATCCCGAGGCGATCGACTTCGGGCACGATGAGGACGAGCGCGCCGAATTTGAAGGGTAGCGAGACCCGCAAGACCCCTCTGTACGATCGCCACGTCGCTCTTGGTGGCCGGATCGTGGATTTTGGCGGCTGGGACCTGCCGCAGCAGTACACGTCGATCCGAGAGGAGCACCTGGCGGTCCGAAACGCCGCCGGACTTTTTGACGTCTCGCACATGGGCCGCTTCCGGGTGACCGGTGCCGATTCGTTCGACTTCCTGCAAAGCGTCGTCACCAACGACCTTCGGCGCATCCAGCGCGGCATGGCGCAGTACACCCTTCTCTGCAAAGACGACGGGGGCATCGTCGACGACCTGATCGTGTACTGGGGCGACGAGGCGTTCTTCGTAGTGGTCAACGCCTCCAATCGGGAGAAGGATCTGGCCTGGATGCGGGAGCGCGCTTCGGGGGCCATACAGATCGAGGACCTGACGTTTGAGCTGGCGCTCATCGCCTTGCAGGGCCCCAAGGCTGAGGAGCTCATGCCGTCAAGCGGCCTCGAGGACCTCCCTTACTTCGGATTTCGCTACGGCGAGGTGGCCGGCGTCCCCGGGATGATCTCGCGCACCGGCTACACAGGTGAGGACGGTTTCGAGATCTTTGTATCGTCGGACCGAGTGGGAGAGGTGTGGGACGCGATCCTCGAGCACGGCCGGCCGCACGGGGTGCTTCCCGCTGGACTCGGTGCCCGCGATGCGGCGCGCCTTGAAGCTGCGTTGCGCCTTTATGGGAACGACATGGACGAGAGCGTCAACCCATATGAAGCCGGTCTGGGCTGGGCCGTGAAACCGGACAAAGGCGACTTTGTCGGCCGAGACGCCCTCGCCCAAGTCCGCGAGGTCGGTCCGCTCCGCACTCTCATCGGAATCAACACCGAGGCCGGCGACATCCCGCGCCACGGCGCGGCGGTGAAAGGCGAGGGCCGCACCGGCCTGGTCACGAGCGGCACCCATTCGTTCTTTCTTGGGCACCCCATCGCGCTCGCGATGGTTGAAGTCCCATCATTTCGAGTCGGGGACACGGTTGCCGTGGAAGTCCGGGGCCGCGAAGCCGAAGCCAAAGTGGTGAAGCTGCCGTTCTATCGCGGCTCGGCGCGATCGGCGGTCGCGCCCGCGAAATCCTGAGCCACACGTTCGAATCGGGTTAGACAGGGAGGAGTCGCATGGCCGAGCGCCGCTATACCAAGTCTCACGAGTGGCTCACCGTCGATGGCAAGACGGCGACTGTCGGCATCACCGACTTCGCTCAATCGCAGCTGGGCGATGTCGTCTTCCTCGAGCTGCCGGCAGCTGGGCGGAAACTTTCGGTGCACGAGAGCTTCGGGGTCGTCGAGTCGGTGAAGGCCGCCAGCGACCTCTATTCGCCCGTTGCAGGACGCATCACGTCGGTCAACGACAAGCTGGCCGCACACCCCGAGTTGATCAACTCGGACCCCTACGGCGACGGTTGGATCCTCAAGGTGGAGCTGGCCGGAGAGCTGCCCGCCGACCTATTGGACGAAGCGGCCTACAAGAAAGTCGCCGAGGCCTAGCGATTTGCCTTACCTGGTGCACTCTCCCGAGGATCGGACCGCGATGCTGGCTGCCATCGGCGTCGCATCAATGGACGAACTGCTCGTCGACATTCCGCGCTCCCTGCGCCTCGACTCGCTGGCGCTGCCGGCAGGCCTGTCGGAGTTCGAGACGATGGCGCAGGTCGAGTCGCTGGCGGCGCGGAATCGGATCTTTGCCGACCGGCTGACATTTCGCGGCGGTGGGGTTTACCGGCGGTTCATCCCCGCCGCGGTGGCTGCCGTGACCTCAAAACCCGAGTTCTATACGGCTTACACGCCGTACCAGCCCGAAGCGAGCCAGGGGACTCTGCAGGCGATCTACGAGTTCCAGACACTGATTGCCGAGCTCACCGCCCTGGATGTCGCCAACGCCTCGATGTACGACGGAGCGACTGCCGTGGCCGAGGCCGCCATGATGGCCCACATCCACACCGGCCGCAACGAGGTCGTGGTCGCCGGCTATCTCCATCCCGAGTATCTGGAGGTGCTCCGCGCTTTCGCCGAAGGACGCGGCATCAAGGTCCGCAAGGGCACCGAGGCTAACGCGAAGACCGCGGCCGTGATCTTCCAGCAGCCGGACTTCCTGGGGATGCTGGTCGACGCTCGAGGCCTGACCGAGAGCGCGCACAAGGCCGGGGCCCTGTCGATCGCGTGTGTCGATCCGATCAGCCTCGCCATCCTCGCTCCGCCGGGCGAATATGGCGCGGACATCGCCGCAGGCGAGGGCCAACAGCTAGGTCTCAGGCCCAGCTACGGCGGCCCTCACGTGGGCTTCATCGCCTGCAGCAAGGAGCTCGTCCGCAAGCTGCCAGGACGCTTGATCGGCAGCTCGCACGATGCGGCCGGGCGACGTGGGTTCGTATTGACGTTGACGGCCCGCGAGCAGCACATCCGCCGCGAGCGCGCGACGTCCAATATCTGCACCAACCACTCGCTCTGCGCGCTCGCGGCCAGCGTCTACATGACGTACATGGGCCCGGACGGGATGCGGCAGGTGGCGGAGGTCAGCTTCAAACGCGCGCATGCCCTCGCCGATCGGTTGTCGAAGCTGCCCGAATGGACGATGGCCTTCCCCGACCGCCAGTTCCTCTTCGAGTTTCCAATCCGCGTCCCGAAGGGGCCCGCTTTGAACCGGAAGCTCGCCCGCAAGGGGATCCTGGGCGGTCTCGACGTCCATCGGTGGTTCAGGGAGCTCAAGGGCATCCAGACATTCACCTGCACGGAGGTCAACGACGCGCGCGCCCTGGATGAGCTCGTCGAGGCGGTGACCTCCTGACCGAGCTGCTCAGCTTCGAAAAGAGCCGGCCGAACGCCTATGGCCCTCGTCTCCCCGACGCCGAGGTGGACGTTTCCGCCGCGAGCGACGTGCTGCCGAAAGACCAGCTCAGGGCCCATCCTCCGCTCCTGCCACGGCTGAGCGAACCCGAGATCATGCGTCATTACAGCCGGCTCGCATCGCTCAACTACTCGATCAGCGAGCAGTTCTATCCGCTCGGCAGCTGCACCATGAAGTACAACCCAGTCGCCAACGAGGTGGCGGCGACGCTTCCCGGTTTCACCGACCTGCACCCATACCAGGACGAGGATTCGGTACAGGGTGCCCTCTCGCTGATGTGGCGCCTCGAGCAAGCCCTCTGCGCCGTGGTCGGGGTCGAGCGGGTCACGTTGCAGCCGGCTGCCGGTGCCCACGGCGAGTGGACGGCGCTCCGCATGATCCAGGCGTTCCACAGGTCGCGTGGCGAGTCTCGAACCGAGGTCCTGGTCCCCGACTCGGCCCACGGCACGAACCCGGCGAGCGCGGCTCTCAGCGGTTTCCACGTGGTCGAAGTCAAGTCTGGCGCCGACGGCCGCATCAGCCTGGCCGACCTCGAGTCCAAGCTGTCGCCCAGCGTTGCGGCGCTCATGCTGACAAACCCCAACACCTTGGGGTTGTTCGAACGTGAGATACTGGATGTTGCGGAAATGGTGCACGCCACCGGGGCGAAGCTGTACTACGACGGCGCCAACCTCAACGCCTTCATGGGCATTTGCCGGCCGGGCGACATGGGCTTCGACGCCGTCCACATGAATCTCCACAAGACTTTCACCACCCCCCATGGCGGCGGCGGCCCCGGCGCAGGGCCTGTGGGAGTCAAAGCTGACCTGGTTCCATTCCTGCCGACGCCTACGGTGGAGCGGCTCAACGGGCACCTGAAGCTCGATTTCAAGCGACCACAATCGATTGGGCGTGTGCGCAGCTTCTACGGCAACTTCGGGATGCTGGTTCGGGCCTATACCTACATCCTGGCCATGGGCGGGGACGGGTTGACCCAGGCGTCGCTCGATGCTGTGCTCTCGGCCAACTACCTGCGGAACGAGGTGAAAGGCGTGCTGGACATGCCGCATGACGGCGCCTGCATGCATGAGTTCGTGGCCAGCGCCCGAAATCTGGCGCCCCACGGCATCAAGGCTCTCGACGTGGCCAAAGGCCTCCTCGAGCGAGACTTCTACGCCCCGACGATCTACTTCCCGCTGGTGGTGCCCGAAGCGATCATGGTCGAGCCCACGGAGACCGAAAGCAAAGCCACCCTTGACGCCTTCGCCACCGCAGTGAAAGAGATAGTCAAGCAAGCCCAGGAGGACCCGCAGGCGCTCCATGACGCGCCCCACGGGCTGCCCGTTGGGAGGCTCGATGAGGTGGCCACCGCCCGGAAGATCAACGCTTACCTGCAGGGCCAGAGCGAGGAGCCGGTTCTGCGCTGGAAACGGGCTCCCCAAGACCCCTGTTAAGGGGCCCCGGGAGGCCTTTTTCGATCTCGAAATCCGGTAGAATTGGAATCCTGAAACTCTGCCCAGTAGACCTCTACGAGTTCTCCAGGCTGGGAGCGCTGCAAACCCTGTGAGCGAGGCCCGAAATCTCCCTCCGGAGCGCAAGCGCACGGCCCAGCCGTTAGGCGCCGATGTGGCGTATACCGCCGAGCAGATCCAGGTCCTCGAGGGCCGGGAGCATGTAAGGCGGCGTCCGAGCATGTACATCGGTTCGACCACCACCACGGGCCTCCACCACCTGGTCTACGAGGTGGTGGACAACGCCGTCGACGAGGCTCTCGCCGGCTACGCCACCATGATCACGGTCACCCTCTTCGCCGACGGCAGCGTCCAGGTCGAGGACAACGGCCGCGGGATCCCGGTCGACATGCACAAGAAAGAAGGCCTGTCGGCCCTCGAGCTGGTGCTGACCCGGTTGAACGCCGGCGGCAAGTTCGGCGGTGGCGGCTACAAAGTGTCCTCGGGGCTGCACGGAGTCGGCGTCTCGGCCGTGAACTTTCTGAGCGAGAAGCTCCAGGTTTGGGTGCATCTCGGCGGCAAGGTCCACTTCATGGAGTTCGAGCGCGGAGTGCCCAACGGCCCGGTCAAGGTGGTGGGCAAGACCGACCACACCGGAACGGTGGTGCGGTTCTGGCCTGACCCGCAGATCTTCCCCGACACCAAGTTCGACCGCGAGGTGATCCAGCGCCGCCTCCGCGAGATGGCGTATCTCAACAAGCGGCTCGAGATCTCGCTTGCCGACGAGAACCTCGGCTTTACGAACACCTTTTACTTCGAAGGCGGCATCGTTTCGTTCGTTCGCGCTCTGAATCGTGACAAACAGGTGATCAACCCTCACCCCTTCTATGTCGACCGCGAGGTCGAGGGCACCCAGGTCGAGATTTCGCTGCAGTACAACGACACGTTCGTCGAGAACGTCCTGGCTTTCGCCAACACGATTCACACCATCGAGGGCGGCAGCCACCTGACCGGCTTCCGGTCCGCGCTCACCAACGTGCTCAACCGATATGCGCGGAAGGCGGGAATCCTCAAGGAGCAGGACCCAAACCTCTCGGGCGAGGACGTGCGCGAGGGCCTCACCGCGGTGATCAGCGTCAAAGTTTTGGACCCGCAGTTCGAAGGCCAGACGAAAGGCAAGCTCGGCAACGCCGAGGTTCAGGGCCACGTGTCCATTGCATTGACCGAAGGCATGACGCAGTACCTCGAGGAAAATCCAAGCGACGGTCGTCGCATCGTGGAGAAGTCGCTGACCGCCGCGCGAGCACGAGAGGCGGCGCGTAAAGCCCGTGACCTCGTGCAGAGGAAGAGCCTGCTCGAGTCGAGCACCCTTCCGGGTAAGCTCGCCGACTGCTCGGAGCGCGACCCGGCGCACTGCGAGCTCTACATCGTCGAGGGTGACTCGGCCGGCGGCACCGCCAAGGGCGGACGTGACCGGCGGACGCAGGCGATCCTGCCGCTTCGCGGAAAGATCCTGAATGTCGAGAAGGCCCGCCTGGACAAGGTGCTGACCTCAGACGAGATCCGCAACCTCATCACAGCGATGGGTGCGGGCGTCGGCGACAACTTCAATATCGAGAAGATGCGCTACCACCGCGTCATCACCATGACCGACGCGGACGTGGACGGCAGTCACATCCGCACCCTTCTGCTCACCTTCTTCTATCGCTACTTTCCCCAGGTCATCGAGAAGGGCTACCTGTACATGGCGCAACCGCCGCTGTTCAAAGCATTCAAGGGCAAGCAGATCATCTGGGCTCACTCGGAGGGCGACCGCGACAAGGCGCTCCGCCAGCTGGGAAAGAACGCCGAGTCGGCCCGAATGAAGGGCCTTGGCGAGATGAACGCGGAGGAGTTGTGGCAGACGACCATGAACCCACAGACCCGTGTGCTGCTGCAGGTCACTGTGGAAGACGCGGCCGCGGTCAACGACACGTTCGAGAAATTGATGGGACCTGACGTCGAGCCACGCAAGAAGTTCATCCAGGCGCATGCCAAGAGCGTCCGGAACCTCGACATCTGAGTCCGGTCTCCAGACATGCAAATAGCAGTCGACGCCATGGGCGGCGATCACGCGCCGGCGCAGGTGCTCTTGGGCGCCTCGCAAGCGGCCGCGGAATACGGAATCGAGGTCGCGGTGGTCGGCCTGCCGTCATCGGTGCAGCCGCTGCTCGACCAGCATCCCCTGTTGCGTTTGGTGCCGTGCACCCAGGTGGTCGCGATGGAAGACCATCCGGCGCAGGCGGTCCGCTCGAAGCCCGACTCCTCGATGAACGTGTGCGCTCGCATGTGCAAAGAAGGCAAGGCCGATGGCTGGGTTTCGGCCGGTAACTCAGGCGCCGTCATGGCGACTGCCCTGTTCATTCAGGGTCGGATTCGGGGCGTCGACAGGCCGGCTCTTGGCTCCATCGTCCCCACGCAAACAGGCTTCGCCTATTTTCTCGACGTCGGGGCGAACGTCGATTCCAAGCCCGAGTACCTGGTGCAATTCGCCACGATGGGTGCCGTCTACGCGCGCCAGATGCTGGGCCGCGCCAATCCCCGCGTCGGCCTGCTCAGCAACGGCGAGGAAGAGGGCAAAGGCAACGAGCTCGTCAAGGAAACCACACGACGGCTGAAGGGCTCGATGCGCTGGTTCGTCGGCAACATCGAGCCAAAGGACGTCTACGCATCAAAGGCTGATGTCATCGTGGCAGACGGTTTTGTCGGCAACATCGCGATCAAGATGGCCGAGGCGACCGCGGAGTTCCTGTTCCGGAACCTCCGTGAGGAGATACCGAAAACCATGAGCGGCAAAATCGGAGGCCTGCTGGTAAGGGGAGGCGTGCGCAAGCTGCGCGACCGCAGTGACTGGCGGGAGTTTGGCGGTGCGCCTCTGCTCGGGATCGACGGCGTGGCAGTGGTTGCACACGGCCGTTCCGACGCCCGGGCCATCAAGAACGCAATCAGGGTCGGCAAGGAAGCGGTGGAGAATCAGCTCGTCGGTAAGATTCGGGCAGAGGTGGGCAAGTGAAAACGAATGGTCGGACACGTGTCGTTGTGACCGGCATGGGCACTGTCAACCCGATCGGCAAAACCCTCGACGAGTACTGGGACGGCCTCATCGAGGGTCGAAGCGGCGCGCACACCGTCGAAGGTAGCTACGCCACCGAAAACCTGGCGACCAAGTTCGCTTGTGAGGTGCATGGCTTCGACCCTCAGAACTACATGGATCGGAAGGCGGCGCAGCGCATGGCGCGCTTTTCCCAGCTGGCCGTCGCCGCCTCCGGCATGGCGCTCAAAGACTCCGGGTTGGACCTAGCGAAGGAGGACAGCTTCCGCGTCGGCGTGGACATGGGCACAGGCATCGGCGGCTTCATCGAGATGACCACAGGCGCCATCTCCTATGCGACCAAAGGGCGCCTCAACCCTCTCTACGCGCCAATGATCATCCCCAACATGGCCGCCGCGTCAGTGGCGATGAACTTCCACCTTCGCGGGCCCAACACCACGGTGACCACGGCATGCGCGGCCTCCACCCACACGCTGGGTGACGCGGCCCGCATCATCCAGCACGGGGATGCGGACGTGATGCTTGCAGGCGGCTCGGAGGCCTCGCTGTGCGAGGTTGGCATCACGTCGTTCAACTCGATCCGTGCCCTCTCGACGCGCAACGACGCGCCCGAGAAGGCGAGCCGGCCGTTTGACCGCGATCGCGACGGGTTCGTCCCCGGCGAAGGTGCGGGCACGCTGGTGCTCGAATCGGTCGAGCATGCGACGTCTCGTGGAGCACGCATCTATGGGGAGGTCCTCGGGTTCGCCCTGACGTGTGATGCCTTTCACCAGGTGGCGCCCGATGAGACGGGTGAGGCGCCCGCGCGCGCGATCACGCTCGCCTTGAAAGACGCAGGCATTGAAGCGTCAGACGTCGATTACGTCAACGCCCATGGCACATCGACAGGGCTGAACGACGCGGCGGAGACCCGGGCGTTGAAGATGGCTCTTGGCGAACACGCATACAAGGTCGCGATCAGCAGCACCAAATCGATGATCGGCCACCTGCTCGGCGCGGCTGGTGCGGTGGAGGCGATCGCGACATTCCTTTCGATCAATCGCGGCATCGTTCACCCGACCATCAATTACGAGAACCCGGATCCGGCTTGTGATCTCGACTACGTGCCCAACCAGGCGCGCCGCATGGACGTGCGCATCGCAATCTCAAACGGCTTCGGCTTTGGCGGCCACAACGCCGTGGTGGTCCTCAGGAAATTCGAGGAGTGATCCAGCTTGACTGACGAAAATCAGATCGGAACGGTTTTAGGCCGCAGCCTCCAGGAGGAGATGCAGACCTCCTACATGGAGTATGCGATGTCGGTCATCATCAGCCGTGCGCTGCCAGAGGTGCGCGACGGGCTGAAGCCTGTGCAACGCCGCATTCTCTACGCGATGCACCGCGCGGGCGCGACCGCAGGCAGCAGGCATCGCAAGAGCGCGGCCTTTGTCGGCGATGTCCTGAAGCTGTACCACCCTCACGGCGACACGGCCGTGTACGACGCGCTGGTCCGCATGGCTCAACCATTCTCACTGCGCTATCCGTTGATTGACGGGCAAGGCAACTTCGGTAGCGTCGATGGTGATCCGCCCGCGGCAATGCGTTACACCGAGGCGCGACTGTCCGCCATCACCGGCGAGTTGATGGCCGACATCGAGAAGCAGACGGTCGACATGGTTCCGAACTACGACAACACCGAAGAGCAGCCGGACGTTCTGCCCTCGCGGATACCCAACCTGCTGCTCAACGGCGCCACTGGAATTGCGGTGGGCATGACAACCAACATCCCGCCGCACAACCTCCGCGAGATCACAAGTGGCGTGAAGCACCTCGTTGATAACCCCGAGGCAACGGGCGAGGATCTCCTGTCTTTCATCAAGGGCCCTGACTTTCCAACTGGCGGCAAGATCATGGGGACGGCCGGCATCAAGGCCGCGTACGCGACCGGGCACGGGCGAATCATCGTGCAGGCCCGCCACACCTTCGAGCAGGCGCCAAACGGACGCGAGCGGATCATCATCGACGAGCTTCCATACGCGGTCAACAAGGCGACGCTCGTGGCGAAGATTGCCGAGCTGGTGTCTGATCGAAAGCTCGAAGGCATCGCCGATTTGCGCGATGAATCGGATCGTCAAGGAATGCGCATTGTCATCGAGCTCAAGCGGGATGCCCGCACTTTCACTGTTCTCAACAACCTCTACAAGCACACCACTCTGCAAACGACGTTCGGCGTGATCATGCTCGCCATTGTTGGAGGGCGACCGGTCGTTTTGAGCCTCAAGCAGGCGCTGCAGCTCTTCATCGATCACCGACGCGACGTCATCCTCCGGCGAACCCGTTTCGACCTGGATCGTGCCCAGGAGCGCGCGCACATCCTGGAAGGCCTGAAGATCTGCCTCGACCACCTCGATGAGGTGATCAAGACGATTCGGGCGGCCGCCGACCCTGACACGGCATCTGCGGAGCTCCAGACCAAGTTCGGCCTCAGCGATCGCCAGGCCAAAGCTGTCCTCGCACTCACTCTTGGACGCTTGACCAAGCTCGAGCGCGGCAAGATCGATGCCGAGTACGAGGAGGTCATCAAGACCATCGCGTACCTGGAGAGCATCCTGGCCAGCGATCAAAAGGTGCGTTTGCTCATCAAGGACGACATGGACGACATCGCTAAGAAGTACGGGGACGAGCGTCGCACGGAGATCACCGACCAGGAAGCGACCGAGCTCTCAGCTGAAGACCTCGTCCCCAAGGAAGAGGTCGTCGTCACGCTGACCCACAGGGGTTACGTCAAGCGCCAGCCGCTGCGCGTGTTCCGAGCCCAAAAGCGCGGTGGCGTGGGGCTGAAGGGAGCCAAGCCAACCTCTGGCACCGACGCGCCCAGTGGCACACGTGAAGAGGACTACGCGCTCCATCTATTGATCACGCACACGCATGCCTCGATGCTCTTCTTCACGCAAAGCGGCCGCGTCTTCCAGCTCCGCGTCCACGAGATACCGGAACGCGAGCGGCAGGCGAAGGGGATACCTGTCAACAACCTCATCGACATCGGCCCGAACGAGCGAATCACAGCGGTTTTCGTCAAACCCGAGACTGAGACCGAGGCGCGCTACATGCTGATGGTCACCAAGAACGGATACATAAAGAAGACCGCGCTCGCCGAGTACGCCAACGTGCGAAGGAATGGCCTGATCGCGATCAACCTGCAGGAAGGCGATGAGCTGGACTGGGTGGCGCCGACTACCGGCTCGGACGAGATTCTTATCGCCACCGCGCTTGGCAAGGCAATTCGGTTCAGCGAGACCGAGGTGCGCGCGATGGGCCGAGACACCCAGGGCGTGATCGGTATCAAGCTCGGCAAGAGTGACTTCGTGGTCGGCATGGCCACAGCGGTGCCACGTGGCGATTTGCTGGTCATCACGGAGCGGGGCTATGGCAAGAGGACTCCGCTCAGCGAGTATCCGATGCACCACCGTGCCGGGCAGGGTGTATTCACTCTCAAGGTCACGGATCGGGTCGGCAAACTGGTCGCCATGCGGGTGGTCAGCGATCCTGAGGAGGAGATCCTGGTCATCAGCGCCAGCGGCATGGTCCTGCGGACACAGGTCGGGGCGATCTCGCAGATCGGACGCCAGACACAAGGTGTGATCGTGATGCGGATCCCCCCCGACGACCAGGTCGTGGCCATCGCTCCGGTGGCGGGAATCGAGGACGAGGAGGGCGACTCCAAAGAGTGACGACACCTGGCTGGGTCGGCGTCGGCCTGCTGGTCGTGGCCGGCCTGGCGATCGTCGTCGAAAGCATCGTGGCGGCCTGGTGGGGATATTCCGTCGCCAAGCGTGCGATGACGCTGTCTCAACGTCTGGAGACGGAGCGCGGGTTGCTGGACGATGTCCTCGAGAAGCTTCGCCGCGCGCTTGAAGAAACGAAGCGGCTTTGGCGGCCGTACGGCGTGGCCCTCCGCTGGTTGCAGCACCCCCTGTTCATTGCATTGCTGGCCTCCTACCGCCGCCGCAGGCTGGCTCGGTGACCGACACGGCGGATGCGGCCGCTGTTCATCAGGCGGTCGAGGACGCGGTCGCACGCGAGCGAGCTCGCATGGCGAGAGAGCTTCACGACAGCGTCGCCACCGACCTGGCGGGAGCCATTTCGTTGTTCAAGGCCTATGTCGAAGGGCACCCTGGCTCGGCGAAGAAGGGACCGCTAGACGGTTCGCTTCTCAACGTTCTGGAAATCCTGGAAAGGATGCTGAAACAGGTGCGCGAGACCTTGGCAGACCTGCGGCCGCGTCCGATTGGACCCGAAGGCCTGGTCGGGGACATCCGCCATCAAGCCGAGGAGTTCGCTCGGCTGTACTCGATCCGAGTCGAGATCTCGACCAACGGCACCGAGGAGATGCTCAGCCCACAGCAGCGGGAGGTCGTCTATCAGGTGGTCCGCGAAGCCTTGACGAACGTCCGCCGCCACTCGGGCTCTTCAATCTGCCGAGTCAGAATGGCTTTTGCGGCACGACCGTTCCTGGTCGAGGTCGCGGACGAGGGACAGGGATTTGGGTCGGCGCGGTCGAGCGGCTATGGGCTTGTAGGGATGCGGGAGCGGTCGGCGGGTATCGGGGGCCGGCTTGAGGTTGTGAGCACCGAGGGCCGCGGTACGACGGTCTTCCTTTTCGGCCCGAACTAGCGCCAGGGTCCGACTACCAGGTCAAAGTCTGAACCGCGGCCGGCGGGTCGGCCTCTCCACCATTGAAAGCTCCATGTCGTCGGTGGTGACGAGCTTGAGCTTGCGGGTGACGCCATCCACCAGCGCCCGTGTTCGGTGGTCGTCGAAGCGAATGGCCCGTGCGATCTCGGGCTCGGACAGCCCGTAGCTGAGCAGCTGCGCAACTTCGCCTTCGATCTCATTCAGCCGCGCAAGCGGACCGCGCAGGGCGGCGACCATGGGCGCCAGGGTGATCCCGAGGCTGCCTGCGTAATGGACGTCCTCCTCCGAGTACCAGTGGTCGCGCCGGCAGCCCAGGATGAGTAGCCCGATCGGACGGTGGCCCTCTTCGCCGACAGGCGCGTAGAGGATCGCGGGCCAATCTAGCTCCCAGTCGTAGCCATTGGAAGGATTCGGCTTTTCAATCACCGAATTGACGACCACTGGACGCTTCTCGTAAAGGGCGCGGCGTGACAGTGGCATCAGCGGGCGACTCTGCATGAAGCGGCGCGACACCTCGGACGCGGCGATCGGCTGGAGCCACCCGCCGCGAAGATAGCCAAGGACCCATCTGTCGTGGCAGAAGACTTCGAGGGCCACTCCCAACCGCCGCCTGGCTTCTTGGAGGTCGGGGAGCTGGCCCATGAGTCGAGGCTAAGCGCCGCCTGCGATGGAAGCCTCAGCGCAGCCTCAGCGTTTCCTCAACAAACGCTGAACCTGTTAGGTTGCCGGCGGGGATGGCGGCGTGACCACAAGGTTGCTTGTCGTTGACGACGAGCCCCGCACGGCAGAGCTCACGGCTGAGCTGCTGCGGCGGGCCGGCTACATCGTGGAAATTGCGGCCAGCGGTGCGGAGGCGCTCGCCCGGGTCCGCGCCAGGTCGCCCGACCTGATGCTCCTGGACTACGAGATGCCTGACATGGAGGCGCCCGAAGTTCTCGACTTGCTGCGATCTGGCGCCGACCGGCTGGACTTCCCGGTGATCATCCTCACCGGTGCGCGCCACGCTGCGGGCGATCAGGTCATGGGGATCGAACATGGCGCCACCGACTACATCCTCAAGGGCACCGACCGGCAGGTATTGCTCGCGCGAATTCGTGGTGCTCTTCGTGACAACGCGAGCGCGGGCGGGGTCATGGTCCGTGGGCGCGTGCGCATCAACGCGGCTAAGGGGCAGGCCTGGCTCGGTGAGCGGGCGTTGAAGCTCGAGCGCACTCCGCTGCTCATGCTTCAGCTGCTTGCCGGCCACTCAGGCGAGGTAGTGACCCGGGCGGAGATCCTCGAGAAAGTCTGGGGCTCGAGCTACTCGGGGTTCGAGCACAGCCTGGAGCAGGCTGCCCACGAGATCCGGAGCGCGCTGCATGAGCCCGGCTGGATTGAGACGGTGCGGGGAATTGGCTACCGGTTTGTCGCCAAAGACTGAGCTCACGGCGACGCTGCACCGGCTACGTTCGACGTTGGCGCGGCTGAAGGCGGAGATCGAGCTCTCGGAGGCCGATGGCGCTTCGCCGCCGATCGACAGGTTGCTCGCCGACCTCGACGAAGCGTTCGCGTTGCTCCGCAAGGCGGAGGACGCCACTCATGGCGTTGCGCGCGTGCTGGTGGTGGACGACGACAGCCGGCTGGCCGAGATCACGGCTCGCGGCCTGCGGCGGCTTGGTTTCGAGGCTGACTCGAGCAGCCAGGTGCGCGAACTGCGCGATGGGGAGGTTCTCGTCTTCGATCTGGGTCTGTTTGCGAGCCTGGACGCAGCCGCCAAGGAGTCGGTGCGCGCGGCAAGGCCCATCGTCGTCACTGGTGCCACCGACCTGGCGGGCCGGGCGCTCGCGGCGAGCCTTGAGGCGAGCGACTACCTGGTGAAACCGGCCGAGCCGGCGGAGCTGGCAGCTGCGATCAGGCGCCGGATGGAGAAGGCTTCAGCCACCGAGCGCCCTGCGAGCTAGGCTTTTTCAGGTCATGACAGTGGCGCCGATTTTCGAGGGCTGGCAGAAGACCCAAGCGCATTTGGTGAATCGCTTGCCTAAGCTCGGACGGCAGGAACTGGACCTGAGGGCCTCACCGGAGGGGTGGCCCATCTGGGCGATCCTGAGCCACATTGCAGGTGCTCGCGTGTACTGGCTCTGTGGGGTTTTCAAGGAACCTGGCGCCGACACGACGCCATTTCGTGATCCATTTGGTGACGGCTGGGAGGATCACCTGGACGCTCCTCGGGGGCCGGGCGATCTCATGTTCGCGGTCGACAGCTCGTGGCAGGTCATTGAGTCCTGCCTTAAGCGATGGACGCCGGAGATGCTCAGCGAGGTGTTCATGCGTCAAAGCGGCAGCGAAGTCCAACGGCACACCAGGCAGTCGGTCTTGACGCGGCTCGTGATGCATGATGCGTTTCATTGCGGCGAGGTATCGAGCCTCCTCGGCGCGCATGGGTTGGCGTCAATGGACCCCTGGGACCCGATTCCTTAGCGGATCGCCCGCGAGTGAACGCGATCAACTGCTGAAGGGCGGCAGGATCACAGTGAAAATGGCGCCTCGCCGATTCCCCTCGAAAAGGAGCTCGCCTTGATGCTCCCGAACGATGCCGTACGACATAAACAGACCGAGCCCAGTGCCGCCCTCTTTGGTGGTGAAGTGGGGCTCAAAGAGATGGTGACGATGCTCATCAGTGATGCCGGGACCATCGTCGGCAACGCTGAAGTAGGGGCGGCCGCCGCGGCGGCCGGCGGTTGCGGTGACGCGGCCGCCTGAGGGGGCCGCATCAATCGCATTGTTCATAAGGTTGGTGATCACTTCTCGCATCAAGAGAGGATCGGCGCGGACGTTGACATCGTCGGCTGATTCGCGAAGGGAAAGTTGGATCTCCTTGCCTCGGGCCCGAGGTCGCGCCATCGCTAGCGCACGACTCACGAGCTCGTTCAAGTCAACCGGCTCGGATGCGTAGCTGACTCTTGGTGTGGCGCCCTGCGAGAGGCTGCGCAGCACGGTCACCGCGTCAGCGGCTGCGGCGGTTGCAGTTTCGAGGCTCTCGCGGTCGACAGGGTCAAGACGATGCGGCTCGATCTCCTTTAAGTAGCCGACGGCAGTCGCAACGTGATTGCGGAGGTTGTGCACGACGCCTTCAACGGCACGGCTGTGAAAGAGGTGACGATCAGCGTCAGACAACTCAGATTCCAAAACGAGCCGCACCCTGCGACCAGCAATAGTGTCGGTGAGGGCGAGGGCAAGAACGCAAACGATGGTCGCCAGCAGGTAACCGGTGGGCGAACCATCAAGAACGTAGCTGACTAGGAGGGCCGCCAGTCCGAAATACGCAAACGCAGCGTAGAACGACCGCGTGAAATTGTTGAGAGCGATACTACCTACAGGTTCGCCGGTCCGAATCCTCAAGGCGATAACTACCAACACCAGGTTAGCCACGCACACCACGATTACCACCAGAAGACGTGGGCCAAGGGCTAAGCTGTCGTGGACTCGGAGCTCGGCCGCAACCACCGAACCAACGCAGGTAGCAGCGGCATTCATCACAGCGTTTCCCAGAATTGGCCAAGGGCTTCGTCGAACCTGCGGTAGCGCGGTAACCAATCCAATCAACGTTGCATTCACAGGGTTCAACAAGATGGCTGCGGCGCCTGTAACGATTGCGCTTAAGCTCAGTCGACCCCGCTCAATTCGAACCTGCGGCACATTCATCAGGATCACCACGACGGACAGGTACAGAACTTCGAGCACGTTGTCCGGATGCCCCGCGTCATAGGAACTCGACATCGCGTCGAGTTCAACCACTCCAATTGCGAGCAGTACCAGGTAGATTGTCGACAGAGCTACCTTTCTGCGCATTTTCTTCTTGATAAGCTGCACGTCATTCCTGACGCTCCAACTAAACGCAAGACGTACCGAGTGCTCGTCGTGGATGACAGCGTTCTGCCGCGCGTTGCTGCACGGGCAATGCTCGGCAATACCGCCGGACTGCGGTTTTGCGGCGAGGCTTCGTCTGGAGCGGAAGCCCTAGAAGTGGTCAGGGCGCTCAAAGCCGACCTCGTCCTAATGGATGTCCACATGCCTGAGCTAGATGGTGCCGCCAGCACGCGCTTACTCCTAAGCCACTACCCACAGTTAAAGGTCATCGCGTGGACTGTATCGGAGTCCAGCGACGATCTCTTAAGGATGATGCAGGCGGGTTGTTCGGGATATGTCTTAAAGGACTCGGGTCCAGGCGAACTCCAACGGGCTCTGCTGGCGGCGGTACGCAGCGAAAGCCCGGTACCCCGAAAAATGATTCCTGACGTACTCCGTCGTGTGGCTACGCAGACGCCGTTGTCTCAGGCCACAACGATCGCCTTGACTTCGCGGGAAATGCAGATCCTCCGCGGTATCGCCAGGGGCCTCACGACAAAGCGCCTTGCACGGGAGCTCGGACTGGCAGCGCCCTCGGTTGAGACGCATCTCCACAATATCTTCCGAAAGTTGAACTCAACTAACCGCGGTGAGGCGGTCAGTACGGCTCTGAAATTAGGCATCATCACCTTGGCGGATCTGTAACACCTAGCTATTTACCCGGTAGCCGCCTCATGGATTTCCATGCCGCTAACCATGGCATTTGACGATTCCCAAACAAAGTCCACTCCCCAATGCTGAGTGAAGCAACGTGACTTGGTATCTAAGGGAGAGGAGGATTTGACATGGTTCGTATGTTCAAGAGATTGCTAAGGGGCAGCAGCAAGCAGCGGGTAGTAGGCGGCTGGCTCTTCTGAATTGAACCCATAGAGGCCCGCTTTTTGGCGGGCCTCATTTCGTTTATGGGTTAAGGCCGTTAGAGCGGCCATTATCGGTTTCTCGAAGTCTAGAATTCCTGCGTCTTGCCACCGTTCCAATCGCTACCCTGGCCAGCGCGGTTATATCTGGCAACAGTCATTGCTGTCGGGATCATCATGGTTCCGCTGGGTTGGCTTATGCATCCCGTCACCGGGGATGCCTTACCGACCCTCCTGTACCTTGGAATCTTCACTCAGATCGCTGCGCTACGTCCAATTCCTTGGCGGACAGGAATTCAGACTGTTGCTGATCCACTTCTTGTGGCGACCGGTCTGTACGCACCTGGTGCGGGGGTTGGAGCGGTTGCGTGGCTCGCCCTGTTTGATGGGCGTGTACCCGGCAAGACGATCACATGGTGGGCATTCTTCTTCAATCGAGCATCATCTGCGACGGTTCATGTCTTGCCATCCGTCGCGGTTGCTTCAATCGGGGTGGGCAGCTGGTGGGGATTACCGGCCCGGACAGTTCTCTATGTAATCGTCGCAATAGGACTTAACTACTTGTTAACCGCACTGGGAATGGCGTTCGTCCGGCGCGTACCGTTCTGGACGACCCTGTTCGAGAACATTGGGCTTTCGACCCTGATTGCGACCCTTGCGCTGAGTTTCTCCGGTGGAATCCTCTACCTTCTTCTACAAGCGCCTGGCGGAGTTGGCTACATCATGGCGCCCGGTCTATTCGCATTTGTGTTGGCTGTGCGGTCTAACGTTGCCGATGCTCAACGTCAGACTGAACTTAAGGACCAAACATTGGACCTGGCTGCGCAGGCCCTCGACGCTCGAGACCGGTACACAGAGTCACACTCAATCAGGGTCTCCGAATTGTCCGGGCGTCTGGGCGAACACCTTGAACTGGGCGATCGCGAATGTGAGCTGATTCGGACAGCCGGCTCATTGCACGATTTGGGCAAAATAGGTGTCCGCGACGACATATTAAATAAGCCAGGCCCGCTCACTGAAGAGGAGTGGGACATCATGAGGCGCCATCCCGACATCGGGGCCGAGATGATCGCTCAGCACTCAGCTCTAGCCGAGGTCGCCCCACTTGTCCGTCACCACCACGAGCGCTGGGACGGCAGCGGGTACCCGACGGGCCTCAAAGGGGATGTGATCCCATTTGGAGCGCGGATTCTCGCAGTAGCCGACTCGTTCGATACGATCACGGGCCCCCGCCTCTATCGACAGTCGCTCATGACCCCAATCGAAGGGGTCGAAGATATCAGTCGTCGCGCTAGCCACTGGTACGACCCGAACGTGGTTGACGCACTTCGCGAGATGCACGGCCTTCAACCGCTAGATGTAGTCAATCGCCCCGAAGTACCTCGTCGAATAACTAGCCTCCGAGTGCTGCGGGCAAACCCCGCTTTTAGCAGCCTGATCACCGCGATCGGAATCTCGTCACTTGGGGATCCATTGACGCAGGTCGCGACCTTGGTTTCGATTTTCGCTGCGACGCGCGATCCATTAGCAGTTGCCCTCGGCTTTATCGCTCAGGCACTCGGCACGATTCTCATGAGCGGAGCGCTAGGCGGGATTGCCGACAGGTTCCCTCGCCGAACCCTGATAGTGAGCATGGAGCTTCTCCGGGCCGCGATCTTATTGGCTACGCCCTGGTTGCTTGGCGTGTGGTTGTGGCTAATCATCCCCGTCCTCTTTGTGCTGGCTTCAATCAACGCTGTTGTGCAGCCAGCTCGCCAAGCAGCGATTCCCGGTTTGGTTCCACCTGGACAAGTAGGAAAGGCAAACGCGATTGTGGTTGCCACAGGGATGCTGGCGGGCGCGGCGGGATTTGCGTTAGCAGGCGCGATTTTGTTGGCGTTTCAAAAGCCAATGGTGTTGTTCATTGCAGATGCAATAACGTTTGTCCTTGCTGCCGCCGTCGTGATGGGAATCCCAAGTCTAGGTGGCGGTCGCCAAACGCCCGTCTCCGGCGCGCTGAGACGCACCTGGTCAATAGTTGCCGCACGCCCCCACCTCGTAGTCGGGGTTCTGGCTGCGTTCCTCATCCCGATCAGTTTTCCTGCTTTACTCGCGCTCGCTTATAGGCTTTCGACTGAGGGTGGCCAAACATATTCCCTGCTCGAACTGATCCTCTCAGTTGGGATTCTTGGCGGATCGATTGCCGTCGGGCGGTTCCGCTCTATTGGGAGCATGCGGACCGTCGGCGCTGGCCTTCTCCTGACAGGGGTGCTCTCCCTGGCTATTGCGCTGAGTCATTCCTTGCTGTTGATCGGCGTTGCCCTTTTCCTAGCGTCTGTCGGAAATCCGATTTACGCAATTGCCAATCAAACGGCCCTTATCGAGGCGGCTGACGTCTCGAATCGCGGAGCGGTGATGGCGACCCGGTTTGGCCTGGTCCAAACTGCGAGCATTGTGGGGACGGCCGTGGGAGGGGTCATCACGAAGGCTCTTGATCCTCATGCTGCCTACGCAGTGCTTGGCGTCGGCCTAGTGCTGCTGGCCATGTACGCCCTTGCCGCCGGACGAAGCACGGTGAACCCTCTGCATGGCGCGGCATATGAGGAGGCCCAGGCGAAGTCAATAGCAGCTCACCTTCAAGCCAAGTGATGGGAGATGGTTGCAGGGTCGGCGCTGTGTCGAGTACAACCGTCGCCCTAAGCCGGCGCTGCAGGTGAGGTTCCTCGTCATACTGCCCTGATTACAGTGCGCTCGAGTCCCCACTCCAAAGAGGCTTCTCACCCTATCGAGCCGGAAGAGCCGATTCCAGTCGTGGTGGCCGCCATACCCATTGATCCGAGGCGCCGCAGGCGCTACCTACAGATCGTCTTCGGCCTCGTTGCCCTCGTCGTCGCCATCGTCGTCCTGTACCTTCTTCGCGACTTTCTGGGCGCCATCGTGCTTGGAGGTGCGATCGCATTCCTGATCCAGCCTGGGGTCGCGCGGCTGGTCGCCCTTGGGGTCCCGCGCGTGCTGGCGATCTCGCTGATCTTCGTGGCCATCATTGCCGCCCTGGCCGGCCTGATCCTGCTGGTCGTTCCCCTCGTCGCAAATGAGGTCGGTTCGCTGCAGCGGCAGGCGCCGGCTCTAGCGGCTGAGGCTCAGAACCGGATCAACAGCCTCCAGGGCGCCGTCCAGGTGTTCGGCTTCAAAATCGATCTGACCGGCGCCACGGCGTCAATCAGCGCGCACCTGCGCGAGTACCTACTGGGCCAGTTTGGCAACGCCGTGGGCATCGGCCTGACGGCGCTCACCACGCTGCTTCAACTCCTGCTGACCTTTATCGTGGCCTTCCTCCTAGCGCTGGACGCGGCGTCCTTTCGAAGGGTCCTACGCCGTCTCGTGCCAAATGACTATCGGACTGACTTCGATCAGATTTGGCGGCGCATACGCAAGATGCTGTACGCCTACATGCGCGGCCAGTTGATCATCGCTGCGCTGATCGGCCTGCTCAGCGGCATCGCATGCGCAGTGCTCGGTCTGCCTGACGCTATCGCTCTTGGCTTGCTTGCCGGAATCACAGCCTTGATCCCTTACCTCGGCCCATTCATCGGAGCGGTCCCGGCGATCCTCGTGGGTCTTGCCTCGAGTCCCTTCAAGGCACTGGTTGTGGCCGTTGTCTACTTCCTGATCTCGAATGTGATCCTGAACTTCGTTTATCCGAAAATCGTGGGCGATGCGGTGCGCTTGCCGCCGCTACTGGTCATCATCGCCTTCATCGCCGGCTTCAGCTGGGCAGGCATTCTAGGCATGTTCGTGGCGGTGCCTCTTGCTGCCACACTGCGCATCTTGTTCGACCACATCTACCCGCGCCTGTACGAGAAGCCAGTTTGAAAATAGCGATCCTGTCGGACATCCACGCCAACTGGCAGGCGCTGGAGGCAGTCATGCGCGACTGCCCGCAGGTTGACGAAACACTCTGTTTGGGGGATGTGGTCGGCTATGGCGGCGACCCCAAGAAATGCGTCGACGAGGTGACCAAGAATGGCTGGCTCACGCTAGTCGGGAACCACGACCGCGCGTGCACCGATCCCGAGATCCTCGAGTGGTTCAACGATGACGCGGCGACTGTCGTCAGATGGACCGTCGACGTGATCGGACACGATCGGCTCGACTGGCTCCGCAAGCTGCCGGACAGCAGTGTCAAGAACGATGTCCTGCTGGTCCATGCGAGTCCACGCGACCACATCTACGAGTACGTGCTGGACACCGCAGTCGCCGCGGCGAACCTCGATCTCCTCAACGGTGGCATCTGCTTCCACGGTCACACCCACGTGCCAGGGATCTTCGGCTTGGCCAATGGTCAGGTGACGCATGAGTACCGCGTCGACACCTTCGAGCTGAGGGGCCCTTCGTTGATTAACCCCGGCAGCGTCGGCCAGCCGCGAGATGGCATTCCCTTGGCAAGCTATGGGATATGGGACGTGGACGCGTGGACTTTCGAGTTCAGACGGATCAAGTACGACATCAAGGGCGCCCAGAGAGCGATCAACAAAGCACAACTTCCGGAACGTTTCGCGCTGCGATTAGAAACGGGCCGATGACGAGCCCGCGGGCTCGCAGGTGGACAACCCTGGCCTTTGCCGGCGCCGCAGGCGCCGGACTCGGCTCATTCCTTTTCTGGGCCGGTTACTGGCTCACCGTCGTGAGCGGCAATCTCAAGGGCCCGGACTTTTTTTCGTTCTACTCCGGCGCAAAGCTCTTTGTAACTCGCGGCGGATCGGCCGTTTACGACCTCGTCCTCCAACGCGAAATCCAGATCCAGGTGACATCGCAGCCACCCGATCGATTCATCGTCCTGCCGTACTTCCATCCGCCCTATTACACGTTGCTGATCGCACCGCTCGGTTACCTGAGCTATCGGCAGGCATATATCGCGATGGCCGTGTTCAACGTGATCCTGGCCGCGGTTCTCATCGTTCTGTTGGTTCGCAGCAGCCTTCGAGTTCACGGGCGCGCTGCGCTCGTTGCCATCGCGCTGATCGCAGGCTTCTTTCCGCTGTTCGTAACGATCCTGCAGGGCCAGTCGGACCTGGTGGTCCTGGTCCCTTTGGCTGCGGCCTACGTGGCCTGGGCCCGCGGAAACTTGGGCTGGGCGGGCATCTTCACCGCACTGGCACTCTCCAAGCCTCAGCTCCTGCTGCTCATCCCGGTCCTTTTCCTTGCTCGGCGCGCATGGCGGGCGCTCGCAAGCTTCGCCGCAGTACTGGTTGCGCTCGGCGCCATCTCGGTGGCGGGCCTTGGAGTGGCGCCTGTGATCAGCTACCTCAAAGCGCTCGGGGCCTGGGCGATCGGTGGTTCCCTCCCGACAAACGGTCAGCTGGCATACACGGATCCCGCCGTGTACTCGCTCAAGAACATCCTCCAGATGCTGCCCGGCGGCACGAGCACCGCTTTGGCGATTCTCGTGCTTCTGCTTGCGCTGGCTGCCCTGTCACTGAGCTGGCGTCCTGACAAGCCGCGGCTCGACTTCGCCCTCGCGATTGCCGCGTCGCTGGTGTTGAGCCCGCATCAAAATGTTCACGATCTCGCGCTTCTTGTCATTCCGGGGTTCGCCCTCGCCGATCTTGCTCTGGCAGGCGAGCTGCGGTGGCCGCGGGCGGCTGCCGCTGTCCTGGCCTTCTCCTATGCGGCGGTGAACATGACCCTGGCCTTCAACCTTTGGTCAGCCGCTTTAGGAGCCATAGCAATCGTGGCCTACCTGACGTTGGAGCGACTGGCGGTTCGGCCTGATCCGATTCCCCTCGAAGACTTCAAGCCGAGTGGCCCCCGACCCCACCGAGTCATCGTGCTGCCTGCGTACAAGGCCGCCAAGACCCTCCAGGAGGTGGTTGGCGAAATTCCGCGAGGCCAAGCTGACAGGATCCTGCTGGTCGACGACGCGAGCGCAGACTCCACGGTGAGCGTCGCCACGGCGCTCAACCTTGATGTGATCCGTCACAAGCAAAACCTCGGATATGGCGGGAACCAGAAGACTTGCTACCGGCACGCGCTGCTGATGGGCGCCGACGTCATCGTGATGCTTCACCCGGACGGCCAATACGACCCAGCGATCATTCCCAATCTCTGCCGTGTGATCGAGGAGGGGGAAGCGGACATCGTGCTGGGATCGCGCTGGCTCGGACTGGATCCCGCAAAGGCTGGAATGCCCTGGTGGAAGATGCTCGGCAACCGTTTCTTGACCGGTGTCGAAAACCGCGTCCTGGGGCTGCGGCTGTCCGAATACCACACCGGGTACCGCGCGTACTCGCGCCGATTTCTCGAGGCGATTCCCTTCCAGGAGAACAGCAACGATTTCGTGTTCGACACGCAGGTTCTCATCCAGGCGGCAACTTTCGGTTTCAAGATCGGCGAGGTTCCCGCGATTGGGAAATACCACGAGGACGCGAGCTCCATCAGCTTTCAAACATCGACCGTATACGGCCTTCAGACGTTGGCGATGCTGGTCCGGTATATAGTGCACCGCGCCGGCTTCCAGAGCAGGTGGCTCACGCCGGCTTCAGATGCCGACAAACAGGCGCTTTCGGTAGGCAAGGTAGCCCACCACGGCCACGTTCAGTAGCAGCGCCCCGACCTTGAACAGCGTCATCTTGTGGATCACCTCGTACGCCTCGTAAGGGATCAAGAGACCGGTGGCGATCACCGTCAAGTACTCCGCCCAGCGGCGCCTCATG
This sequence comes from Candidatus Dormiibacterota bacterium, assembly GCA_036495195.1. GTDB lineage: Bacteria > Chloroflexota > Dormibacteria > Dormibacterales > Dormibacteraceae > Palsa-872. The sequence goes on from DASXNH010000174.1 coordinate 25,976, forward strand.
GCCAGCCCGACGCCTTCTGTGCCCTCGAGCAGTGCATAGACGATCGCTCCGATGGCGAGGAGGGTGGTGTGGCTGAAGTTGCCGATGTAGAGAACCAACTTCAGAAGCAGGTCGACGATGAAGCTGTTGCCGGCGGCAAGGTTCAGCTGGTCTTGAGCGTAGTCAGCCCAGCTGGTCAGGAGGCCAGACCGGCCAGCCACCAGCAGCCCGATCGCCAGAGCGATAAGCACCAGGGCTTTGACGATTCGCTCGACGATGATGACCTTGATGAAGGCATCGTGCTCGCCGCCCATGCGGCCCAGCTCAGCCCACAATCGCGCGAAGTAATGTCGGCGGGGCGACGTGGCTCGATTCATCGACGTGACCTTAACAACCTGGGCTCGCGCGGTCGGCCGCTTTGACTAAGCTCGGCGTGTGTGCAGGGTGGGGGCGTTCGGCAAGTCCCATCCTGGTCGCCGCTTGCATGCAGGGAACCTGTCCGGAGGCGAAAGGGCACGGGCGAGGGCTATCTGAAGCGGTCGGCGCTCGTTAGACCGTGTGCTCCCGGTGTTCGCGAAACAGCATCACCCGGCACGTCGCGTTCTTCAACACGTACGGGACCGTCTTGCCTAGATTGAACTCGCCAAACCTTCGCTTGTACGGCAGTCCCATGACTATCAAATCCGCGCCCCACTCGACCGCCTCATCCACGATCGCCGGCCCAGTATCCCTGGCCTGAACCAGCTCCGTTTCGACCGGGAGATTCGTCTCCGCCGCCAGCTGCTCGACCTCTTCGAGGATCTTTTCGCCCCGGTCCACGACCTCATCCAGAACAGCCCCCAGAGGCAGGGACCGGTTCACCTCGATGATGTGCACCCCGTACAGCCGTCCACCCTGCGGATCGGTCATACGGCAGGCGAGGCGAACTGTCTCGGGGTCGATACCCTGGCCCCCCACGGCGACCAGCACCTTCTTCGACATCGGCGAATGCGCGTGGTCGGCCATCAGTGCTGTGGACCCCGCCGCACGCGCCTGACCAAGACGTAGAGGGCAAAGCTCCACGAGATCAGAACAGTGGCCCCGGCGATGGCCTGGGCGGCAGGATCCAGCCCTCGATGGCTGGTCAGGTACACCACAACCCAGACCCCAATGCCGAGCGCCATGACGCCCATGAACGTGAATGGGAAGCGCAAGCGTCCAAATCCTAGCAAGTGCTGGGCCGGCACCCGGCCCCCTCGGGAGCGAGGCGGTGCCTCCCTATAATCAAGCGCCTTGAAGCTCATCATTGTTGGCTGCGGTCGGGTCGGGTCGCAGCTTGCAGCCGATATGGACAAGGCCGGCCACGAGGTCGTGATCATCGACAGGGATCCGAATCAGTTCTCTCGCGCTGCCTCGCGTGGCGTCCTGACCAACGATTTCAGGGGCAACCAGGTCGTCGGCAACGGCACCGACGCAGACGTCCTGCGCAGGGCCGGCATCGAGGACGCCGACGGCTTCGTCGCCGTCACCGAGGGCGACAACCGCAACATCATGGCTTCGCAGGTGGCCAAGCACATCTTCAAGGTGCCGCGCGTCGTGGCTCGTATCTACGACCCGGAGCGTGCCGAGGCTTACGAGAAGCTTGGGCTGCATACGATCTGCCCTACCATCGAAGGCGCCAAGGCGATCGAGAAAACGCTGTTGGATAAGAAGTAAATGGTGACCATTCGATGTATGTGATCGTCGTGGGAGGCGGGACTGTGGGCTACTACATGTCGCGCGACCTCTTGGAGCGCGGGCACGAGGTGACGCTCATAGAAAGGGATTCGCGCAGGGCCGATTGGCTCGAGACTCAGCTGGGCAGCATCGTCATGAGGGGCGATGGATGCGAGGTCAAGTTCTTATCGCAGACCGGCATCGAACGCGCCGACGCGATCGTTGCGGTGACGGCCGATGATGAGGACAACCTCATCGCGCTGCAGATGGCAAAGCGACATTTCAATGTGAAGAAGACGATCGCTCGCGTCAACAATCCATCCAACGTCGAGATCTTCAAGACGCTTGGAGTCGATGAGGCCGTTTCCGCAACAGAGGTGTTGCTGGGAGCGCTCGAGCCACCGATCACCACCTGACCGGTAAAAAGAAAAGGACCGCTCGAAATGAGCGGCCCTTATCGGTGGTTACTTAAGTCGACTTGCCGATCCTGTAGATCTTGGTCCCGCAGAACGGGCAGGTTCCAACCGTTGCTGGTTTGCCGTTCTTCATCGTGATGGGTTTAGGGTCCTTCATCTCGACCTTTTTCTTGTCCTTCAAACAATAGCCTTCCATTTATGCCACCGCCTTTCCGATTTTGTAGATCTTGGTCCCGCAGTGCGGGCAAGTCCCAGTGGTCGCCGGCTTCCCGTTTTTCATTGTGATCGGTTGAGGGTCTTTCATCTCCACCTTTCTTTTGTCCTTCAAGCAGTATCCTTCCAAACTGTTTCACCATCCTTAAGTTATTGATCTGTTTCTGGGGCTGGACTAGCCCATTCTAGGGGGCCTCCAGACCGAGATCAACCCCAATTCAACCTGAATTCAGCCGATCGTGCTTGGGGGCCTCAAAAACCAGGCCAGGAATCGGCCTGAAAATCGCACGATCACGATGGCGTCTTCGGTCCTGATTTCGTCACAAAAACGTCCTTGAATGCCGCCTGAAACGCGCGACGTGCGCCGTCGCCGAACAGCACAAAACGTACCTCGTCTGGCGCCCATCCATTTGTTAATGCGCGAGTCAATGAGCGCGCCATCACCGCTGCACATTGGTCGATTGGAAAACCCGCAATGCCAGTTCCGACCGCCGGAATGGCGATTGTCTTCACGTCAATCTGTTGCGCCAGCTGAAATGCATGATCCATCGAGGACTGCAACGACTCCGCGGTTGTGGCTGTGCCCAGAGCCATGCTGGCCGCATGAATCACATGTCGTGCAGGCAGCTCGCCACCGCCTGTCACTGCTGCCTCGCCAACTTTCACTGGACCATGCGCATCGCATTCTTGCTGTATCCCCGGTCCGCCTCGACTTCTGATGGCTCCGGCCACGCCCCCGCCAAGGAGCAGCTCATTGTTTGCCGCGTTGACGATGGCGTCCACGTCCTGGTCGACCAGGTTGCCGGCAATGATCACGATTCGCGGCGAATGCATTCCTCGACCTCAGCCACCCGTTCCATAAGTTGCTTATGGGTGGCCTTCGCGATGCCCTTAACTCCAACCGACGAGATGGTGATCGACGCGCACGCAGCGCCCCACACGAGAGCATCTTGAAGTCCGCCCGGCTGGCCGCCGGTGGTCAGCCATCGCCCCATCATTCCTCCTGCCAACGCGTCGCCCGCGCCTGTCGAGTCCACCACCGGCCGGTTCGTCAGAGCAGGAACCCGCACAACGCCGAACTCGGTGTACGCGGCGAGTCCGAGCTCGCCTGATTTCACCACCAGGCCCTGAAGCCACCATTGGCGTCGGAACTCCTCTGGTTCTTTGCCCCCGAGCGCGGCCAACTCTTCGTCGTTGCAGAAAAACCACGCTGCCCTGCGTAAGACGTCTCTCGCCTCGGGTGGCTGGGCAAGAACGTAGGACAGCATCGCGTCGGCGGCGAGCAACTTCGCGCTGCCGAGCAGCGCTGCCATGAGCTGAGACTGGCGGTCCGGTCGCATGGAGCCGACAAACGCCCAGCCATCGAATCCAAGGGGGACGGCGGGTTCCCACATGTCGTAGATGTCATCGCTGCTGCCGAGATCGACGTTGCGTCCGTGCTCCTGGTGCGCCCGCCACCGATACGTCGGCGCGTCAAGGATCTGGAGGAGCTCCGTGTCGATAGGCCGGCCGCTGAAAACGCGTGCGAGCCGCTTGGCTCCATCGTTCCCGACCGGAGCCACCACCTTCACAGGAACGATCAAGCTCGCCGCCAGCGCGAAGTAAACGGCCGAGCCCCCCAGTGTCTCCACCACCTTGCCGAAGGGCCCGTCGCGCGTGTCGAGGGCCACCGAGCCGGCGACGAGGAGCTGTGGCCGCTGCTCAGGCACGCCGGCCCGTCCCGCTGCGCGCAGTCACCACGTGGCGCGCGTCGCGCAGATTTTCCAGGAAGCCGGCGGGGTCCTTGTACTCCCTGATCTCCATCCAGCTTCGACCGAGCTCTTGAATTCCGTGCGCGTCCGATCCAGTGGCGGTGACCTTACCCAGGTCCGCCGCCAGCCGGGCGGCCGCCGCGTTGGCGCCTGCTTCGCACCACGGGTTATAGGTTTCGATGATGTCGATGCGGTCGGCCAGCTGAACCACCCGCTCGGATCGGAAGTTCGCCCGGCGGCGGTCGAGCGGATGCGGCAGGTAAGTCAGCCCGCCCATCTCGTGGATGAGGTCCATCACCTCTTCGGGCATCAGGTAAGGAGTGATACCACCGGTGATGAACAGCCCGATCACCTCGCCCTCGCGCGTCTTCACCTCCTCACCGACGATCGTCAGCTGAGGCGCAATTCGCGCCAGCTCGAGCGCGCCTTCCACTGTGTTGTGGTCCGTGAGCGCGATGCGATCTAGGCCGCACTCTCGGCTTCTGTCGATGAGCTCCTGAAGCGAGCTCTGGCCATCGTGCGAATAGGTCGAATGTAGGTGAAGGTCAACCCGCAGCAATCCGTCCAACCCTTCCTGCACGCTGGTCCGCAAACCAGGTGCGGCTACGGTGTTGCGGCCGCTTCTCTGAGCATGCGCTCACGGGCTCTGGCGAAAAGCGGGATCACCTCACCGGGGCCGCGGCTTCGGCACGCCTGTTCCATCAGGGCCGACTGTGCGTCGTAGATGATTTCCATAACCTGCTCCGGGCGCCGTTCGCGACCGAGACGGCCGGGTAGCTCCGGATGCGCTTGGCGAAGCACCACCGTAAGACGCGCGACCAGCCAGCCAGGCACCAGGCGAATCTCCTGAACCAAGCATTCCTCGACCCAGAAGAGAAGCTCGTCCGTCTCCTGCAGCATGCGGCGTGGCGTCATTGCGCGACGTCTCCTGCGATGCCAATGCAGGTCTCGCTCCTGCTCCTCCACAGTTTGCTGCAACATCGCTTGCAACCCACTATATCAGCGGGTTACGAGGCCTCCGCTGCGCTATCGGCGTTCAAGATGTGACCAGCTGTTTGCTCACCGGATAGACCAGCGTGCGCCAGCTTCCCGCGGCGGGAATCAGGTGCACCTGGCGGTCGAATGTCCACTCGCGCCATTGCTGCCGTACGCGATAACGCATGACCATTCGCGCCACGTTGCTATAAGTCCGCCGGTGCAGCTGATCCGTCCAGCCTTCGACGACAGCCACGCTGACAACCTGCATGTCGAGCAGTTCCGTCTCAGCGTCCAATCGAGGCATGTCCCGGATGAATGCATCCCGCCCGCCCCATGCTCGCTGGGCATCCTCGGCGAGCATCTCCCACATCTCTTCGAAGCGGCCCAGGGCATGGAGCTTCATGAACTGCCTCTCGAATGTGGCCGGTGCGACCGACACCGGCGGCGGCCGCTGTAGCACGAGGGAGTCTCCGGGGAAGCGAATGAGATCGTCCTCGGGCACCGTCGCAAACTGGTCCCTGAACCAGCGAAAGACCGCGGAAACGACCGGCTGGCGGCGCAGCCGATGTAGAAAACTCTTGACCATTGACGCTAGATGTAGTGTGATGTCCCCAGACTGTATACAGAATGTGGATAACTCGCAAGTGTTTACCGCCAGAGGTCCATTTACGCCAAGGATCTGGCGACCCCTGCTGAAGGCAAGCGGTTGATCCGGATCGGAGCCTCTGCCTGGCGGGTCGGTCCTCGACCCCAGCGACCTCAGCCAGCGGCCAGCCGCCGCACCACAGCCGCCACGTCGCTCAGCGGCAACCCGACCGGGCAAGCCGCCGACGCCGCCTCGAGATCGACCTCGTCGCCCTCCAGGTCGGACGACGCCTCGGCCAACCTCGAGTAAAGCCTCATATAGGACGACGCCAGGTCGGGCAGTCGCGTTTTGCCCAAGCGTCCCGCAGCGAGCGCGCACAGGCCGCAATTGATGCATCCGATCAGTCGCGGGTGCAGCTCACGCTCTGCTGGAGTCAAGGGACGAATGCCATCGGGCTTGTACATTTCGACCAGCGCGGGCAGCTGTGGCCCGGATCGTGTCAATCGGCGTCGTGCCTGGTGCAGTCCGTATGCGAGTGCGAGTTTCGCGAGCGAGTCCGTTCGGCCCATTAGGGTTCTGTCCATGGAGATTCGCCGCAGATTCGTGGTCTCGGCGGCTTCAGCGCCGAAGTCGGCCGACCGACCAGGCCGCGAATATGGGTAGAGCTTCGAGGGCAGGACACTCAGCGAAGTCCTCGCAGCGCACCCTGCGCGAGCTCTTCCTGAGCCCAGCCAGATTGTCCCAGCACCGGAGCGCGGCCCAACCATGCGCCCTGCACGAACTCGCGTGCCGCGTCGAATCTTTGTGACGCGCTCCAACCGAGCTGCCGGCCGACGATTTCCGCGGCACGAATAACGCATGCCGCGCCCGCGCATGGTCCTGCTGCAATCCCAACCCGACGGAAGGCGTCCGCCAGCGTACGCACCTGTTCGTGGCGCGCGGCGTAAGCAAGCTCTGATTCGGTAAGCGGCTCGCACCGGCATACGATGCGGCCCGCATCCGATTTGTCCAGGACGTCGCCCGCGCGCGAGCCGTGACGGCTCTGCAACTTGATCGCCGCCAGTGCCGGGATACCGAATCGCTGCCCGAGCTCCGCCGCCGGCTCGAGCTCCGACTCGCTGCCAGGCAGTGGGCGAACCGCGGTGGTGCACGGGGCTTGGTGCCCGAGCTTGCGACACACCGCGTCGCTGGTTTCCTCGGCCATCAACCTGTACATCGACAGCTTGCCGCCGGCGATGGTGATGAACCCTTCGGCGCCGTCGGCCGAATGATCGATGACCTGGTAGCGCCGTGAGAGCTCGTCCTCGTAGCGCCTCCACTTGAAAAGGGTCGGTCGCACACCCGTCGTGGTTCGGACGGGCCTGTAATTCCGGATGCCGGGAAAGATGCGCTCGAACGCCTGCAGCAGGTAGTCGACCTCATCCTCAGTGACGTCGACCGAGTCAAGGTCTCCATAGAAATCGTCGTCGGTGGTGCCCAGCAGCGTGAATCCGCCGTGGGACACCATCAGCACGTCGCGGCCGTCGACGGTTTCTGCGCTCAGACCGAAGTTCGAGATTCGATGCGGATAGACGAGATGGATCCCTTTGGCCGGCCGCAGCTGCACATCCGCCCCGGCCATCCGGCTGACTTCGGGAACCCACGGCCCTGCGGCGTTGACCACGACCTTGGCCCTGGCCTCGGACAGGCTACCGTCAGCCGCCCGGAGGCGGACGCCGATCACCTTGGTTCCATCGCGAAGCAGCTCGGTCACGCGCGTGTGGTTCATTGCCCGTGCGCCGTTGGCCATTGCGTCCTGCACGTTTGCGAACACCAGGCGGTGAGGGTCGACGCCCCACTCCTCCAGGGTCACCGCTCCGATGAGATCGCTTGTAAGTCCAGGCTCGGCCTGTCGGGCCTCCTCGGCAGTGAGGCGGACGTGAGAATTCGACTTCTTGAGCGGCTGGAAGCGGTCGTATACCTCCATCGCCGTCTCCATACGCTCGATGTTGTTCCTGTCGTGCGGAAGGATCGGAATGAGGAACGCGACACGGTAGACCATGTGCCGAGCGATGGTCACGATGTAACCGGCGTCCTGGGTGGAGCGGCGGGTGGTGTCCCAGTCGAACTCGAGGTAACGCGGACCGCCGTGGATCATCCATGTCGAAGAGCCGCTTGTGCCTGCTCCCCAGTCGCCCTTTTCTACAAGGAGGACCGACAGTCCGCGCAATGAAAGATCGCGCGCAATGCCGGCGCCGGTCACCCCTCCGCCGATGATGCAGACGTCATGAGCGCTCGGAGCGCTCACCAGGTGGTCAGCCGCGAGCCTGCCACCAGGTCAGGAGGCAGCTTCGTGTTGCTTCTGGAACTCTTCGATGATGGCTTTGGCAAGGTGTGCGGGCATCTCATCGTAGTGTGAGAACTTCTTCTGAAAGCTGCCGCGACCCTGCGTGATCGAACGGAGATCGAGCGCGAAGCGGAGCATCTCGTGCTCGGGCACTGTAGCCCGCACTTTCTCATATCCATCGTCGGGCTCGGTGCCCAGGATCTTGCCGCGCCGTCCATTGATGTCCGACATGATTGCGCCGAGGTTCTTTTCCGGCACGCGGATATCCGCTTCGACGATTGGCTCAAGCAAGACAGGTCCGGCCTCCAGCGAGGCTTTGCGGATGGCCATGGAGCCGGCGATCTGGAAGGCCATGTCATTGGAGTCGACCTGGTGGAACTTGCCATCGACCAGGGTCACTTTCACATCCACCATGGGGTAACCGGCGACGACCCCCTTGCTCATGTTGTCGACGATTCCCTTCTGCACCGAGACGCGGAAGTTCTGCGGAATGGCGCCGCCGAAGATCTTGTCCTCCCAGATGAAACCCTCGCCTCGCTTCGTCGGCGTCACCTCGATCACGCAGATTCCGTACTGGCCGTGGCCGCCCGACTGCTTCACGTGGCGACCCTCCGCGCGGCTGTGGCCCGAGACCGTCTCGCGATAGGCGACGCGAGGGGTCTGGGTGGTCGCTTCGACGCCGTACTTCCTCTTCAGCTTTTCGAGCGTGACATCGAGGTGGACGTCGCCCAGGCCGGCGATCACGAGCTGGTGGGTTTCCTCCAGCCGCTCGACGTGCAGCGTCGGGTCCTCCTCGCTCAATCGTGCCAATCCGCTCGAGATCTTCTCCTCGTCGCCCCTGGCTTTGGGCGTGATGGCGACGCTGTAGGCCGGGCCAGGCAGCGCCAGGGCAGGCAGGGCGCCGGCATCCTTCGCTCCCAGCGTGTCGCCGGTGAGAGTGTGGGCGAGCTTGGTGGCCGCGCCGATGTCGCCGGCGTGGACCTCCGCCGTTGCCTGGTGCTCCTTGCCACGTGGAAAGAAGATCTGAGCTAGCCGCTCCTCTCCGCCCTGGCTCAAGTTGGCCAGATGCATATCGGCTTTCACGGTGCCCGCCGCAACTTTGAAATAGCTGACGCGACCGAACTGGTCGCCGCCCGTGCTGAAGACAAACGCCTTTACCGGCTTGTCGGGCTCGCCTTCCGCCGGCGGCAGCAGCTCGCAGATGGTGGACATCAGCGTTCGCACGCCCAGCAACTTCGTGGCTGAGCAGCAGACGACCGGCGCCACCTTCCCGGCGAGGATCCCCTCCCGTAGGCCGCGCTGGATCTCCTCCTCGCTGAGCGTTCCGGCATCGAGGAACTTCTCGAGCAGCTCGTCGTCGCTCTCGGCCGCCGCCTCGATCAACTGGCCGCGAGTTTCCTCGACCAGCTTTCTCATGTCGTCGGGGATTGGGGCCTCTCCGCCCTTGCCATCCGGGGTGGTCACAAAAGCCTTAAGGTGGAGGAGGTCGACGATCCCCCGGAAGTCGTGCTCGGAGCCGATTGGAAGGTGCAGGGGAAAAGGCCTCGGAACCAGCTGTTCTCGCATGGCGGCGACCACCCCGTAGAAGTCCGAGTTCTCCTTGTCCAGCTTGTTGACGACCACGATCCGAGGCTTGCTGGTGCGGTTGCAGTACTCCCATGCAACCTCGGTGCCGACAGGCAGCTGGCCGCCCGGCCCGACGACCACGACGGCTCCCTCCGTGACCCGCAGGGCGCTCAGGACCTGGCCGGCAAAGTCGAAGAAGCCGGGGGCGTCGAGAACGTTGATCTTGTAGCCGTTGTGCTCGACGGAGGCCACCCCGAGGTTGATCGAGATCTTCCGCTTGTGTTCCTCGGGCTCGAAATCGGTGGTTGCGGTTGCCTGGTCGGTCGAGCCCATCCGCGGGATCGCGCCCGAAGCGAACAGCATCGCCTCGGCGAGTGCCGTCTTGCCGTCATGCGAGTGGCCGAGCAGGACCACGTTCCTGATCTTGTCGGGCGGGAACTCAGCAGCCATCCACTCCCCCAGCACCTTCAGCGGCGACCGGCACCTCTGTAAGTTTAAGGACTCGAGACGGGCGGTCGACCGGGGATTGAGGGACGGTTGGCTTGGGTATGATCTGATACCTATGGTCAAGAAGACGGCAACCATCGAAGAGGTCCTGGCGGCTGTCGAAGCTGCCCGCGACAAGGTGATGGCCGACGAGGTCAAGTCACTGACCAAGCTGGGCATCCCCAAAGCGATGGCCTACCAGATGATCGCGAGCAGGTTCCACCAGAAGGTGGGAAACCAGGAGGAGGCTGAGCCTGATCCGTTTGAGGGCAACGCGACCTCTTGGGAAGAGATCGGCTAAAAAGAGCGCGGGTGAGG
>DASXNH010000175.1:0-10368 GCA_036495195.1 Candidatus Dormiibacterota bacterium
GTAACGGCGCTGCAACGCAACCTCCATTGAACCCTCGCTCGCGGCTGACTCGCGGAACCGCACTTATCGAGTTCGCATTGGCTTGGCCAATCGCGCTACTGCTCGCGCTCGGTTCGGTCGAGACCGCGGTCTGGGGGTCCGAGGCTTATGCGGCACGGTCAGCCGCCCTCGCGGGCGCGCGCGCGGCGGCGGCGACGGGAGGCACGCCCGTGCTCGCGGTCGAGGTGACACGGCGAATTCTTTCCCCAAGCCTCGTTGGCGTCTCGTCTTCGGCCTGGTGCCCGGGCGGCACTCAGGCCGCGCCTGCCCTGTGGGTCTGTGCGACCGATCTGGGTGACGCCGTCCAGGTAGAAGTCGGTGGCATGGTCCCGGCGATCGTGCCACTCGTCGGTGCGGACGGCCTACCTCTACATGCGCGAGTGGTGGTGCAGAAGGAGGTGTTCTCGAGATGAGGCGAGATCATGGTCAGGCTCTTCTTGAGCTGGCACTTTGCGCGCCTGTCGCGCTTCTCCTGACGCTGGGCACTTTGGCCAGCGTGCAGGTCGCGAGCGCGAGAGCCGGCCTTGATGCGGCGACGCAGGCGGCCGCCGAAGCCGCTGCAAGAGCTCCGAGCGCAGGGGCTGCGAGCACAGTCGCCGAGGTCAGGTTCCGAGAAGTCATCGCCGACTACCCGGTGCGCTCAGCGACCCTCGTCGTCTCGGTCGGAGACTTCGATAGAAAAGGCAACGTCGCCGCATCGTCGTCCGCGAGCGTCGACCTCGCTTGGGCCGCATTTCTTCTGCTTCCGAGCCAGCTGCCTCTGCATTCAGAAGTTCGGTTGCGGTTGGAATCCTGGAGGTCACACATCGCGTGAAGCGCCGTGAGCGAGGGCAGGTGCTCGCGTTTTACGCCGTGCTGGTGCCCGTGATCCTTGTCCCGCTGGCGGCATACACAGTGGACGCGGCATTTGTGAGCATGCAAGCTGCCGCATTGCAGGCCGCTACGGCGCAGGCGGCGGAGGCGGCTTCGGAGCAAGTCGATGTCGGTGCTTTGCGCTCGCGTTCGGTGTTGATGGTCGACCCTCTGAACGCTCGTCTGGCAGGCGCGCGCGCGATGAGGGATTCGGAACCTGCGGCGGTTGTGGATTCGGTGCTGGTCGCCGGCTCGACGGTGACCATTTCCACTCGCGAGATCATCAGGCTGCCGTTCAGCTTCTTGCCGGCGCAAGCGATCGTGATCCATGCCCGCGCCTCTGCGCGTCTGGTCGGCGGCTACGACAAGCCGAGCAGTCGCTGACCGTTGCTGACGAGCAATTTCTGAAGAACCGGCTCTGGGATCTCGAGCGTCGCCAGCTCTTCCAGGCACCGTTCCGGTTGGATGAACGGGTAGTCGCTTCCGAACACGAACTGGTTCTGCAGCCGGCCTTTCATGTCTCTGAGGACCTCGGCGGGGATGTAGCGCGGCGCCCAGCCTGAGATGTCGATGTGGATGTTCGTCTTGTGCAGCGCCATCGCCAGCAGCTCCGTGTGCCACGGGTAGCCGAAGTGCGCCGCGATGATGTTGAGGTTGGGGAACGAGGCGGCGACCGCGTCCAGCCTGATCGGGCGTGCGTAGTCGAGCCTGATGCCCTGACCGCCGGGCTGCCCTGCCCCGATGCCGCTGGTGCCGGTGTGGAAAAGAATCGCGAGACCGAGCTCCTCGCACCGCTCGTACAGGGGCCAGTAGCGCTCGTCGTCCGGCGCGAAGGCCTGCAGAGAGGGGTGGAGCTTGACGCCCCTGAGCTCCATGAAGCTGATGTTGTCGAGCTCTGCCACCGCCCGCTCCCCTTTGAGCGGGTCGACGCTGCCGAAACCGACGAACGCTTTGGGGAAGTCCGCACAAGCCTGGGCGACCAACTCGTTCGGCACACGAGGCCGGTGGGTCGCGGTCTCGGCGTCCCACGCCAGCAGCACCGCCAGCACATCCAGCTTCTCGTAATCGCTCGCCAGCTCGGCGAGCGTGCGCCTCACGATCTTGGAGCGGAAGTAAGCCTCCGCCGCCTCCACGTATCCCTTCATCGACTTGTCGAGCCAGTCCGGTGTCGGGAGGTGGACGTGGAAATCGATGGCGCGCACGGCGGGCCGATGATAGTCGTCATGCAAGCCACGCTGCTGGTGCTCGCGGGCGGCGAGAGCCGGAGGATGGGCCGTGCCAAGGCCTGGCTCCAGGTGGGGGACACCAATCTCCTGCGCTGGGTCGTGGATCGCATGTCCCCTGGGTTTTCTGAGGTGGTGGTCTCGTTTGCGGAACCCGAGCAGGTTCATGAGCACCTTCCGTATCGGATCGTCTTCGATCGCAAACCGTCCGCGGGGCCGCTCGCCGGTCTCGAAGCCGGCCTCGGCGCGGCCCGAAACGACGTGACGTTTGCCGTCGCCTGCGACATGCCTTACGTGACCCGCGAGATCGCCGAGATGGCAGTGGCGGCTTCGCACGGCTGCGATGCCGCGATCCCTAGAATCGATGGTCGGCCTGAGCCCATGTGCGCCGCGTATCGCCGCTCGGCGTTGCCGCGAATCACGGCCGCTCTCGATGCCGGCAGGTACAGGGCTTCCGACCTCGCGGAGCAGCTCGACGTCACCTGGCTCGACAGCCTCCAACCACACTGGTTCCTGAGCCTGAACGGACCGGACGACTACGAGCGCTTCCGTCACGAGTTGAGCCGCGGCGATAATTGAGCGGTTCCCTTCCCTTACTGGAGGCTGCCTTGTGAAGATCGTCGTCACCGTGAAGCAGGTGCCGGACCCCAACTCCGTCAGCACCCTCGAAGCCGATAACACCCTGGCTCGCGACAAAGAAGTCGTCCTCGATCCCGGCGATGAGTGCGGCGTCGAAGAGGCCCTGCAGCTGAAGGAAGCGCATGGGGGAGAGGTGATCCTCGTTTCCATGGGCCCGGAGAAGGCGAAGGACGCGATCCGCAAAGGTCTGTCGATGGGCGCCGACCGCGGCGTCCTCATCTCCGATCCCCAGCTTGCCGGAGCCGACGCTCTCATGACAGCACGCGCGCTTGCCGCCGCGATCAAGACCGAGTCGCCGGACCTCGTGATCTGCGGCACCGAGTCATATGACGGAAGCACGGGCATGGTGCCCCCGATGCTCGCCGAGCTCCTGGGCATGCCGCAGCTGACCATCGCCAAGAAGGTGCAGGTGGACGGCACGACGATCAAGGTTCATCGCCAGACCGCCGACGGTTATCAGGTCGTCGAGGCGGCGACGCCCGTCCTGATCAGCGTCACCGCGGCCATCGCAGAGCCGCGCTACGCGTCGCTGAAAGGAATCATGGCCGCGCGTTCGAAAGAGATAAAGCAGATTGGCCTGGGCGACCTGGGCATCGAGAAGGGAGAGTCGGCGGAGACCATTGAGGGTGTGTCCCAGGCGGAGACGCGCAAAGCCGGCAAGGTCATCCAGGACGACGGCACCGCGGTCGACCAGATCATCCAGGTCCTCGTCCAGGCGAAGGTGCTCTGAGCATGGCGAAGATCTGGGTCTTTGCGGAGTTGAATCAGGGCAAGCTCCAGCCGACCGCGTTGGAGCTCATGGCAAAGGCGCGCGAGCTCGGTGACGTCGAGGTGGTCGCGCTCGGATCGGGCGCGAAGGCGGCCGCAGAAACGTTTGGCAAGCATGGCGCGCAAACGGTCTACGTCAACGAGGACAAGGGGTTCGACGATTTCATCGCGGAGCCCGCGACCGATGCACTGGCCGCCCTGTTTAAGTCGGGGTCGCCGGATCTCATCCTCTTCGGGTTCACATCAGACTCGCGCGACATCGCGGGCCGCCTGGCCGCGCGGCTCGGGGTCGGTCTCATTTCGAACGCCGGCGATGTGGTCGCGAAGGATGGCGGCTTTGTCGCGAGCGTGCCTTACTTCGGCGGCGCGAAGGTCGCTTCGATGAAGGCCAACAAGAAGCCCGCGATCATCCTGATCAGACCGAAGTCATTCGAAGCAGAGGAAACTGGCGGGACGGCCGAGATCAAGGAAATCGACGCGGCAATCGGGCCCGACTCCAAGCGCGCGCACATCGTCGAGCGTGTCGTGGAGGCGTCCGAGAAGGTGAAGCTCGAGGACGCCAAGGTTGTGATCAGCGGCGGTCGCGGTATGGGCGGGCCTGACAACTTTCCATTGCTGGAGGCCCTCGCTGGCGCGCTCGGCGGGGCGGTGGGCGCGAGCCGCGCGGTCGTCGATGCCGGCTGGGTTCCGTACTCGATGCAGGTCGGCCAGACCGGCAAGTCGGTGCGGCCGGGCGTCTACATAGCAGTCGGCATCTCCGGCGCCATGCAGCACACGGTCGGCATGAAGGCGTCGAAGATCATCATCGCCATCAACAAGGACGCCGAGGCCCCGATCATGAAGATGGCCGACCTTGGCGTGGTGGGCGACGCGCTGAAGATCGTGCCCGCGCTGACCACCGCGGTCAAAGCGAAGAAGGGGTAGCAGCGGACCGCTCCCAGGCTGAAGAACTTCTGGCTGCACGCGTCGAGCGCCGGCGCGAACGCGACTTCGTGGCGGCCGATGCGATCCGCGAACAGCTTCGTGCTGGCGGGTGGGACGTCCTGGACAGCCCCACGGGCAGTGAGCTCGAGGCGCTGAAGGCTCCGGCCACCGGAGACGAGCTCGTGAAGCCTCGGGCCGTCTCGCTGATAACAGTCGCTCATGGATGGATTCCGGACCTCGAGCGCTGGCTCCTTTCGGTGTTCACCCATTGCAAGTCGGACTTCGAAGCCATCGTGGTGGACAACTCCGGCGACACGAGGATGGCCGGCTGGATGCACACTCGCGCCGCCTACCGGCTGCGTTCGATAAGGCTGGACCCGCCTCTCGGCTACGCGCCCGCCGTCAACGCCGCCATCGAGGCGGCCACCGGTGACATCGTCGTCCTGTTCGACCCTGGCATCGAGCTCACCGGCGACGCGGTCTCACCGCTGATCGAAGCGCTCGCCGACCCGTCGGTGGTGGTCGCCGGCCCGTTTGGCATTCGGGGCAAGGGCACGCTGAAGGAGTTCGAGGA
The DNA here is from genome assembly GCA_036495195.1 of Candidatus Dormiibacterota bacterium. GTDB lineage: Bacteria > Chloroflexota > Dormibacteria > Dormibacterales > Dormibacteraceae > Palsa-872. The sequence continues at coordinate 5,020 of DASXNH010000175.1, forward strand.
GGACCCGGGCCCTGAGGTGGACGCGATCGAAGGCTACTGCATGGCGTTTCGGCGCGCCGACGCCCAGGCGGTGCATGGCTTCGACCCCAAGTTCCGCTTCTACCGGATCGCTGACATCGACTTCAGCTTCCGGCTCCGAGACAAAGGCGGGCGCGCTGTCACGGTTCCCGGGCTGCCGCTGGATCGATACACGCATCGCCTATGGGAGGCGACCGCCCCAGCCGAGCGCGACCGGCTATCGCGCCGGAACTTCTACCGCTTCCTCGATCGGTGGGGCAAGCGTGACGATCTCCTTGTGGGAGGATCACGCCCGTGAGCGACGAGTATGCGGCGAAGATCTCCGAGCTCAAGGCGCGCCGCCAGAAGAACCTGGCCATGGGCGGCAGGGAGAAGATCGCCAAGCAGCACGAGCGCGGCAAGCTCACCGTGCGCGAGCGGATTGACCTTCTCTTCGACCGGGACACCTTCGTCGAGTTCGGCCTGCTCGCTTCGCAACAGGCGGTGCGGGGCGGCGAGCCGGATGTCGACGGCACGCCGTCGGACGGGGTGGTCACCGGTCACGGCGAGGTCGAAGGCCGCGATGTGTGGGTCATCGCCTATGACTTCACAGTCATGGCGGGCTCGATGGGCGCGGTGGGGGAGCAGTTCAAGGCGGCGAGGGTGCGCGAGCTCGCGCTCCGGTATCGCCGGCCGATCGTCTGGCTGCTCGACTCGGCCGGCGCGCGCATTCAAGAGGCCGCCGGCTCGACCTTCGCCGGTACCGGATACCTCTTCTATGACCAGGTTGTGATGTCGGGGGTCATCCCGCAGGTGGCAGCCATGCTCGGTCCGTGCTCGGCGGGCACGGCGTACATCCCGGGTCTGGCGGACTTCGTCCCGATGGTCAAGGAAACCTCCTCGATGTCCCTCGGCGGGGCGCGGCTGGTGAAGGCCGCGACTGGCGAGGACGTCACCGATCACGAGATGGGTGGCTCGCAGGTTCACTGCTACGAGTCGGGCGTGGGCGACAACGAGGCCGACGACGACCGCGATTGCATCGCGATGGTGCGGAGATTCCTGTCGTACCTGCCGTCGAGCAACGCGGACGAGCCTCCATTTCGTGCCACCGACGACTCTGGTGATCGAGATGTTGACGGCCTCGATAAGATCGTGCCGACCAACCCGCGCGCCGCCTACGACGTCAAGCGCGTGATCAAGGCGGTGTTCGATCGCGACTCGTGGTTCGAGATCAAGCCCACCTGGGCGAAGAACATCGTCGTCGGGTTCGCGCGGGCCGGCGGCCACGCGGTGGGCGTCGTCGCCAACCAGCCGATGCAGAAGGGCGGCATCCTCGACTCCGACTCCGCCGACAAGGCCGCCCGTTTCATCCGAATGTGCGACGCGTTCAACGTCCCGCTCGTCTATCTGATGGATGTGCCGGGCTTCATCGTCGGCTCGCAGGTGGAGGCCGACGGCATCATCCGCCACGGCGCGAAGATGCTTTACGCCACCTCGGAGGCCACGGTGCCCAAGGTCACGGTGATCATGCGGAAGGCGTATGGCGCCGGCTACTACGTAATGTGCGGCAAGGGGTATCAGCCCGACCTCATCGTCGCCTGGCCGCTGGCGGAGATCTCCGTCATGGGGCCGGATGGCGCGGTCAACATCATCTTCAACAAGCAGATCGAAGCCTCGGACAAACCCGAGGCAACGCGCGCGCTGCTCATCGAGACGATCAGGTCGCAGATCAACCCCTATCTCGCCGCGGGCTGGGCGATGATCGACGACGTCATCGACCCCGCCGAAACGCGCCGCGTGATCATTCGAGGCATCGAGCAGGCCCGCAACAAGAAGATCGACCGTCCGTGGCGCAAGCACGGAAACATGCCTGTATGACGGCGACGATCATCACCGCGGCTCTCACCGGCGTCCTCGCGACTCGCGACCACTGCCCCGCCATCCCTTACACGCCAAAGGAGATCGGCGAGGAGGCCAAGCGCGCTACCGATGCCGGGGCCGCGATCGTCCACATCCACGCGCGCACGCCCCAGGGCGGCCCCGACTGGCGGGTCGAAACCTTTGCGGAGATCTTCGCCGAGGTTCGGGCACGGACCGACGTGATCGTCAATTTCTCGACCGGTGCGGTCGGCGTTCCGCGTGAAGAACGCATCGAGCACATCAGCGAGCTCCGACCGGAGATGGCGGCGCTGAACATGGGCTCGATGAACTACGCGATCTATTCCGCCAAGCGCAAGACATTCGTGCACGACCACGTCTTCGCCAACCCGTTCAAGGACATCCAGTTCTTTCTCGAGGCGATGAACAAGGCGGGAGTGCGGCCGGAGATGGAGTGCTTCGACGCCGGCCACATCGGCAACACCAGGCCGTTCATCGACATGGGCGTGCTCGCGCTCCCGTATCAGTTCAGCCTCATCATGGGCGTCCTGGGCGGCATTCCCGGCACCACCCGCCACCTCGTCGACCAGGTGGATTCGCTGCCCGCCGGCTCGTGCTGGCAGGTGATCGGCATTGGTCTCGAGCAGTGGGCGCTGGTGGCGGCCGCGATCGCGATGGAAGGCAATGTCCGCGTCGGTCTGGAGGACAACTTCTACCTTGAGGAAGGGAGGATGGCGAAAAGCAACGGCGACCTGGTCGAGAAGGCGGCAGCACTCTGTCGTGATCTCGGTCGCGACGTGGCGACTCCGGCACAGGCCAGGAAGCAGCTGGGCCTCGAAGGCGCCCCGCGTCCGGCCCCTAACCTCGGTCGCTCAGGCAGATCGTCATGACCGAGGTCAGAGCGGAGCTGGTGGGAAGCGTTTGGAAGATCACAAGCAAGCCGGGCGACGAGGTCGCCGAGGACGATGTGCTCATGATTCTCGAGTCGATGAAGATGGAGATCTCGGTCACCGCTCCCCGTGCGGGCAAGGTGAAGGAGATCCGGGTCAAAGAAACTGATGTGGTCAAGGAGGGCCAGGTGCTGGTAGTGCTGGAATGAGTGAGCTCCCGATTAGGGTCAAGGTCCAGGAGAGCGCCAACCAGGTCGTGTACACGGATGCCGTCCTCATCAATGGCAATCCGCTCGGCTTCGTTCTCAACTTCGGCCAGTGGGCGCCCGAGGAGCCGGGCCTGGTGCGGATCTACACGCGCGTGGGGATGAGCCCAAACCACATGAAGCTGCTGTCGCAGCTGCTCGCGCAGAACGTTGCCGCGTACGAGGAGAAGTTCGGTGAGATGGCCGTGGCGACCGATCGCGCAGCCGAAGCCCACCGCATCGGGTTCGACACGGTGCCTCCGGCGATGAAACCCAAGCAGCCCTGATGAACCCGGCCCAGCTCCTGCTCACCTACCAAGGCCTCGTCGAGCGGGAACGGGCTCTTCGTAGCGCCATCGCCCGGTTGGAGTCAAGGCTGGAATCCGACCCCGAGGTGGTGAGCCTCGAGGATGCGCTGCAAGAGGCGCGGGCCGCGCAGGAAGCGGCTGCGTCGCGGCTGCGCGAGTCCGACCATGCGCGTGAGGATCACCGCACCAAGCTGCGCACGCGCGAGAAGGAGCTCATGAGCGGTCGCATCCGCAGCCCGTCCGAGCTCATACAGCTGTCGGACGAGGTCGCGCACATGAAGGCGCGGTTTGTCGAAGAGGAGGACGCGGAGCTTCACCTGATGGAGGACGCGGAAGTCGCGGACGACGCGGTGCGAACCGCCACCGCGAACCTGGCCGAGGGACGCCAGGTGTCGTCGGGCGAAGAGCCGGCTCTGAAGGCAGAGTTGGCGGCGGCTCAGGCGGAGCTGGCTGAGGTCGAAGCGGAGCGTGACCAGGTTTGGGCAGAGGTGCCACCGGCTGCCCAGGCGGCTTACTCGAGAGTGCGCGCGCAGCCACCGATCGCCAGGGTCGTCAACAACCAGTGCACCGGCTGCCGCGTCACGGTGACCTCGTCAGGGATGCAGGTCTTGCGCAAGGGTCTGGACGACCTCGTCCAGTGCGAGCACTGCAGCCGAATCCTGGTGCTCGGCTGACCAAGGTCCTGCGCGTATTCACCGATGGGGCGGCGCGCGGGAACCCCGGCCCGGCCGCGGTCGGGGTCGTCATCGAAGATGACAAGGGCACGCGCCTTCGCGGGCTGCATCGCTACCTCGGCAAGGCGACCAACAACGAGGCTGAATACCAGGCATTGATCGAGGGTCTCAAGGCCGCGGCCGAGTGGAAGCCGGACCGCCTCGAGGTCTATCTCGACTCCAAGCTTGTGGTCGAGCAGGTGAACGGCAGCTACCGGGTCAGAAAACCAGAGCTGCAACCTCTATATCAGCGGGCCAAGGAGCTGCTGGGCGGCTTTGACGAAGTGGTGATCTCGCACGTCGAGCGGGAGAAGAACCGCGGCGCCGACGCACTGGCCAACATGGCCTTGGACGAGCAGGTTAAGAAGCCGGCCCCTCGCGGGTAGAATCACCTCGGGCCGAGGCGGACGGGTGGCCGCCGGCGAAGTAAATAGCGTTGGAGGAAAGTCCGGGCTCCACAGAGCAGGGCGCTGGGTAACACCCAGTCGGGGCGACCCGAAGGAAAGTGCCACAGAAAATTACCGCCGGCGGCGGGTGTCTCCGGAGACCAGCTGCGGGTAAGGGTGAAAAGGTGGGGTAAGAGCCCACCGGCGGCCGGGTGACCGGCCGGCCAGGCAAACCCCGTCCGGAGCAAGACCAAATAGGAGGGCGTTGCTGGCGGCTCGCCAAGTCCTCGGGTATCGGTCGCTAGAGGTGCCGGGCAACCGGCATCCCAGACAGATGGTCACCGTCCCGCAAGGGACACAGAACCCGGCTTATGTCCGTTCTCGGCCCACAAACCCGATTTGAATACGAAAATGCTCCCCGCCCCGAAAGCCGTGGGTTTCAGTACGCCTCTCCAGTTGGTGTGATCCAGTACGCGCAAGTTACTGTTCGCCTCCCCCGGGCTGCCATGAGCCGAACTCGTCGATGAAGGCACCGGCTGCATGGCGGATTTTCTCGGAGATCTCGTTTCTCGATAACGGGTCATCCTGACGGACCTCCCAGTCGTCAACCTCCTGCCAAAACCCAGCCATCCCGTTGACCGCGTCGACTTCATTGAGGAAGTCGTAGCAATCGGCCGATCCTAGCCAGGCAATTTGGCGCGCCCCATCAAACGGCGCAATTTCCTCCGCCAGGATCTGGTGAGCCAGTACCAGCGCTTTTTCGATTGCGCCTTCGCAGGGTGTTCCTTTTACCGATTCCATCCATTAAACCTCAAGGCTTGCGCTTGTCCTTACGCGGCGGTCGGGTGAAACCCCGGACAGGATTGCCTTCGGGCTTATAGGTTTCGACGACTCTCAACAGTTCAGCCTGCGGCGCCTGCTCAAGGACGAAT
>DASXNH010000176.1:0-55995 GCA_036495195.1 Candidatus Dormiibacterota bacterium
GGCCGCGCTGGGCTATCGAGACTTCATCTCGATCGCGCTGATGATCGACCGCAAGGACGTCTTTCCCGACAACTGGATCTACATCCATGACCCGAGCGTGAAGGTCGGACGGATCCAGAACTTCAAGAACTGGAGCCCCAACATGGTGCCCGACCAGACCAAGACGTGCCTTGGCCTCGAGTACTTCTGCTTCGAGGGCGACGGCATGTGGACCTCTGACGATGCGACCCTGATCAAGCGTGCGACGGATGAGCTGGCTCAGCTGGGCATCTGCACGCCGGACCAGGTGTTCGACGGAGTGGTGGTCCGCCAGCCGAAGGCGTATCCGGTTTATGACGATTCATACCAGCAGCACGTGAACGTTGTGCGCGACTATCTGCACACCCAGTTGAGCAACCTTCATCTGATCGGCCGAAACGGAATGCACAAGTACAACAACCAGGACCACTCGATGATGACGGCGCTGCTGGTCGCCAGGAACATCGCGACCGGTTCGAGCTACGACCCGTGGAAGGTCAACGCCGAGGCCGTCTATCACGAGGACGTGCACGTTGGCGACAAAGACCTATCGGGCAGGCAGGTGCCCGCTCGAATCGCGGAATCTACGCGCTAGACCGTCTTCGCCCGCGTGAAGTTGGCGGCGATCAAGCTGGCGACAGCGAGAACCACGAACAAGATCGCGTGCTTGTAGTGCGGTCCGCTGGTGGTTGAGGCGAAGAGCTGCAAGGCACCCAGCGCGTACAGGACCGCCACCACCAGGAAGATGACGGCGAGGACGACGAAGCCGATGGCGAGCTGATTTGACTTCACAGGTTCAAGGCTAACAGGCCCAGGGATACCAACCCCGCACCCATGCAGTACCAGCCGTAGGGATCAAGCCGCCCCGACCGGAAATAGCGAAGCAAGAAGCGGGCGCTCAGGTAAGCCGCGACGCCGGAAAGGATTGCGGCGGCGATGTACTCGCCTACCGGCACGCCGCGCGCGAACAGCTGCGGCACCTCGAGTACGCCAGCGGCGAGGATGACGGGCGTGGCGAGCAGAAACGAGAATCGGGCAGCTTCCTGATGCCGCAAGCCGGCCATGAGGCCCCCGCCGATCGTGACTCCCGATCGTGAGATGCCGGGCAGAAAGGCAAGCGCTTGGCACGCGCCAACCAGGGCTGCGGCTCGAAAGCTGATCCGCTCCGCTTCCGCAAAGCCTTCCTCCTGCTCGATCCTGGGCCTGGAGTCCAGTGCAGCGCGACGCTCGGTGCGGCGCCTCAGCTGCTCGAATGTGAGCATCAGAGCGCCGTTGACGACCAGGAACCCTGCCGCAACGTAGGGGCTGGCGAACAGCGACTTGATTCGAGTTTCGAGAAAGACTCCGAGAATCGCGGCGGGGATCGTGCCGACCATGAGCAACATGGCAAGACGTTCGGACGGCGTATCGATGCGGCCACGCACGGCAGCGGTGAAGAAACCCTTGATGATGTCCACCCACTGCGTCCGATAGATGATCAACAGCGCGCAGGCCGTTCCCAGGTGGAGGAGCACGAGGAACGGCACGAATGAAGGGTCGGATTGTTTGAAGCTCCAATGCAAGAGGCTCGGTATCAATACGGCGTGACCGAGCGACGAGACCGGAAAAAGCTCGGTGGCCCCCTGCAGAAGGCCCATGAACAGTGCTTGGGCCGGCGTCATCTGGACACCTGCGCGAGAGGCAGCAGCTAGCGGGAACCGAGCTTGGCGACGGCCTCACCCACAAGACGGCGTGCGGTGTCGAACTCGCGGCGGATGGCGGCGTCCTCGGCCCGATCCAGAACCGCGACCACGGCTTCCCAGTGCTCAGGATCGCGCTCGTGCAGGGCCGCCTTGACTTGGCCGATCGTCTGCGTGGCGAAGAGAAGGCCGCCGCCGGGGTTGTCCAGGATGGAGCTGGCGATCTCCAGCTGGCCGCGTGCCCATAACACGATCTCGTCCCCTGGATGGGTGTTGAGCTCTTTCGGGCGAAGGACGTCCATCTCCTGACTATTCTCGTGCAAGCGAGCTGAGCGCCTTACCAGTCAGCCTGTAGACGGTCCATTCCGAGTTCGGCATGGCGCCAAGGCGCTCGTAAAAGCGAATCGCCTCCTGATTCCAATTGAGGACCGCCCACTCCAGCCGGCCGCACCCGCGCTCGACCGCCAGGTGGGCGAGATGCACCAGCAGCGCTCGTCCCACGCCACGCCCTCGATGCTCGGCCAGCACGAACAGGTCCTCGAGGTAAAGGCCCGGGCGTGCTAGAAAGGTCGAGAACGTGTGGAAGAACAGGGCAAAGCCAATGGGCTGGGCGTCCTCCTCCGCGATCACGGTCTCCGCGTAGGGACGGGGACCGAACAGTCCCGCCTTCAGGAGCTCTTCAGTCATGACGACCTCGTCCTCGAGCTTCTCGAATTTCGCCAGCTGGCGGATCAGGTCGGCGATCAGAGGCACGTCGCCTGGCTCCGCGGCGCGGATGAGAAATGTCAAACGTGGCCACGCTTGGGCGTGCTCGCAGACGTGCGTTTGCGAGCCATGCCGGCCGGTTGCAGTCGCACCGTTCTCGGCCGATCCCGCAACCGAAACACCAACCGCATCGCCCCCTGGGTCTCCGAGAAGCTTGCGATCTTGTTGTCGACGAGGCCGGCGGCCAGGCCCGCTGCGATCACATCGATATCGCGGAGGGCGCCGCGTCCGCCCTTGGTTCTGACCACCCAGATCGCGCCATTGGGCTCGATCCACTCCTTCATGCCTTCGATCTTGCTCAAGTCCTGCGGTGTCTCAGCGCCGAAGAACACGAGGTCGGCTGGGGCCGAGGGTTTGCCTTGGACGATGTCCTGGGTTCGCGTGCGAAGAAGGGCGACAAAGCTGTCGTCGTCGAGGTTGACGATCCCGATCTTGGCGCCTGGCTTCACGCCGAGCTTGTCGAGCAGGGGCCGCGTGCTTGCCCCATCTGGGCTCATTCGCGTTTTTCCTGCTCTGGTTCGTGGTGGTCGGGGCCTCCGCGTACCGAGCCAAAGGCGATGACTCCAACCAGCCAGCCCGCATATGCGCCGGCGACGCCCAGGATGATGACCGGCAGCGGGCTGGCCACGCGATTCAGCAGGGTGAGCCCGAGTCCGATGAACAGGGCGAAAACGATGCTGCCTGTGATCACCCCCACCAACGTCCCGGCGACGGTGCGTGGGCTCAGACCTCGACCACCTCAAGGTCGCTCACCGCCCCATCGACGGTGCCCGAATAGAGATGGTTGAACATGAAGCGTGTTTTTGGGTGGCGCGCCTTCAGGTCGATGGCCGCCTCCCAGCTCATGTGGCTGAACACGTCTCCCGGGCCCGTGGCCTCGACGATGGCCACGTCAGCGCCTTCGACCAGCTGGTCGAGCGGCGCTGTCGCCTCGGTATCCCCCGAATAGGCCAGGATCTTGCCGGCGACATTGATCCGGTAACCGCTCGACCCGCTCGTGCCATGGTCGAGCTTGACCGACTCGTACTTGTATCCGCCAACGCTGCCCGAAGGCTTGGCTTCCTCGTAGGTCACGTTGAACCGAGCCTTCATGGCGTGCCCCCAATCCTGGCCCCAGCTCACTTCCCACAGAGCCTCCAACCTCGAAGCCAGACCCGCCGGGCCGATGAAGGTGATGGGTCGCGGGTCGACGAAGACTCGGTGCAGCGCAAAGGGTGGCAAACCCAGTGTGTGATCGCCGTGGAAATGGGTCAGGAAAACCGCCTCTATGGCGCCGGGATCGATGCCGCAACGATGCATATGAGGCAGCAGTGGGGCCCCGCCGTCCAGGAGCAGGCGCCCGTCGACGACCACCGCTCCGTTGTAGCGCTCAGGGGAGAATGCCGCGCCGGTACCGAGAAAAGCTAGACGCACTCAGTCAGGCCCGTCCTTATCGCCGCCATCCGCGCCATTGTTGGTCGTTGCCGACTTCAGGCGACGGTGACCGACTGGTTCAGATAAACATCCTGGATCGCGTGCAGCAGATCAACGCCCTCCTTCATCGGGCGCTGAAATGACTTACGCCCGCTGATCAATCCCATGCCGCCGGCGCGCTTGTTGATGACAGCCGTGCGCACCGCCTCTTTCAGGTCGGAAGCCCCGTGTGACTCTCCACCGGAGTTGATCAGGCCCGCGCGGCCCATATAGCAGTTGACTACCTGATAACGGCAGAGGTCGATCGGATGGTCGGTGGTGAGCTTCTCGTAGACGATAGGGGAGGTCTTGCTGAAGTTGAGCACCTCGAAGCCACGGTTGGTGTCCGGCAGCTTTTGCTTGATGATGTCCGCCTGGATGCTCACCCCGAGGTGGTTGGCCTGGCCGGTGAGGTCAGCCGCCGTCTCGTAGTTGACGCCGTCCTTCTTGAAGGCGTTGTTGCGGACATAGCACCACAGGATCGTGGCCATCCCCAGCTCATGCGCCCGGGCGAAAGCGACAGAGATCTCCTGGATCTGGCGATCCGACTCGGCGGAGCCGAAGTAGATGGTGGCGCCCAGTGCCACGGCACCCATCTCGTACGCTTCTTTCGCGGTTCCGAACAGGACCTGGTCGTACTTGGTCGGATAGGTGAGCAGCTCGTTGTGGTTGATCTTGCAAATGAAGGGAATCTTGTGGGCGTACCGGCGGGCCACCGAACCAAGGACGCCGAAAGTCGAGGCCACGGCGTTGCAGCCGCCCTCGATTGCGAGCTCGACGATCTTCTCGCTGTCGAAGTAGATCGGGTTCGGGGCGAAGGACGAGCCGGCGGTGTGCTCGATCCCCTGGTCGACGGGTAGGATCGACAGGTAGCCCGAGCCCGAGAGGCGGCCATGCTCGAAGAGTGACTGGAGGCTTCGGAGGACCCGCGTGGGACGGTCGCTGTCCTTCCAGATGCGGTCGACGAAGTCTGGTCCGGGCAGGTGAAGCTGTGCCTTGGGCAGCGTCTCGCACTTGTGATCGAGGAGCCGGCGGGCGTCGTCGCCCAGAATCTCCTCCAGCTTGCCGATCGATCCCCTGGTGACTGTAGCCATTGCCTCTTTGCACCTTTATATTTATTTAGGCCTGCCGCAGGTTCGCGGGCGCGCAGGCGTCACTCTATAGTGGCACCTCATGACCGAGCGAGCTAGCGAACTGCTCAGCAAGCTCGCCGACCGGCTCTCGGCCGACCCTGGCGAGAGCGGTCTGGTGGCCGCGGAATCCGTGCGTTCGCTGGCTCCCGAGATCCTGAAGGTCCAGAAAAGCGGGTCAGTCGACGAGCTCGTCAAGACCTCGGGAAAATTCCTCGAGCTGCTGTTCAGGTCCCTGAACGCGGACTCTCGCATCCCGTGGGTCGAGTACTACGCGATTGCCCGCGAAGCCTCGCGCCGCTATGCGGAAAAGGGAATCCCCCTGGAGGCGCTGATGGAAGGTCTATCCGTCTTCCGCCGGTCGGTGCTCGCCCGGGTCACCGAGGAGGTGACCGGTAGCGAAGGCTCCGAGGAGGTGATTCGTCTCGCGCAAGGACGCCTCGGCGAGGTGATCGAGCACATGAACTCGAGCTTCATCCGCGGCTATCTCGACTTCACCGAAGCCCGTCACATTGCGCGTCAGACAGAGCTGCACGGCCTGTATCACATCGCCAGCGCGCTCGGCCGCTCCCTCGACGTGGCTGAAATAGCGGAGGTCGGGCTCCGCGAGACGCTGCAGGTCCTTCGCCTGCAGGCCGGCGCGGTCTGGGTTCGAGAGGGCGCGCGGCTGACACTGGCCAAGACGCTTGGCATGCAGCCCGGCGAGGAAGAGGAGTTCGCGGAGTCAGGTCGGTCTCGCCTCGTGAAGGTCGTCGAAATTGCCTCGGGCCCGGCGGAGTCGCGCGTGGACCGGATCACCGGGGAGTGGAGCGCGATCCGCGCAGAGCTCAGGACCAAAGGCGTTTTGCTGGGAGCGATGACCGTCGCCACGCGGCTTCCCCGCACTTTCGAGTCCAGCGACCTCGAGTTCGTCGCCGCGGTGGCGGACCAGATCGCGGTCGCGCTCGACCGCGCGCGCCAGCACACCCGAGAAGCACGCACCGACTATCTGACAGGGCTCGCCAACCGTCCGGAGTTCGAGCGTGCAATCGACCGTGCAGTCGCCGCCGCGCAGCGCCACAAGCGCCGCCTGACGCTGATGATGATCGACCTCGACAGTCTCAAGAGCATCAACGACACGCACGGCCACCACGTCGGCGATGAGGCAATCCGTGTTCTGGCGCAGGAGCTCCAGCGTGCAGTGCGTGCTACCGACACCTGTGGCCGCCTTGGTGGCGACGAGTTCGGGGTCGCCATGCCGGAAGCCGACGAGCGCCATGCGAGCGACGTCGCGTCGCGTGTGCGCCAATCGCTTCACGAGCTGAACCTCGCAGGCAAATCGCCGGTGCCGGTCCAGTTCAGCATCGGAATCACGTCATGGCGCTCGGGCATGGATTGGCACGCGATGTACCAGCTCGCTGACAAATCGTTGTACGTCGACAAAAGGCGTCGCCACGCGGGCCGCAGCGCGGTTGGCCAAGTCCGAGCCTGAACCGGCTGTAGCCGCGCCGGCCGGTCGCGTCCTGGGTCCGGAGTTCTTCGACCGGGACACGGTGACTGTGGCCAGGGACCTTCTCGGCAAGGTTCTATTCCGCGAGGTCGACGGCGAGCGCATGTGGGGCAGGCTGGTGGAGGTCGAAGCCTACCTCGGCCCGGATGACCTGGCAGCCCACTCGTCCGGCGGCCGCCGGAGCCGTCGCAACGAGGTGATGTACGGGCTTCCTGGCCACGCCTACGTTTATTTCACCTACGGCATGCATCACTGCCTCAATTTCGTGACCCGCGAGCGAGGTGTACCGCAGGCGGTGCTCGTACGCGCGCTCGAGCCGGGTCCGGGAGTCGGACGGTCGGGCGGGCCTGGCCTGGTGTGCCGGGCCCTGCACATCGATAGAGAACTCAACGGGTCGCCGCTGGTGCCCCCGTCGATCTACGTCATCGACGACGGTGCGGCTCGCCGCCCCGTGTATGCGACCCCGAGGATCGGCATTGGACAGCAGGGCGAGTGGACCGACCGGCCCCTACGTTTCTGCTGGGACTCGCCTCACCTCTCGCGTCCCTTACCCAAGGTGCCTCACGCGGGCTAGGGCCACCGTCCGTGCGACGGGCTTTCGCGCTTCAACGCCGCCCGGTCCGCCCGCGGTGGCGCGAAAGGCCGTCATCCGCTCGCCGGTTAAAGCGCGTGCGGTGACTCCATCCCGCAGGACATGGGGGCTGATCGCATCTAGCTCGTGGAATGTCGTCATTCGATCACGCGGTCGATGATGGTTGCGGTGCCGATGCCGCCGCCGCAGCACATCGTCTCGAGGCCGTAGCGAAGGTCGCGGCGTTCCAGCTCGAACAGGAGTCGGTTCATCAGGATGGCGCCTGAGGCGCCAAGGGGATGGCCGACCGCGATGGCCCCGCCGTTGACGTTGGTCTTGTTGAGGTCGGCACCGGTCTCCTTCTCCCATGCGAGCACCACCGAGGCGAACGCCTCGTTGACCTCGAACAGGTCGATGCTCTTGATGTCGAGCCCGGCCTTCTTCAAAACTGCGGCCGTACCTGGGATCGGGCCCTCGAGCATCAGCACGGGGTCGGTGCCGACAACCGCCTGTGCTCGAATTCGAGCGCGAGGTTTCAATCCGAGCTCCTTCGCTTTCTCCAATGACATCAGCAAGACCGCAGCCGCGCCGTCTGAGATCTGGCTCGAGTTGCCGGCAGTGATCGAATGCTCGGGATTGAATGCGGGCTGGAGCGCTGACGTGGCCTCATAGGTGGCATTTGCCCGGATGCCCTCGTCCTGGGAGAACATTTCGGTGTGGCCATTGCCGTTGAGCGATATCTCGATCGGCGTGATCTGCGAGTTGAAATATCCATGCTCGGTGGCCTCATGCGCGAGCCGATGGCTGCGCACGCCGAACTCGTCCATCTGTTTGCGCGAGATCCCGTACTTGCGGGCGATGAGCTCCGCCGAGATCCCCTGCGGAACGAGGTCATAGAGCTCCACCAGCTCAGGCGGGAACGGTGATCCCGGCGACATGGCGTTGGATCCCATTGGAACTCTTGTCATCGACTCGACCCCACCCGCGATCGTGATGTCGCAAACGCCCGATGAGATGAGGTTGGCCGCGAAGTGAATCGCCTGCTGGCTTGAGCCGCATTGCCTGTCGACAGTGGTCGCGGGAGTCGTGAACGGGAACCCCGCGGTGAGCCATGCGCTGCGCGCGATGTTGAGACTCTGTTCGCCCGCTTGAGATACGCATCCGAAAACAACGTCTTCAACTTGATCCGGCGTTATGCCTGCTCGCTTGACGATCTCTTTCAGGACGAGCGAGCCGAGGACGACCGGATGGACGTCCTTGAGCTTTCCGTTGCGACGGCCGATCGGGGTCCTTAACGCTTCGACGATGACGACCTCACGCATGTTCATGGGTTCATTCTAGGCGCGCGCAATAGCCGGTCCAGACGATCCGTGTCAAGCCACAAACATTTGCCTGGCATGAGGAAAATCTTCTCTGTTGACGTGGCCTTAACGCGCTGATAACTTTCGCGACGCCCCAAGCGGCTGAGTACGGTAAACCTGAGGATACCGAACGTCGAGTAGGTGGAAGGATCGGCGCAAGCCGGGATGGAAACCGAAAAACGCATAGGGGACTTCAGGGTAAACAGGAAGGTCGCTTGGAGCAACTTTCTCCACAACCCCTGCACACCCACCCTCAATATGAAAAGCCGTGGTTTACGGCATCCTTGCAGACTTTGTCCACAGCATCGGGGTCGATTTCCGCAGCCCTCTGCCGAAGCTCTTTCAGGCCGGCCTGAAGCCGCGCGACAGGCATTGGATCCTCAAAGCGCAGCCACCTGTATGCCACCGGCTTGGACCAGGCGCGGCCCTCGCTTTCGTAGAGCCGGTGATGGCTTTCGATCACGATCTCTTCGGCCTGGCGCAGCAAGCTGGGTTCGCCAGCGCTTAACGTCGCGAAGTCCTGCTGGCCCATCCATACGAGCAGGCGATAAAGGCTGGAGGCCGCATCGAGCGCGTTGCGCTCGCCGGGCGGTTGCGGTCCCGTCTAGGTCACCGGCGGCGCTGGCGTGACCGCCGCGCCGCCGAGCTCGTAAAGGCTCGAACGCAGGGTGCATATGAAAGGAAGGTTGCGATACAGCTCGCGATAGTCGAGCCCATAGCCGACGACATAATCGTTTGGAATCTGAAAGCCCACGTAACGCACAGGCAGCTCGACCAGGCGGCGCGTGGGCCGATCCAGCAATGTCACCACCTCGACCGACGCAGGATGGCGCTGCCGCAGCTCCGACAGCAGGTAGTCGAGGGTAAGGCCGGTGTTGACGACGTCCTCGACCACGAGCACATGGCGGCCCTCGATCGGATAGTCGATGTCACGAGCGATGCTCACCCGCTCGCGGGGCAGCGCCCCCGCGTAGCGCTTGAGGTCGAGGTAATCGATGACGAATGGAACCTTGATCTGGCGTGCGAGGTCGGCCATGAAGAAGGTGATGCCCTTCAGCACTCCGACCAGCACGATCGAACGCCCGCGGTAATCGCGTGAAATCTTCGTCGCCAGCGATCGCACGCGCGTCTCAAGCTCCACCGGCGAGATGACGATGTCGCCGATATCCCGCTTGCGCAGGTTCTGAACCTCGACAGCACCGTAGCCTGCCTTGGCGAGCAGCTGCTGATAGTCCTTTCGGTACAGCAGCCTGACGTTGACATCGGGATAGAGCTCGCGCAACAGACGCACCTTGCGGTTCTTGGGTGTGACCAGCGACTGCTTCATGGTGGTGAGCTCGACGTACATGTCGTGCTCAGGTAGATAGAAGTCCGGCGTGAACATCTCCGCCACGCGCTCGCCATCCCATGCGATCGGGAACGACACCGGCTCGTAAACCCAGCGGATCCGGTAGTAGTCCAGAAAGCGCGCGAATTCCTGCTCGGATGGATGGGCGAACTCGACGCGCGCGTGGGCCGGACCTGTGCGTCTGACCAAGCGCGAGCGCTGCCTGACGGGGCGGCGCCACTTCTGCGGAACGTGAAGTTGAGCGGACGACGCCAAATAAGCTTCGAAATTGTACTCTCGATCTCGAGTGATTCGATGAGCACGCCGTCGCAGAGGATGGTCGCCGAACAGCTGCTGCCAAATGGGGTAACCGACGAGCGGGTGCTCGAGGCGATGTCCTCAATCCCACGGGAGGAATTTCTCTCCGGCAGGTTGCGCCGGTATGCGTATGCGAATCGCGCGCTTGCGATCGAATGCGGGCAGACCATCTCGCAACCGCTCGTGGTGGCGCTGATGACACAGGCCCTGATGCCTTTGGCCGGCGACAGTGCGCTCGAGGTCGGAACCGGATCCGGCTACCAGGCGGCGGTGCTGAGCCGGCTGTGCAGCAGGGTCGTCACCCTGGAGAGGGAGCCGGCCCTCGCCGAGCGCGCGTCGGCGACTCTGAGGCGCCTCGGCTTCGACAATGTCGAGGTCGCCGTTGCGGATGGCAGCCAGGGCTGGCCTGCGTCCGCCCCGTACGACATCATTCTCGTCGCCTGCGCGACACCGGACCTCCCGGAAGCGCTGATTGCAGAGCTTGCCCCAGAAGGCCGGCTGATCATTCCGCTCGGTCGCGCAGAGGACGATTACCAGGACCTTCGCATCTATCACCGCCAGGAGGGAGGGCTGTCGTCGCGCTCGCTGTTTCCGGTGAGGTTCGTCCCTCTAAGGACTGGGTGACGGCGACGGCGACGCCGATGGGGTTGGGGTCGGTGTGCCCTTAGCCCCGGCGGTCAGGGTCTTCAGCTGGGTGAGCAGCTTGCCGACCTGGGCCATCTCCGACGCATAGGTGCTGAGGTCTCCGGATTTGAGCGCTGTATAGGCGGCTGCGTAGTGCAGATTCGCCTGCGTTACCAGGTCGGCGATCTGCGCGACCACCGCGGGCGTGATGGTCACCGGCGGGTTGGTCACAGGTGGACCGGTGCTGGAGCCGACCAGCTGATTGATCGCAAGCTGGAGGGTGTTGGCGTAAGCGACATTCGCCTGGTCGGCGAGGATCACCCTCTTCAGCTCTGGAAGGCTGGTCGCCTGGTTGGCGCGCAGGTAGATGGGCTCGAAATAGAGAAACGAGTTGCCGATGGGGACGACCAGCAGGTTGCCCTGCACGACTGTTGATCCCGCTTGATGGAAGAGCGTGAAGTCAGTCGAGATCGTGGTGTTCTCATTGATGCGATTGGCGACCTGTTGGGGCCCGAAGATGACCTTGTCCTTCGGAAGCACGTACGAGACGTACTCGCCATAGTGCGAGCCGTCGCTTCGGGCCGCCATCCACGAGACCATGTTGCTCTTACCGTGTGGTGTGAAGGGCATGATCAGCAGGAACTCCGGTTTGGCCTCGCCTGGCAGGCGGAAGAGCACGTAGTAAGGCTGAACCGGCGTCGCCACAGCACCTGGTGCGGTCTGTGCCGTCGGGATGTCCCAAACGTCCTCGCGCGCGAAGAAGACGTTCGGGTCGCTGATGTGATACGTCGAGTAGATCCCGACCTGGACGTTGAACAGGTCGACCGGCACTCGAAGGTGGTCACGTAGCCCGCTTGGCATCGCATCGATGGGCTTGAACAGGGACGGAAAAGTGGCTGCGTACGCCTTGATGATCGGGTCCTTCGGGTCGATGACGTAAAAGTCTGTGGTGCCCTCATACGCATCGACAACGACCTTCACGGAATTCCGGATGTAGTTGATGTTGGGGTCGGCGGTCGAATTGACGGGGAACGTGCTGGCCTGCGCGTACGGGTAGGTGGTGCCGGTGGTGTAGGCATCGAGAATCCAGTACACGCGGCCATCGACCACGGCCACGTATGGGTGGTTGTCGAAGGTCAGGAACGGGGCCAGCTCGCGCGCGCGGTCGACCACCTTCCGGTTGAAAAGCAGCTGCGTTTTGTCGGTGACCTGCGGCGAAACGAGCAGGTTGTATTCCTGAAGCCTGAGCGCCCATAGAGCGCGGTTGACCGATGTCATGGGCACCCCATGCGTGCCCTTGTAGTTGGCGAAGGCGTCGAGGTTGCCCTGCGGGTAGTCGAACTCGGGCGTGTTGGACGGCGCCAGCGCGTACGTGTCGGTGAGCTGGCCGAAGTAGATCGCGGGCTGCGTGACCTTGAGCGGCCCTGATGGTGGAATGTCGCCGACCACGTAATCGGGTAGGCCTTCGCCCACCACCGCATTGACCGGGCTGGCCGCGATCCCGTAGCCATGGGTATAGAACAGATGCTCGTTGACCCAGTTCTTCGCCGCCAGCGTCAGCTTGCCGAAGTCGAACTCGCGAGCGCTGATCTCGAGCTGCTTGTACTGGCCGAGGATCGTGTAGCGGTCGAAGTCGATGTTCTTGAAGCTGTAGTAGGTCCGGATCGTCTGCTGCTGCTCGTAGGTGTCCTGCAGGGGCGCGTTGTCCCACAGGATCAGGTTGTCGACTGTCACCTGGTCGTTCTGAACGTCCTTGGCGGTGAGAGGCTGATCGCCGCTGAAGTTGCTCACCGTGACGTTGCTCAATCCGTAAGCCGCACGGGTCCCGGCAATTTCGCGCTGGATGAATGGAATCTCGTACGAGCGCGCGCTGGGCGTGACCAGGAAGTACTGCAAGGCCGCGGGGTAGAGCTGGCCCACCAGCAGAAGCCCCACCCAGATTGCCGCTGCGGTCACGGGCAGCCAGAGCCGCCTGAGCCAGATGTTCGCAATCAGGGCGCCCGCCAGCACGATTGCCGCCCCCGCCTGGAACGTGAACAGCGGGAGCCTCGCATTGACGTCGGTGTATGCGGCGCCCGAGACGATGGGGCTGTTGTGCGCGAACAGCAGGTCGTAGCGGCCGAGCCACATCCACGCCCCCAGAATCAGCGCGGAGATCGCGAGCATCCCGGAGAGGTGGGCAATCGCCAGCGGACTGAGACTGAGGTCGATCGTGTCGCCGTGCCACACGTAAAGGCCGGCGATGACCAGGATCGACAGGAATCCGAGCCCGAGGGCCCAACCCGCGACGGCATGCAGGAACGGCAGCGTCAGCAGGTAGAAGGAGATGTCCTGCCCGAGAACCTGTTCGGTTAGACCAGCCGGTGAGTAGTGCTGGAACAGCGCGAGGGTCTGCCACTGGCTGCCAGCACCGCCAGAAAGGATCAGCGCGACCAGGGCCGCGGCGATGAGCGCGACGCGGCCGACCGGGGTGCGCACCACCGCGCGCCTGATACCCACCGCACGCAAGCCGGGGCCAGACCGGATCTGCAGCGCGATCACCACGTTCACCGCCAGGTACACGAAAGCGATCGCGAAGCTGCCGATGAACAGCAGCGCCTGCAGCGACCACTGCGTCGTGAACACATCGAGGTAGCCGAGGGCGCTGAACCACTGCCGCTCGGTCACGAACCAGACGACCGGGCTGGCAAAGATGAAGATGAGGAACGCCAGCCCCAACAGGGACGCGCCGACCCAGAAGCGGCGTGGAGGCCGCGGGATCCGAATCTCCCGCGCTCCCTCGAACGGACCGCCGCGTTCGAATGGATCAAAGGGCCTGTAGCGTCGGCTCATGAGGTATGGATCAGGTTAGCGACTCCCGTCCGCACGAGTTTCTACGCCGGAATTTAATCCTTTAGATTGTTCGGGTCCAGCAGCTCTTGCTTGGGGCGCTCGATCCGTTGGCGCGAGCGCATGATCTCGATCAGCTTTTTGCGGCCCTTCGGCGGCCCGATCATGATCGCGCCGACAAGCTTGTCGTCCTTGAAGAAGAGCTTGCGGTAGAACTTTTCCTCGAAGCTGTAGGTCCGGACCGACTCGAGGTCCGGCTGCACGTCGGGAGTGACGCCCATCACTGCCAGCGTCGATCCGAACATCGTTGTCGTATACGTCGGAACGTCGAAGAAGTCCTCGGCCGCGCCTGACATGTTGCGAGCGGCGACCTTGCCATGTGCCTCGGCGTTGTCCCACGTGCCCATCTGGTTGTGGCGCTCGACCATCAGGTCGTAGAAGACAGCTATATCGCCCGCGGCATAGACGTCGGGCACTGCGGTCTGCAGCTTGGAGTCGGTGACGATGCCCTTGTTCAACTCGATGGCGGTGCCGCCGACCGGTTCCGTGTAGTAGTCGAGACCGACGCCATAAGTAAGCACGTCGAAGTCGACGTGGCGCCCGTTGACGGTCTCGGCGGTGAACCGGCCATTCTTCCGGCTGAACTTCTGCACCTCGTCGGACGTGACGAACTCGACCCCCTGGGCCTCGCCGAGCTGCCTGCACAGCTGCCCGCCCTCTTCGTCCAGCACGTAACGCAGGAACCACGGCCCGCGCATGATCCAGGTGAGCTTTGCTTTCTTGCGGAAGCTCACGCCTTCCGCCAGCTCGTAGCCGATGAAGCTCCCACCCATCACGAGCACTCTTTGTGCTCCGTCCGCCTTCTCGATGATCGCGTCCGTGTCGTCGATGGTCTGAAAACCGATGGTCGGCGAGACCTCGTCCGAGCCTGGCCACGGCGGCGGTTTCGGGCGGCCGCCGGTGGCAATGAGCAGCGCGTCGTACGGGAACTCCTGGTCGCGGTTCGTGCGCACCACCTTGGCCGACGTGTCGATCTCGATTGCCCAGGTCTCGAAGTGAATGTCGAGATTCTGTTTCGCATAGTCCTCTTCGGTGCGCATGAACACCTTCTCGCGGCGCACCTGACCGCGTAGATATCTCGGAAGCGCTACGCGGTTGTAAAGGGGATGACGCTCGGCCGCGATCATCACAATGGAAGAATCGGACTCGAGCTTTCGCAGCTCCTCCGCGGCCGTTTGCCCGGCAATGCCGTTGCCGAGGATCACGTATCGACGCGACACGAGCTAGAGAATCAATCCGTAGATGTAACTGCTGTCCTCGTCATTTGCGAAATCGTATCCGGTGGCCCGCAGGTCATCGCCCGCGGGGTGGTCCCGCGGCAGCGCGACAGACACATCATCGAGGCCATCGGCGTCAGCTTCGAAACGGAGGGCGAGCAACAGGTCGCGCAGCGCGCCTCCCTTGCCGGCGACAAACGCAACCGCGAGGTTGTTGCCCCATGGCTGGCGAAGGCCGACGATCGCGCGCCCACCCACACCCGACCTCAACATCCCGATTCCGGCCAGCCTCGACAGCTCCTTGGCGCCCACGTCCTGGGCGCCCTGGAAATCGGCTGTGACGCCGCCCCAGAGCTCGATGCCCGGGCTCGACGCAATGCCGGTCCAGAGCTTCTCCGCCTCGCTCGGTTCGGGAATCCGCGCCGACTCGCCACCCTCGATCCGCATTCCCTTCCACCACCTGTCGTCCTGAAGCCGGACGAAGCCCACCTCCTCGAACAGCGTGGCTGCGGAGGGGTTGCCGGTGGCCAGGCGCATCTCTCGAAAGTGATGCTCCCGCGCCTCGGCGACGGCCGAGTGCAACATATGGCGTGCGAGGCCCTGGCGCCGATGGCTGCTCGCGACTCGCAGGCCCTCGTACCAGATCAGGCCAGGCGCGTAGGGGCGCAGGCGCTGCAGGCCGACGACGATTCCATCGAGCTCGATCGCCTGGAACGCGGAGCCGGAGTCGGACACCCAGTCGTCGAAAACCCTTGGCACGTAGTCGTGCCCACCCCAGATATCGCGACAGAGGTCGACGACGCGCTCGCGATCAGCCGGCCGCACAGGACGGATCACGAGGTCGCCGCCAGGGAACCTCAGCGGCTCTGTGGTTGCCAATGCGCGATCCCGGCCAGCGTGACGTCGCCGTTGAAAACAAGCCCGTCACCGTCGCGCTGGAGCCAGCTTTCGACGATGGATCGACCTTGCTCCTGATCCCAAAGCTCGCCGATCATTGCGCGGCAGTCGGCGAGCGCCTCCTCGATGTCGGCATATCGCTGGGGGTTCGGGTAGCTGGTGAACCTCACATCGGGTGCGATGCCCATCTGCATCAGGAGCATGAAAAGGTCGCTGAAACGCGGCATTCGAGGTTCTTCGCCCAGCATTCTGGCGCGGACGAGGGCCCCGAGGTGGGCCATCGGAGATTCGCGCAGCATGATGAAAATCCGTTCGCGGGCCGACGACTGCATCTTGGCGATGAAGGAAACCGGGTCTTCGACTCCGTAAAGGACGTGCGAGCAGATGAGCAGATCGGCGGGCGCGACGGAAGCGTCCTGCCAGGTGCTTGCGACGACTGTCATGTTGTCGCGACGCGGGATCTGCGCGCGCATCCCTTCTGAGGGCTCTATCGCGGTGACCCATTCGAGGCGCTCCGCGAGCGGAATTACGTGCCGGCCTGCGCCCGCTCCGACGTCGATCAACGTTTTACGGGGCGAGAGGTACGGCTCCACGACGTCGAGGAAGGCATCCGAGCGCGCCTGAGTGCCCTTGGCAAAGGTCGGTGCCCTGCGATCCCAGTACCCGGGGTCGCTGTGGCCCCTTGCCGCATCCGCCCGCTCCGCGACCAGCGACCGCCAGCGCTCGACGTAGTCGATTGAACTGGTTTGCCTCGTGGTGTCCTGCACTGACTCGAGGCTACCGCATCCCTCTGAATCAAATCCGAACGCGCCTCGGTATCGGGGTTTCGCAGGTGCTTTTTAACACGGCTGTGGATAACTCGGGGACAAAGTCCGGGCGCCAGGCGGGGGCTAGGATACGGGCACAGTGGCCGACAGCCCAGCCGAGTTCAGCGCCGCCGAGACCGCATTGCTCGCACCATTTTTCACCAACATGGACCGGCCGGTTTTCGCCCTCCGCAACCTGCCCGAGGTCGTCAAGGGGGCCCTTTTTTCGCGCGACTCGCGGACCGAGAAGAGCCTGCGCCGCGTGCTTCTGGAGGAGTTCATCAACGAGCCCGACTCAGGCTTTGCGCAGGTTGCCGGCGGCGAAGCTGGGGCGGCCACTCCGGTGGCGGTCCGTCGCGCCGAAGAGTTCTACGAGCGAGTGCTGGTCGGGTATGGGGACGATTCGGTCGCAGAGCTGGCGGGCGCCCACGTTGCGTTGGAGCGGGTCTCGACCCTCGCCGCCAAAGCCCTCGAGGACAGTCGCATCGGCCTCTCTCCACTCGAGAAGTCGACTCGCTACGTACGGTTCGATCGGCCTGGACCCGACGGCAAGCACCTCTACCACCGGGGACCCGAGCTGGCGCATCCGGCCTACGAGCCCGCGTGCGACGCGCTGTTTCAGGCCTACAGCCGGCTGATCGAGCCGCTCACACAATCGATACGCGAGCGATTTCCCATCGAAGCGGCCGAGACCGATCGAGCCTGGAAGTCAGCCACTCGCGCCAAGGCCCTCGACATGCTGCGTGGGCTTCTCCCGGCCGCCACCCTGACCAACCTCGGACTGTTCGGCAACGGCCGAGCGTTCGAATATCTCATCACCAAACTGGCGGCGAGCGAGCTGGCGGAATGCCGCGGCCTGGCCACCGACCTCCATCGCGAGCTGAACGCGGTCATCCCGTCATTTGTCAAGCGGGCTCTCGACGAACGCTATGGAGCGCCGGCCGCGGAACGCATCGCAAGGTCACGAGCGGAGACCACACGCCTCGCAAAGCGCCTGGGTCGGGCGGGCTCCGGACCGAGCGTCACGCTTCTCGAGCACGACTCCGACGCCGAGCGCAAGGTGGTGGCAGCCGCCCTGTTTCCGCATTCGGATGCGAGCTGGAACGAGCAGGACGGCGACGCCTCGGCTGTCCTCGAAACGATCCTGGGCGACCGCACCAACCGCAGGCAGCGGCCGCCGCGAGCGCTGGAGCACGCTCAATACAACTTCGAGATCGTCGCCAACTTCGCCGCCTATCGAGACCTGCACCGCCACCGCATGCTCACGCAGGACCGGCAGCTCCTCGGGACGGCGCTGGGCTACGACGTGCCGGCCGGCCTGGCCGAACTCGGCATGGAGAGCGAGTTTCGATCTGCAATCGATGCGGCAGCTGCGGCGCACGCGGGGTTAGAGCGCGACGCCGGCCCTGCGCTGGCCCAGTACGTGGTGCCGCTAGCCTTCCGCCTACGCTGGTATTTCCGCATCAATCTTCGCGAGATCTTCCACCTTTGCGAGCTGAGGACGACGCCGCAGGGCCACCCCGACTACCGCTGGGTTGCCCAGGAGATGTTCCGGTTGGTGGCGGAGGTCCATCCTCGCCTGGCGCGTTACGCCAAGTTCGTCGACATGGGTCCGGGTGACGAGCTGGAACGCCGGCGGTCGGAGCAACGTATCGACGAGAAGCTGAGCGCCCTGGATAGCAATCAAAGGGTCGCCGATCGCTCTTAGCTGCCTCGCGTCCCTTAGCATTGACCGCCATGAGAAACGAGGGTGTGGGCGACGTGGCGGCAGGCGATCTTTTGGTGCCTCGCGGCAGCGAGCGGCGGGGCGACAGCGGGCGGCGTATCACAGGCGAGCGGAGGTTTGGCGAGAGGCGGGATCCGGTTCGGGCGGCCGCGGGGCGCCGGGTGCTGTTTCCATTCGACCGGCGGATTGCGGAACGCCGCACTCTGGAGCGCCGCGAATCCTGGCCGGAGCCACGACTGTAGGAAGCTGCAGGCGCGGGCGCCGCACATCGCTTCCACTGGCTGGGCGAACCGTTGGTCACCCTTTAGGCGAGATCTAGGTGGCAACAGCTCTGATCGTCCATGGCGGTGCGGGGCCATCGCCGGTGGCCGAGCGCCCGCTACGCCAGGCTGCGGTCGACCGAGCGCTGGCGGCAGGCTGGGCGCGCATCGGCGATGGTGCTCTTAGTGCGGCGGTGGCGGCCGTGCGCCAGCTGGAGGACGAGCCGCTGCTCAACGCCGGCATCGGGGCGTGTTTGAACCTCGAAGGTGACGTCGAGCTTGATGCAGGGGTGATGGAAGGCGCGCTGCTGCGCGCCGGCGGCGTGGGTGCGGTTCGCGATGTGCGGCACCCGATCGACCTTGCTCTCGAGGTGATGAACGACGGTAGACACGTGCTTCTCGTTGGCGACGGCGCTTCTCGATTCGCCCGATCCCACGGCGTGGAGCTTTGCGATCCTCAGACCTTCATCATCGACCGCGAGCGCCAGCAGCGGGGCGGAGAAGGCGACACCGTGGGCGCCGTCGCACGCGATTCCGAGGGCCATCTTGCGGTGGCTGTCTCGACCGGAGGCGTCCATAACAAGTGGCCGGGACGGATTGGCGACGCGCCGATCCCTGGCGCGGGCATGTTCGCGGACGACCGCTATGGCGCGATTTGCGGCACAGGACAGGGAGAGGCCTTCATAAGGCTCGCGCTTGCGCGCCTCATGGTGGTCGAGCTCGAGCACGGGATGGATCCCGCTTCTGTTGCCGCCGGCGCCATCGCGTTGCTCGAGTCGGCGATGCACTCGGTCGGAGGCGTGATCGTCATCGGACGCGAGGGCTCGCCGCAGGCGGCGTTCAACACTCCCGCCATGCCGTGGGCGATGGCGGAATAGCAGCTATTGACCACGGTGAAGAGGGACACCCCCCCAGACGCGGCGGGTCTGGCGGAGCCGGTTCCCGGAGCCTCACCCGCGGACTCGGCCAACACCGGTGAGCTGATCGCGCTGGCGCTGAAGCGCGCGGGCACGACCCACCTGTTCACTCTCAATGGGGGCCACATCTGGCCGATCCTCACCGGCGCGGCCGAGCACGGCATCCGGATCATCGACGTTCGCCACGAGCAGTCCGCTGCATTTGCCGCGGAGGGGTGGGCAAAGGTGACGCGCGAGTGTGGAGTGGCGGCGGTCACCGCCGGTCCAGGTGTGACCAACTCAACGTCGGCGCTCGCGCAGGCCAGATCCGGCGACAGCCCGATCTTCCTGGTCGGCGGGCGCGCCCCGCAGGCGCGGTGGGGAATGGGCTCCCTCCAGGAACTGGACCATGTGGCCATCGTCAGGACGTTGACCAAGCAGGCGATGACCCTCGAGTCCCCTGATCGAGCCTATCGCGCGGCTTCCGAGTCCATGCGCATTGCGCTGAGCCGGCGCACAGGACCGGTGTTCATGGACGTCCCGATTGACACCTTCTTCGGAGCAGCCGACGTCCCCGAGGCGACCGAGCACCTGACCCCCGACCCGGGTCCCTCACCGGACCCGGACGCGATAGCGCACGCCGTCCGCCTCATCAAGGCAGCCGAGCGACCGGCCGTCATCGCCGGCGGCGGCGTGTGGTGGTCGCATGCGGAGGCCGAGCTGACGGAGCTGGTCGAGGCGGCGGGTCTTCCGTTGTGCGTCAACGGGATGGCCCGCGGCCTGCTCCCGCCCGGCCATCCACTGTTCTTCCCACGCGCGCGCGGTCCCGCGCTCGGTGAGGCGGACCTGATCCTGGTCATCGGCGTGCCACTCGATTTCCGGCTGAACTTCGGGCAGCCGCCGGTGTTTGCGGCGGACGTCAAGCAGGTGATCATCGACGTGGACGACAGTCGCCGGCATAGCGCCGGCGAGGTTGAGATCTACGGCGATCTCAAGGCGGCCCTGGGCGCACTCGCCGGTGCGGCCGTGGGTGCGCCAAATCGCGACTCATGGCTCGGAAGGCTGCGCGAGGCTGAGGCTGCCTCCCGGCGGCGGGATGCGACGATGACCGAGTCCGATGCCTCGCCCATTCACCCGGCCCGGCTCATCGCCGAGGTGGATCGGTTCAGCGATCCCGACGCGATCTTCGTCGGCGACGGCGGCGACTTCGTGTCGTTCGCCGGGCGTCTCCTGGAGCGTCCCAGGCCCGGGCTGTGGATCGATCCAGGTCCGTACGGCTGCCTCGGCTCCGGACCCGCCTACGCGATGGCCGCCAAGCTGGCGCATCCCGACCGTCAGGTGATCCTGCTGGCCGGCGACGGGGCGTTCGGGTTCTCGGCGATGGAGTTCGACACGATGGTCCGCCACCGCATCCCGGTGGTGTGCGTGATCGGCAACAACGGGATCTGGGCGCTCGAGAAGCATCCGATGATGAGCCTGCTGGGTGTGAGCGTCGCCGCCGACCTTGGGCCCCGAACCCGCTACGACAGGGTGGTCGAGGCGCTTGGAGGCCACGGGGAGCTGGTCGAGCGCCCCGAGCAGATCAGGCCGGCGCTGGAACGCGCCTTCCGATCCGGGCTGCCTGCCTGCATCAATACAATCTGTGATCCTGATGCGGAATATCCGCGATCATCAGTCCTGATATGAGGCCTTCATGAGCGCAACCGACACCCACCAGGTCGTGGAGGCCGACGAATGGCGGACGGCCCAGTCGCAGTTCGACAAGGCGGCCGAGATCATCAAGCTCGAGCCGTGGCTGCGCGAGGTGCTGCGTGAGGTGCAGCGAGAGTTCACCTGTAACTTCCCCGTGACGATGGACAACCACCACCTTCGAGTCTTCACCGGCTATCGCGTCCAGCACAACATCAACCGCGGCCCCGCGAAGGGCGGCATCCGCTATCACCCCGACGTCTCCCTCAACGAGGTGAAGGCGCTGGCCATGTGGATGACGTGGAAGTGCGCGGTGGTCAACATTCCGTTCGGGGGCGCCAAGGGCGGCATCATCGTCAATCCCAAGGAGCTGTCGCTCAACGAGCTCGAGCATATGACCCGCCGGTTCGCCACCGAGATCTCGATCCTCATCGGCGCCGACCGCGACATTCCCGCGCCAGACGTGAACACCGACGGCCAGACGATGGCCTGGATCATGGACACCCTGTCGATGCACCTCGGTTATTCCGCCCCCGCGTCGGTGACCGGCAAGCCAATCGAGGTCGGAGGCTCCCTGGGCAGAGTCGAGGCCACAGGTCGAGGCGTGACGATCTGTGCGATGGCGGCGCTCGAACACCTCGGCCGGCTGCCGCACCAGACGCGTGTCGCGGTGCAGGGATTCGGCAACGTAGGCAGCATCAGCGCCAAGCTCCTCGAGGAATCGGGATGCACGGTGGTGGCGGTCTCCGAGGATTACGGAGGCATCTACAACCCCCTCGGTCTTTCGATCAAGCGTGTACTTGAGTACCGCGCGCGGGAGAAGACATTGAAGGGCTTTCCCGGCGCGCAGGAGATCGGCAACCAGGAGCTTCTTGGCGTCGATTGCGACATGCTGGTTCCAGCGGCGATCGGAAACCAGCTGACCTCTCGCAACGCGCGCGACGTCAAGGCTAAGCTGATCGTTGAAGGAGCCAACGGACCAACCACGCCGGAGGCTGATGAGATCTTTCGGGAGCGCGACATTCTCCTCATCCCCGACATCCTTGCGAACGCAGGCGGCGTGACCGTGTCGTACTTCGAGTGGGTGCAGGATCTGCAGTCCTTCTTCTGGTCGGAGCACGAGGTCAACCAGAAGCTGAAGGCGATCCTGACCCGGGCGTTCTCCGAGGTGCTGAAAACGAAGCTTGAGAAGAAGCTCGACATGCGGATGGCCGCCTACGTGCAGGCGGTCTCGCGGGTGGCGGGTGCGACCAGAGAGCGGGGTCTCTATCCATAGGGAGGACTTACCTCCAGGCGCAGCGGCAAACAGGTGGGGGTTCCGCAGGGGAGGACTGACGTCCTCACCGGCGCCTCAAATCTCTCGGGTTCTGAAGCTCCAGATGCTCAGGGCGAGCATGATGGCGAACCAGACGACCACCCACGCAAGGAACTGGAGCGGCGGCGGGTCGACGGCCGAAAACGGGTTCGCGCGACCGATGGTGCCGGCAGCCCGCAAGGTGGCCAGGACCGCGTCGGGCTCCATCGCGTAGACGGCGCCCCGCCAGAGGCCGTCGGTCGGAAGGATCAGATGGCTGATGGTGCCGACATTCTCGATCGCCTGGTTCTGCAGGCCGACTCCGATGTCGCCGACGACTCCGCCGATCCAACCCATCAACCACGCGACCAATGCGATGACGCCGCCCGTGATGCCGGACAGGCGAGTGGAGAGCAGGAGGCCGAGCGAAAGGAGCACGAGGCCCTCAGTGCCGACGAAAAGGATGAGCTCGATCGGGTGCGGCGGCACGTAGCCGGTCGCCCAGTCGACCGCAGCGATCTCGAGGAGGGCGGAACCGGCGGCATAGATCGCGATGAGCACGGCCAGGCCCAGCCACTTTCCGATCACCACCTCGCTTCGGCGCATTGGCCGGGCGAGCATTGAAAGGAGGAGGCCGCTCTCGACCTCGCTCGAGATCAATGGGCCGGCGACCACGGCGGCGCTCAAGGCGAGGACGCCGCTGTAGACGAAGGTGACGACGATCAGGAGCTGCGAGGTGATGAGCGTCACCTGCGTCGCCGGCAACACCGAGCCGTCGCTGCGGGTGACTGTCGTGATCTTGTTGAAGCCCCAGCCGGAGAATCCGACGACGAGCAGGGTCAGGATCACCAGCGCGAGCAGCAGCCGGCGGCGCGAAGCCTCCTGGACCGTCAGACGCGCCACCACGAATGCCGGGGTCAACCTTCCTTCTCGTCCTGGATCAACTGCAGGAAACGGTCCTCGAGCGTCTGGTGCCGAGGCGCGACCTCATAGATCCTTCCGCCCATCGCCACGATCGCCGCCACGAGGTCGGGCACTCGCTCGGCATTGAGGTTGGTGAAGGTCAGGTGGTCACCCTCATCGTCGATCTGGCCGAACGAAGACAGCTTCACCAAAGCCTCCCGATCGAGCCCGGAAGCGCGCACCTTGACCGTGGTTCCGCTCAGCAGCTGGTCCATCGTGCCCGACGCGATGACTCGTCCGTGGTCGACGACTGCGACCCGGTCGCAGACCTGCTCGACCTCGCTGAGGAGGTGGGAGTTGAGGAACACAGCGGTTCCTCGCGACGCCAGGCCGCGGATGATCTCGCGCACGTCGTGGCGGCCGACCGGGTCGAGCGCGGACGTCGGCTCGTCAAGGAAAACCAGCTCTGGCTCCCCGAGCAGCGCCACCGCGAGGCCGAGCCTCTGCTGCATTCCTTTCGAGAACGTGCCTACCCGGTCGCCTGCACGGTCGGTGAGGCCGACGGTGTCGAGGGCAGTGGCGATCTCATCCTTCCAGCTGGAGCGTGGGAGCGGGGCGAGCTCGCAATGAACAGCGAGCACCTCACGCGCCGACAACCAGGTCTGGTATCGGAAGAGCTCCGGCAGGTAGCCGATCTTTCGCCTGGTCTGCAGGTCCCCGATCGGGCGGCCGAGCAACCAGCCTTCGCCAGAAGACGGCGCGATGAGGCCGAGGAGGAGCTTGACCGACGTCGTCTTGCCCGCGCCGTTGGGGCCAAGAAAACCGAAGACCTCGCCGCGGGGCACGGTCATGGATAGGCCGGCGAGCGCGACCGTCCTGCCGAACCGTTTCGACAGCTCGACCGTTCGGATGGCAGGTGAGCCGGCGGCCACCCCTTCCGGAGCGGCCGCCGTTTCGGTCGTTGTCTCGGCTAATTCAGCCACCGGCGCAAGGCTATACCCAGCGCTTATTTCAAGCCGTTGGCGATTTCCAAAATGGCGTCCTGCTTCAGGGTGCCGGCCACGCCGTAGACGGTGCCGCCCTTGATCCAGATCACGCCGGCGCCCAGGCCGGTGTTGTCGCCCACGGCCACGCCGGTGACGTCCTGGACGGTCACATTCGTGGGGGTCGCGTATTCGATCGGGATTGGGATGGGAAGCGTGGTGCTCGGGTCCTTGACCGCGCGGATTGCGGCGGCAAGCTTGGGCGAGACACCTGGCAGCGATAGCATGTAGTTCTCGAATTCCTGAGTTGAAACGCCGCTCGAGGTCACGACCGGTGCGCTCGACGCGCCCACGACCAGCTGGGGCAGGGTGAGCTGAGAAGCGTCAGTGCCGGCTCCCGCGCCGAGGTTGCCGTAAATCTCGATCACCGCAGGGCCAACGGTCACGGTCAGCGTCGAGCCGTCCATTCCGGCCGGCATCTTGGGCAGGGTCTTGCCGGCCTTCGCCGCAGCAGCCTGGGCCTTGGCGGCGTCGAAGGTGAACTTGCCGACCGCCGCCGGCATCGCCGCATAGGAGGTGTTGGCGGTGACCGTGCTTGGCACGGTGGCCGCCGGGACATGCAGTCCCGACACCGTCGCCGCCTCGGTAGCGCTCGCCACGAGCTGCGGGGTTGGCTTGGTCGTCCAGGCGAACGTGCCGAAGTCGCCGAGACCGGACAGCGACTGCAGGTCCGCGACGCTCACTGGCACCACCTGGACCGTCTGCGGCTGGAAGAAGACCCCCTGCGCGACGGCGGTGACGACCAGGGCAAACACCACGGTGGCCGCGGCCAGCATGCCCATCACCGGTCGAGAAGTCGGGCGGTAGATTGGCAGCCTGATGCCGAAGCGGGGCTGCGCCGGCGCTGAGCGAACACGGCTGAGAGCGGACGCGACGTCGACGTTGATGGCGGGCACCGCGAGCGCGCCCGCGACGACTCGCGCGTCGTCAGCCAGCGTCGCATAGCGCGACTGACATTCGGCGCATGCCGAGTAGTGCCGATTCTCTGACTCGGTCAGCGAGTCGGGTTCGTCAAATTTGCGACGAAGAGTTCCGTCAGTTAGATGCGCCATGAATGACCTCCTTGCGCAGCGCGGCTTCCGCGCGCCTTAACAGTGTTCCGATTTGTCCGATGCCGACTCCGAGCGCTTGTGCCACCTCGGCGTAGCTGAGCCCGCTGGCCCGAAGAACGAGCACGGTGGCGGGTTTGGGAGCGAGGCGGGCGAGCGCTTGCCGGACGCTGCGACGGTCTTCGTTGACCTCGAGCATTTGTTGTGGATCCATCGTGTGCGAGCTCTCGTCTGCCGCCTGCGAAAGCTCACGCTTCTCGCGCCTGCGCCTGCCACGCACTCGGTTGAGGGCTTTGTGCGCCGCCGCGCGATACAGCCAGGCTGCGGCGTACGGCGCGGTTGCCGAATGAAGGCGGTTGAAGTCGACGAAAACCTCCTGCGCGACGTCTTCAGCCTCGTACGGATCCGCCAGCACGCGGTTGGCGATGCCGGTAACGCGGCCGTACTCGGCCGAGAACAAGGCTTCGAACGACTCCTCGTTCGAGGTCACGGCTCCATTCCGTCTGCCGGCCGTTGAGGCCACTTCAAAGTTGGCGCCCACCAATGATCAAGCACCGTAGGGAATGGCTTTGTGACAAACCCTCCCCGCCGGAAGGGTCGCGGTTACGGCTCAGGCGCAAGCATTCAGCAAGGCTCATCCTTAACGCCGCGTTGCGCGCCGCCGGCGCGCAACGGCCGCTATAAGCGGGTAACCCCAGAAGGCGACCGCCAGCAGGGCAGCAAAGATCACCACCGCATCGATGCTTTCTCGCCCCTGCCGTGCCCAGTACACGTCAGAGAAGTTCAACCACAGGGCAAACTCGTCGAGGGTCAAGGCGGCCCCGACGCCGAAGGCGAATGCGGTCAGATGTGAGAGGCGGTCGCCGCCCGCCTGGATGAGCCAGGAATACCCGACCAGCAGGAGGATGAGGATCCCCCAGACGAGATGGTGGATATGCAGGGTGCCGCTGCTGACGTCGTGAAACGGTCCGACGCCGGCGCGAATCAGGTGGGTGATCGCCCGCACGACGCCGAAAGTCAGCAGGAATCCGACCGAGGCGAGGAACAGTCGCTGGCGGCGCTCGTCCTGGAAATGGAAGTGATAGAGCCAGCGGATCGCCCGCACGAAGCTATCCCGCGAGAGGTTTCCGCCGCGACGAGCTGCGGGAAATCTCGTCCTCAACTATCGCGAAGTCATTGCGCGGCAGCGCGTGGATATGTCCCTGGAACGCGAGTGTCCAATGTTCGGGTGGCCATTTGCGGACGTAATCGAGGCGGTACGCGAGCTCCTTGGCGGGAATCCAGTCGACGTCCTCGAGAATGACGTCCCGACGGATATGCACTCGCCACGGGTAATCCTCGTCACGGCGCGCCGAACGCCAGATCGGGGTGTGGTCCTCGTACATCGGCGACGCTACGGTGACCGTCGCAGCGAAAGCCATGCGGCCGGTGATGTAGTAGAGCAGGCGGTCGCCGACTCGCATGGTCTCCACGCGCCGGCGATGACGGCTCTTCAGTCCCTGGATCGTGTAGCCGAGCTCGCGCGTCTTACGAAAGTTCTCGGGCGAGCTGACGATCATCCAGTATTGCGACGATCGCCCTTCGGAGCGTCCCGACTTGCGCTTGCGCTTGGGGCGAGCCGGCCTGGCCGCCTGGTCCGTGACAGGCTCGCCGCCTGCTCGATCGTCGGAGGTGCCGGCGTTTTCGCGGGGATCGGATTCGCTCATCTCATCGCTCACGGTGCGGAAGGCTCGGGGGAATCGCTTGAACCAAGAGCGAGGGTTCTGTGTTGCCCCTGGGGTCGAGGTCCTAAGTCCTGCGGTTCAGGCAAAAGCACAGTCAGATTGCGTATCTGCGCAACGTGCGCCATCTCGTGCTTCGTGACCATGCGACAGATGTCGAGCAGCGTGAAGCTTCCCCCATGTGGATCTGCGATAAGGCGCTCCCATTCCGTCCTGCCCCAGCCATGGAGCAGGTCGACAGTCCTCCGGCGGACCCTGGCGAAGTCCTCGATCGTCTCCTGCAGGGCGCCCTCCGGCGGGTCAGCAACGGGATCGGGGTTCGGGTCGATCGTGGCCCTGACGTCGGCTGTGGCCAACCCGTCCAGGTGAGCATGGCGGAGCAGCGCATCCACCTTCGAGCCAGAGTCGAGGAGGTGGAAGATGAGACCTCCCAGGGTGGGAAAGGCAGGACCGTGGCGGTATTGGAGACGGGTCTCGTCCAGGCCGAAGACGAGGTCGCTGATGCGCTCGGGGACCGAGCTCATGAGCAGCACCGCGTCGGCCGGCGTCATCTCCTCTTGGAGCTCCATAACGGCAACGATACCTAGGGCGCATCGCTCACCATGACCGGGCATGGACTTTTAACTCGGACCGGACGGCCAGCCGCCGCGCTTCGACGGTGTCCGGGGGTGTCCCAGGACCGACTCTCGTGCGGTGCCCTTCGTTGCCGACGCGACCTGCAACAACTGAGCCGTGCTGCCCATACTGAAAAGGCTGTGAAGGTCCAGGTCGCGTGCGATTCGTGTCGGGCGGAATTGATCCCTGGCGCCGCTTACTGCGAGCGGTGCGGAGCCAGGACGCGTAAGGCCAAGCGATTGGTTCGTGTCGCGATCAGGGTCGAGCTGCTGTTCTTCTTCCTGGTGTGCGCGGTGGTGGTCGGCTTCACCTGGATCTACTCAGTCCAAAAATAAAGAGAGCTCAGTTGAGCTCAAGGCGGGATTTACCCCGGCCGTCACCCAAGCGGCTCCCTCCACGGATGCATGGTGAGTAACAGGTGGGGGTGCCGCGCGGGGGGCCTGCTTCCCACGCCGTTCATCGGCGATAGACAGCCTTTCCCTCGACCTCGTCCTTGTTCAGGCGCTTGTTCAGGTGCAAACCCTCGAGCAGGAACTCGATCACCGAGGCCCTGACCTCCGGGCGATCCGGCAAGCCCAGCTTTTTCAGCGCACCCGCCAGCTCAGGCAGCTCGCCGATCGCCCGCGCGTACGTGCGTGCCGGGATGCCTTCGCCCACCTCCAGCATCGTGCCCTCTTCGAAGCGGGCCACGATACCGTCGAACTGGCCGGCCGAGAAATGCCGGCTGAACACTGCGCTGATGGCGCCCCGTTCCAATCGCGACAACACCTGCTCCTCTTTGCCCTCGTCGAGCGCCTCGATCTCGACTCGGCCGACAGTCGATGAAGCAAGAAACGAGAGGTCGGTGATGCGTGGCACCGCAAGTGACTCGCCCAACCTTGCTGCGCGGCGCACCGCGTTGCTCGCGAGGTTCTCGAAGTTTGCGATCGACATGCGTACGGAAACACCGGAGGATTGCGAGATGTGCGGGCTGCGTCGCGCAAGGTGCGTGAGCTCGGCCACGATCTCCTTCATGAAGGTTGGAAAGATCAGCTCGAAATCCTCGGGGATGGGATTTCTCTCCGCTTCCATGATCTGCATCTCTTCACCGGTCGTCAGTGGATAGTGCGTGCGCACCTGCGATCCAAAGCGATCCTTCAACGGCGTGATGATGCGCCCGCGCGACGTGTAGTCCTCGGGGTTTGCGCTTGCAATGACGAATAGATCCAGCGGAAGGCGCACACGGTAGCCGCGGATCTGCACGTCCTTCTCTTCCATGATGTTGAGCAGTCCAACCTGGATGCGCTCCGCGAGATCGGGCAACTCGTTGATTCCGAAGATGCCTCTGTTGGTGCGTGGCAGCAGGCCGTAATGGATTGTCAGCTCGTCTGCGAGATAGCGCCCTTCGGCCACTTTGATCGGGTCCACCTCGCCGATCAGGTCGGCGATAGAGATGTCAGGGGTCGCGAGCTTCTCTCCATAGCGGGTGTCGCGATCGATCCACGTGACCTCCACCTTGTCGCCATTCTTCGCAACGAGGTCAAGGCATCGACGGCAGATCGGCGCGAATGGATGGTCGTTGATTTCGCAGCCCGCGATCGCCGGGACCTGCGGGTCGAGCAGCGTGACGAGCGAGCGCATGATGCGACTCTTGGCCTGCCCGCGCTCGCCGAGCATGATCACGTCGTGTCCAGAGATCACGGCATTCGCGAGCTGCGGCAGCACCGTGTCGTCGTAGCCGACGATGCCAGGTAGCAGCGGCTCGCCCGACCTAAGTCGCACGAGCAGGTTGCGCCGCATCTCCTGCTTGACGGTTTCGCGTACGTGGCCGCCGGCGCGAAGCCCCCCGATCGTGGTCGGTAGGTTGCTGGGCATCTCCTAGCACTATAGATAAGGGAGCTCGATGACCGACATGGGTCACCAGTAAGCCCGCCCGGCGCAGTTAGACTGTCCGGCGCCTTGACTCAATCTATCCGTGATCGCTACGAAGCCGCACACGATGACGGCCGCCCATTGATCGGCGGGCATCGTGGCAACCCCGCCCAGCACCCGGAGAACACGCTTCGATCCTTCCGTTCGGCCATAGCCGCGGGGTGCGACCTCATCGAGTGCGATGTGCATCTCTCATCGGACAGCCGCTTGATCGTCATCCACGACCACACGCTGGAGCGGACCACCAACGGCAAGGGGCTGGTTCGCGACCACACTGCCGCCGAGCTGCGCCGCCTGGATGCCGGCCAGGGCGAGCATCTGCCACTGCTCCAGGAGGTGATCGAGCTCGCGCTGGGCAAAGTCGGCCTGGTGATCGAGATCAAGCAGATTCCCATCCAGTACCCAGGGCTCGAGGAAAAGCTCGTGGCGATGCTGCGCCAGCTCGGCGCGGTGCAGGAATGCGCTGTCGTGTCCTTCTATCACCCGTCGATCAAGCTCCTTCGTGGCATGGAGCCCAAGCTTCAGCTCGGCCTGCTCGAAGGGGCGCGCCCGATCGACCCGGCGCGGATGATGCGCGAGGGAGGCGCTGACGTTTACTCGCCTCACTGGGGGGCCATGGATCCGGAGCTGGTCAAGGAGATCCACACGGCCGGCGGCGCGGTCGGCGTCTGGCCGGTGGATGACGAGACGGCCGTTGCGTGGTGCCGGCTGTGCAAGCCCGACTCCATCTTCACCAACCGCCCCGTGGAAATCGGAGCCGCGTTCAGGTCCCGCATCTAAGCCAGACCAACCCCTCCCGACTCCTTGGGGGGAGGCTCCGCCGGCGAAGCGCGCCCAGGCGGCCAGGGCTGTCAGGAAGTGAGTCGCGTTACACCCGCCGTTCGGGAGGCGTTGGGTCCCAACAGGAGAGCTTGCCAATACCATGAACCGGCCGTGCCTGCCGATCGGCCCCCATTTGAAGATCTTTACCGCGACTACCTCGGTCGCATCTATGCCTATGTTCGCGCCCAGGTTCCGACCGCGGCCGATGCCGAGGACATCACCGCGCAGGTGTTCATGAACGCATACCAGGCATACGCACGCTTCGAAGCGCGCAACACCAGCCCGGCGGCATGGCTTTTTCGCATCGCGCGAAATGCCACGACGGACCATTTCCGGGCGCATGGCAGGCGGGAGCGGTTGAGGCGCACCATCGAACACCAGCCGATGGCCGAAGCGGACCCTGGCAGCATGGCCGAGGAGCGGCTCCAGTACAGGGCGCTCCTGGTGCACGTGGCGCGCCTGCCCGAGCGCCAGAGAGAGTCGATCGCGCTCCGGCACTCAGGCCTCAGCTTCGAGGAGGTCGGCATCCTGATGAGCTGCACCGAGGACGCTGCCAAGATGCTGTATCACCGCGGCCTGCAGGCGTTGCGCGAGTCGGTCCGGAAGGAGGGGGAGTGAGCGAGGACGAAGACCTCGACCTGCAGGCGCTGCAGCGCCAGCTCGACGATGCGTTCAAGACGACCCGCCCTCGCCCGGGCTTCGAGAATGAGCTGTGGCTGCGCATGCAGTCGCGGCGTCCGATCTGGGTGCGCATCCGTGATGGGCTCGCCCGCCTCGTCGGGGGCATTCGCGTATCGCCGGGAGTGCCCTCGGCGGCTGTGGCG
Organism: Candidatus Dormiibacterota bacterium; assembly: GCA_036495195.1. GTDB lineage: Bacteria > Chloroflexota > Dormibacteria > Dormibacterales > Dormibacteraceae > Palsa-872. Next base: position 31,297 of record DASXNH010000176.1, read on the forward strand.
GTTGCCCTCGTCGTGCTGTTGGGCGCAGGCATCTATACGCTGAGAGGCCTCCACCCGGGCGGAGCCGCAGGTACCGCTACTCTCCGCGGTAGCGATAACGCAGCGCCCGCCAACCAGTCCGCTTCCTTCGGGCTTCTGCCCCGGCCGGCACTGACCCAGGCGCCACCTGTCGGGACCAACCCCCAGGTCGGCGCCGAGCTCAGCTATGGCGGAGCAGCCACCCTGGTCTGGGCAGGCACCCTGGACGTCAGCGCCACGGCTCTGCCGGTTTACAGGTACAGCGAACCGACACGAGCCGAGGCCGACTCATTCGCCGCGAAACTGGGCGCCACACCTTCCGCCGACGTGGCGCAGGGCGGGATTGGCGTATACGCGGGCCGCGATTTCACCTTGGTCGTGCTGTCCAGCGTCGCTCAGCCGCCGCGCGAGCCCTACTTCAGTGTGAGCGACCTGAAATCGACAGCCGCATCGAACAGCGACAACGTCGCGGTCGCGACCGCCTATTTGAAGGCGCACCACCTGCTCCCAACATGGCCGTATCAAACGAACGTACAGACCATTGGTGGCACGACCGTCCGCGTCAGCTTCCTCCGCTCCTTTGGCGTACCGGGCCTTGGCCAGGTAAACCTCGTCGACAGCTCGGGCGTTCGTTATGGGACCGAGGTGGACTTTGCGCCAGGAACGCCTGGATCGTTCGAGAGGGGACCCATGCCATTGACGCTCGACCCCGCGACCTACCCCATCATCTCCCCCGACCAGGCGATTCGAGCGCTGGGTGCCTCGTCAGCCCCCAGCGGCGGTTCGATCCCCGTGGTTCGCATCACCAAAGCAGAAGTGGTCTACACGCTCGTGTGGGGAGGCGACCACAGCTATTACGAGCCGGCATATCTGTTTTCGGGCACGTTCTCCAACCGCGGAGTCCCGAGCGTGAAGCGCGTGCTGATCCCCGCTGTCGTGCCCTCGCTCCTCACGCCTTAGAACGCAAGCGCCCTATTCGTGAGGGAGACAGGGGCTAGAGGGTAAAGTTCGGTCGTGGGGAAGCGACGCGTTCAGGTCCGCCAGCAGGTCAGAAAAATTCAGCCAAAGCCACAGGCGAAAGGTGGATCGGCGCCCGCGACCGGAGCGACGAAGCGCCAGCGCGAGAGGTTTGTCGAGGCCGGGGGCATGCTGCAGGGCTATGCCCCCGAGTTCGTGCAGCGGTTGGGGTATATCGGGATCGGGGTCGGCGTCGGCTGTCTGATAGTCATCGCCGCGCTGCTGATCTTCCTGCCTCCGATATATGGCTGGCCAGACGCCGTTGCGGCGTCCATCGCCTGGCTGCTGCCCATCGCGCTGCTGGCCAGCTTCGTCGGCCCCGGCTTTCGCCTCGCGATGAAAGATCGGAAGGCCGAGCCAAGGCTGGTTCAGGGTCAGCTCAAAGGAGCGGCGTCAGTGAGCACGTCGAGGGGCCTCGGCATGCTCATGATCCAGACCCGCGGCGGCGACGAGCAATACCTGGTCCCTCCCGCTCGCCTGAAGCAGGTGCCAGGCAACCAGGTCAGCGTTGTGCTGACTGTCACACCCAACCTGCGGCACGTGCGCTCGGTCGGCGTGATGGGACAGCGCATGGTCGGACGAGTTGAGCCACCGGTGCCCGCGATCATGAGGCGGGTCCAGCTTGTCCCCCTGTTGACGCCCGTGGCTTTGGCGCTGGCGGCAATCGTGGGCGACGACGCGGTGGCGCTGGCGCCGATCTCCCAACCTTTGGTCCACGCGGGCCTCGCGGTCCTGGGCGGGGCGATCCTGGGCGGGGCGGTCTACCTGGGATCGACCCTGTTGCAGCGAAGGATGATGGCGGAAGTCCAGTCGCTGGTCCCGAAAGGCTAAGGGGCCTAGACGGGCTCGTCGACCTTGGCCGGGGAGACTGGCACGGCAGCGGCCGGCGTCATCCCGGGCGTCCCCTCCGCCTTGTGTGGTAGCCGGTAGGCGGTGGGTGGGTCGGAGATCGGGGGTACCAGCTTTTTTCGCTGCGGGTAGAGGGCGATCAGCAGAAGGCTGCTGGCGATGCCAAAGATCACCGGTCCAAAGTAAAACCTCGAGCCGATGATGTAGTGCGCGCCGAGCTCGTAAAAGACGGTGATCAACCCGTAAAGGATGCCCGCACGCACCCAGGCGATGTTGTTCGCCGGGTGGACTGCCGCCGCCATCAGGCCGATGCCCAGCACGGCCGCCGCCGCCGAGGAGTTGGTCCCTATCTCGAGGTCGAGGGGCAGGAGCGCATTGCCGAAAAGCGCCCGCGCCGAGCCGGCCACCATGGCTGCTCCCATCAGGACCATGACCAGCGTCAGCAGCAGCCTTCTCATGCGGCGACTTTATACGGCCGCGACGCGGACCGCTACGTCTTATCGGCCTTCCACCCTGGACCAGACGCTTAGACTCGAACTGATGACAAACGACGTTCACATCACTCCGGAGGGCCTGGAGAGCGTGCGCAGGGAGCTCGACGAGCTGGTCACGGTCCGGCGCCCGGCCGTCGTGGCCAAGATCAAGGCTGCGCGCGAGTTCGGCGACCTCTCCGAGAACTTTGAGTATCACGCGGCGAAGAACGACCAGGGCTTCATGGAAGCGAGGATCAAGGAGCTCGAGGCCATCATCAAGAACCACGTGCTGATCCAGGCGACGAAGCCGTCAGGCGTCGTCAGCATGGGCAGCACAGTCCGTTTCAGCGAGGACGGCGCGGACGACGAGGCGTATCGCATTGTCGGCCCGGCGGAGGCCAACCCGAAAGCGGGTACCGTCAGCTACGAATCGGCGATGGGCAAGGCCCTGCTCGGCCACCGCGTCGGTGATGAGGTCGAGGTCAAGACCCCCAACGGCTCATACCGTGTCCGAATCGTCGGCATTGAGTAGCACGACAGCGATCGCCCCGCTGGCCGACCTTCGTCGGTGGATGGCGCACCAGGGTCTCGAGGCGGCTTACGTCACCAGTCCGGTTTCGATCGCGTATCTGACCGGGTTCCGCGCCAACCCTCACGAACGGTTGATGGCCCTGGCTGTCCAGGCCGACAGCGCGACCCTGGTCGTGCCGGCGATCGAACGAGACCGGGCAGCCACGAACTCGCTGCAGGTACCGGTGCTGGCCTGGCGTGACGGTGAGGACCCGTATGCGCTGGTGCTTGAGGCGCTCGGAGAAAGTGCTCGGTTGGGCGTCGAGAAGGAGCACCTCACGGTGCGGGCGGCCGAATCGCTCAGCGGTGTAGTCGGTGCGCGTGAGCTGATCGACGTGGCGCCCGAGCTCCGCCGTCTTCGCCGCACCAAGAGCCAGGCCGAGCTGGAAAAGCTGGCGCGAGCCTGCGCGATCACCGACTCGGTGGCCAAAGAGCTGATCGCGGGGTTACGCGCCGGGCAATCCGAACTCGCGTTGGCGGTGAGCATTGGTGCTGCGATCGGCGCGCGTGATGCCGCCCCGTCATTTGAGCCATCTGTCCAGTCCGGACCTAACTCCGCAATGCCACACCACCATCCAGGCGGTCGCGAGCTGGAGGCCGGGGATCTCGTCCTATTCGACTTTGGCGCGGCGTTCGAAGGCTATCCCGCCGATCTGACCCGAATGGCGGTGGTCGGCTCCCCGAGCGCGCGCCAGCGCGAGATCTATGCGGTGGTCCTGCAAGCCCACGACGCCGCGATCGAAGCCATCCGTCCAGGAGCGACCACCGGACAGGTGGATGCCGCGGCTCGCGAGGTCATCGAGGCCGCGGGATTCGGCGAGTACTTCTTTCATCGTGTCGGCCACGGTCTGGGACTCGAGGTGCACGAGGACCCGAGCCTCGACCCCGGGTCGACCATGGTGCTCGAGCCGGGAATGGTGTTCACGATTGAGCCGGGAATCTACCTCCCGGGGTGGGGCGGCATCCGAATCGAGGACGATGTGGTGGTGGAAGCCGCGGGTTGCCGCGTCCTGTCCAAGGCCGACCTCAAGCTCCACGTGGTCCCGGTTTCCTGATGCTCGCCCCAGGAATGCGGCGCACCGCTCAGCGGACCATGGTTTACAAGGCCGTCGTGCGGCTCGGCGGCCACTGCACCGCCGAGCAGATCGCGGATGAGCTGCACAAGACCAAGCCTGGATTTCCGCGCAGCACCGTCTACCGCGCGCTCGAAGCGCTCACCGCATCGGGATCGGTCTACGCAGTCCACCTGGGCGAGGGGCCTACGCACTATGAGCTGGCCAGCGGCGACCACCACCACGCCGTCTGCCAGGTTTGCGGCGGTGTGCTGCACATCCAGGAAGAGCTTGTCAACTCGCTCGAGAGCCACCTCGAGGAGTCGCATCGCTTCCGGCCGGTGCGCACGGAAGTCCTGGTGGTCGGCGTTTGCGACGCCTGCTCGCGCAATCCTGGCACCAAGGTTGCCCGAAGGCACACGCTCGAGCACGTTCACCACGAGGGAACCGGCCCAGCCTCCTGATACAGTGATCGCCGGGGCGACCGCTTCCGTCTTTTAGAGGGGGACCGTTGGAGCCAAAGATCATCGGCACCGTGCTGCCTGTGCTCGAGCTGAGCATGCAGCCCGGCGACAAAGTCTTCGCCGAGTCTGGTCAGCTGGCGTGGATGTCGATGGCGATCCAGATGATGACGTCGACGTCGGCAGGTGGCCAGCAGGGCGGTTTCATGGGCGCTCTCGGGCGCGTCGTCGCCGGCGGCACTCTGTTCATGACCGAATACTCGGCAGCCGGGGGGCCGGGCATCCTGACTTTCGCAGCCAAGCTGCCTGGCCAGATTCTGGCCATTGACATTGCGCCCGGCGCCGGATATCTGGTGCATCGCCACGGATTCATGTGCGCAACGCCCGGAGTGCAGTTCTCGATGGGCTTTCAGCAGCGGCTGGGCACCGGCTTGCTCGGCGGCACCGGCTTTCGCATGCAGCGCCTGACGGGCCAGGGTAAGGCGTGGGTCGAGCTGAGCGGTGAGGTCGTGCCTTACGACCTCCAACCCGGCAACACTCTGCGCGTGCACCCGGGCCACGTGGGGATGTACCAGGAGTCGGTGCAGCTCAGCATCACCACGGTGCCCGGCATCAAGAACGCGTTCTTCGGCGGTGACGGCATCTTTCTCGCGTCGCTTGCGGGTCCCGGCCGAGTGTGGCTGCAGTCAATGACGATGCAGCACCTTGCGCACGCCATCCAGGAATACCTGCCTCACAAGTCAGGCAGCAGCAGCGTCATCGACATATTGAGTGGGGGCTAGAAAATGGAAACCAAGATCATCGGCACGGTGATGCCAGTGCTGGAGCTCAGCATGCAGCCTGGCGACAGAGTATTCGCCGAGTCGGGTCAGCTCTCCTGGATGTCGATGGCGATCCAGATGCAGACGTCGACGTCGGCAGGCGGCCAGCAGGGCGGCTTCATGGGCGCGCTCGGCCGGGTCGTCGCCGGCGGCACACTGTTCATGACCGAGTACACAGCAGGCGGTGGCCCGGGCTTGCTGGCATTCGCCGCCAAGCTGCCGGGTCAGATCCTGCCGATGGAGATCGCGCCAGGTCACGGCTATCTCGTGCACCGACATGGCTTCATGTGCGCTACGCCTGGCGTCCAGTTCTCGATTGGTTTCCAGCAGCGGCTCGGCGCCGGCGTCTTCGGTGGCACCGGCTTTCGCATGCAGCGCCTGCAGGGGCAAGGACAGGCCTGGGTAGAGCTGCACGGGGAGGTGGTGACGTACGACCTTCAGCCTGGAAACACGCTGCGTGTTCACCCGGGCCACGTGGGCATGTACCAGGAATCCGTCCAGTTCAACATCACCACGGTGCCGGGCATCAAGAACGCGTTCTTCGGCGGCGACGGCATCTTTCTCGCCGCCCTCACAGGTCCGGGCCGCGTTTGGCTGCAGTCGATGACGATGCAGCACCTGGCGCACGCGATCCAGGAGTATTTGCCGAAGGCGGGGTGAGGGAAAGCAGGTGGCGGAAGCGTTTGTTCAGGAGGGCTGAGCGATGGCGAAGTATTTGATCGAAGGTTCGTACACGACCGAGGGGATCAAAGGTGTCCTCAAGGAAGGTGGCACCGGGCGGCGAGACGCCGTTGCGGCGGCGTTAAAGGGCCTGGGCGGCCGTATCGAGGCTATGTACTACGCGTTCGGCGAAACCGACGTCTACGTAATCATCGAGGCGCCTGACAACGTCACCGCTGCCGCGCTCGCGATGGGAGTGGCGGCCACCGGCACTGTCGGCATCAAGACCAGCGTGCTGCTCAGCATCGAGGAGATTGACCAGGCGAGCAAGAAGACTCTGTCCTACCGTCCTGCCGGTCACTAGTCGGTCTGGCCTCGAGGCGCCACATACCACTCGCGAAAGGAGCGGCAGCGGCCATCTTTGTCGAACTCGATGACAAAGAGGTTGTCCCATTCCTTGGTCATCTCGGTGCGGGAGGAGTCCTTGAAATAGGTGCTCCTCCCGTTCACCACCGCCACGTTGCCATCGAGGGCGACGGGTGCGTAATTCGCGGTGAAAGTTCCGGGTGCGTCGGGGTCCTTGAGCCATGCCTCGACGATGGCTTGCCGGCCGGTCACCGGCTCGTCGTAGGGATGGAACGAATAGGTCGCATCCTCGCTGAACAGGTCGCCGATCGCTTCCGGCGAGTACGTCTCCCACGCGTGCATGTAAGCCTTGATCCAGCCAGCGACGTCAGCACGTTCCATCGGCGCAATTCTCCGGCATGGAGGCCCGCGTGGCAGACCGCTGGCTGACATTTGATTGCTTCGGCACGCTGATCGACTGGCGCCACGGGATAAGGACCACGGGCGAGCTCCTCTTCCCCGGGCGCGGAGAGGATTTCCTGAACTCATACATCACCGTCGAAGCCGAGGTGGAGACCGAGGGCTCGTTCCGCCGCTATCGAGCCGTGTTGACGGAGGGCGTCCGGCGCGTCGCCCAAAGGCTCGGGCTCGAGCTCAAGCCCGACGATGCGACGGCCCTGGTCTCGACCATCCCCTACTGGCCGGCCTTCAGCGACGTCGGCCCGACCCTGAGCGAGCTGCGGCGTGAAGGCTGGCGTTTCGCACTTCTGACCAACTGTGATCGCGACATCATTGCGCTCACGCAGCGCCGCATACCTGTCTCTTTCGACGCGGTGGTGACGGCTGAAGACGTCGCGGCGTACAAGCCGAGCCCTGCCCACTTTCTCCTGTTCAAGTCGACATTCGGTGCGTCAGCCGATGCCTGGATCCACGTCGCGCAGAGCTATTACCACGACATCCGCCCGGCCAGCGAGCTCGGCATCCACCGCATCTGGGTCAACCGTCAGGGTGAATCCGACGACCCGAGTCTCGCCAGCGCCGTCGTCAAAGGACTGGCCGATCTACCGGACGCCGTGAAACGGCTGTCGAGCTCTCCCCGCGCCTCTATGTAAAGTCGGACAGGTCGATGCTGGCTCTGTAGACGCGGCGAGCGGGGCCAGACTGGATGAGGTTCCCGGTCCCGGCGCGCTGAACGTCCAGGTCGCCGCCGGGCATCTGAATCGTGATCCTGTCGTCGACCAATCCCGCCCGCATGCAGGCAGCAGCCACGGCGCTGGCGCTGGTGCCCGATGCGAGAGTGTAGCCCGCCCCTCGTTCCCAAATCTCCACACGCACGCGCGCGCGATCAATGACCTCGAACAGCTGCACGTTCGTCCTCTCTGGAAAGGCCTCGTGGTTTTCGATGAGCGGCCCAAGCTCGACGCAGCGATCCTTGGTGACCGGCTCACCGAAGACCACGCAATGTGGGTTGCCGACTGAGACGAGCATGGCTTCGACGCGGCCGGCTGAAGTCTCCAGGGTGACCCTGTCAGGCTCCCCGTCGAACCGGGCGGGGAGGTCGGCGGCACGGAAAGATGGGCGTCCGATGTCGAGCTCGCTGACAATCTCGGCGCCGTTCTTCGCCAGGATCCGGACCTCGTTGGCTCGGTCGACGGTCGCCAGCTCGAACCGGTCGCCGGCGCCGTGCTCGAGGACGGCATGGGCGGCCGTGATGCGGAGGCCATTGCCGCTCTTCTGGGCCTCGGAGCCGTCCGGGTTGAAGATCCTGACGCTCATCTTCCCGGGGTCGAAAGCGAGCAGGCCGTCGGAGCCGAGGCCGCGATTGCGGTCGCACAACAGGGGCAGCAGAGGGATCAGCCGGTCGAGGTCGCCAGGCACGTCAAGCACCAGGTAGTCGTTGCCCAGCGCCTGATACTTAATGAGATCAATTCGCATTAGAGCTTCAATCATCGGGGAATCGCCGCCGTCCATCAGCGGTTGTCATAAAATGTCGTGTGTATGCGGGACCTCGTGTGGCCTGCCCAGCGCTTGGTGCAAATCCCAGCCTGCTTCTGTAGCTAGGCCCGGCCGTAGGCTCGCGTCTCCAAAGACGCGCCCTTTCGACCGTTTCGTACGAAATCCACATTCAATCGGTCATTTGTATTTCTGGGAGGTTTGGAATTGAGCTCATCGACGACAACCAAGGCATTGGTTTCCACGGAATGGATCTCCGAGCACGCAAAGGACAAGGGCCTCCGCGTGGTCGAGGTCGACGTCGACCCGTCCGTTTACGAGAAGGGGCACATCGAAGGCGCGGTCGGATGGAACTGGCGGAAGGATCTGCAGGACCAGCTCAACCGCGACGTCGCCACCAAAGAAGCCCTCGCGAACCTGCTCGGAAAGAGCGGGATCACGTCTGACACGACGATCGTTCTCTACGGCGACAACAACAACTGGTTCGCGGCCTACGCGTACTGGGCGCTGAAGTACTACGGACACGACAAGGTCCACCTCATCGACGGCGGGCGAGTCAAGTGGGAGAAGGAAGGCCGCGAGTACAGCACCGAATCCCCCGCCTACCCCGCCACGGACTACAAGTTCCACGGATCTCCGAAAGAAGACATTCGCGCGTATCGCGACCACGTCGCCTCCAAGCTCGGCAAGGCCGGTCTCGTCGACGTGCGCTCGCCCAAGGAGTACTCCGGTGAGCTGCTCGCCCCCGAGAACCTTCCGCAGGAAGGCGCTCAGCGCGGCGGCCACATCCCGACTGCCGTCAGCATCCCCTGGGGCACTGCTGTCAACACCGAGGATGGCACCTTCAAGAGCACCGAAGAGCTGAAGGAGATCTACGGCGGCAAGGGCATCACCGCCAACAAAGAGGTAATCGCCTACTGCCGCATCGGCGAGCGTTCCGCACACACCTGGTTCGTCCTGAAGGAACTTCTCGGTTACCCCGACGTTCGCAACTACGATGGGTCATGGACCGAGTGGGGGAGCTCGATCAAGGCCCCGATCGAGAAGTAGGCATGGCAACTCCAGCTCTCGGGGTGGTCGATCATTCGGCCCTCAAGGTCAACCAGACCGGGATCGTGACGACGGTGCTCGTCGCGTTCATCGGCAGTGCCTTCTTCCGGCCGCTGCTGGTATTGATCCCGTTGCTCAGCCTCGTGCTGCTGGTTGGCACGTTTGCACCGCAATTCGCGCTGTTCAAGCAGCTCTACTTCAAGGTTCTGAAGCCGCGCGGAATCGTGAAGCCTCGATTGGTCCAGGACCGACCGGAGCCACACAACTTCGCCCAGGGTATGGGCGGAGTCGTGCTTGCCATTGCGTCGTTGTTTCTGGTCCCACTTCCGGTCGCGGGATTGGCACTCTCTCTCCTCGTTGCGGTCCTGGCTTTCGTCAACCTGGCTTTTGGCTATTGCCTCGGATGCCAGATTTACTACCAGCTCGGTCGCGCTGGATTGATCAAAGCGACCAGATAGTGGGTACGCAACTCTGGGCCCTGGCGGCGGCGGGTGCTGTGGTGCTTGCTGCCGCCGGCCTGGAGCTCTGGCGGTCGCGCCACGCGCGCGCTCGCGCGGTCGGATTGACCGCCACCGAAGCCCTTGGCGAGGTCGAGCCGTACATCCTTTATTTCACAGGCGAGAACTGCTCCGTGTGCCGCACCCACCAGGAGCCGGCGCTCGCGAAGCTGGCCGGCGTCCGAATCGACAAGGTGGACGCGATCGCCGAGCGCGAGCTGTCGGATCGCTTCCACGTCTACACCCTCCCGACGACGGTGGTCATGTCCGGGGAGGGAAAGTCCCTGCACGTCAACTACGGGTACGCGCCCGCGACCACGCTGGAGCGCCAGCTTGCCGAGGCGCGTGACGGTGAGGTAGGGGCAGCGGTCTCCGCGTAGCGGAGTCCGGCCGGGGATGCCGGCCGGCGAAGCCGCGGGATATCCTGACTTCGATGCGTCGTCGATCCGCCCTCGTCGTCGTTTTCCTGCTGATCGCCGCGGCATGCGCGCAGCAGCCCCAATCGAGTCAAAGCCACGATCTCGTGTTGGGCGCGATTTATCCGCTGAGTGGGCCTCAAGCACCGGGAGGCAAGGAGGAGCTCGCAGGCGTCGAGGCGGCTCTCCAGCTGGCCCAGTCGACGGGTGCGCTGAAGGTTCAGGTTCGCCTGCAGGTTGTGGACGCGACCACTCCACAGGCGGCGATTGCAGCGGTTGACGAGCTCGTACGCGATTACCACGTGCCGGCGATTCTCGGGACGTACGGCAGCACGCTGTCGGCAGCGGCTTCCGCCAGGGCTGAGGCGTTGACGACCGTGTACTGGGAAACAGGAGCCGTGGCCGACCCGATCACCGCCCAGCGCCGATACGTCTTCAGGACCGTTGCGACCGGCAGCTCTCTCGGCCGGATGGCAGTCACCTTCACGCATGACGTTATCGTCCCGCGCCTGCCGGCCACACCGCGTGTGGTGATCGTGCGGGTGAGCGACATCTACGGCAGATCAGTCGGCGGCGGCGAGGAGTCGCTGGCGCATCAGCTAGGCATGAACATCGTCGACGTCATCGAATACGACGCGCACCTCTACGACCCCCAGATCATCGCCGGCCGCATCGCGTCGGATCGAGCTGACGTGCTCTGGGATGTCAGCTATCTGGATGATGGGGTCGCGATCTGGCAAGCGCTCCTCAGAGCGAATGTGAAGCTCAAGGCCGCGATCGGCACGAGCTCCGCCTTCTGCATGCTCGCCTTCAGCCAGCGCCTTGGGCTCGGGTCTGTCGGCGTGTACGCCGCCGACAAGCCGGACGAGACGATCAGCCCGGCGGCGCTGTCACCTGCGGGTCAAGCCCTGCTTGCCCAAGCGCGATCGACCTATTCGGCGGCCAACGGCGGAGCGAGCATGACGATTCCCGCGGTGGCGGGCTTCGTCGGCGGCTGGACTTTCTTCAACAATGTGCTCCACCTGCTGTCAGCGTCCGCAACCGCCGACGCGATTCGCACCGCCGCCCTGAACGTCGACGTGCCAGTTGGCGACAGCATCAACGGCGGCGGCGTCAAGTTCGGCGCGGCGGGGGCGCTGGACGAGGGTCAGAACACGCGATCGGCAGCGGTCGTCGGGCAATGGCAGGCGATCGGCGACATGAAGATCGTTTACCCCGCCGCCTACGCCACGGGCACCCCGATGGGAATGCCGGTCTCGCCTTAGAGCGCTACCCCGCGCGCCGTTTGGCCATGCGCCGATCGACGGGCGCGACAACCTGGCCGCCGCCGTCGGTTTGATTCCGCCTCTCGCGTGACCGTCGTTCGACATCAGGCGGCAAGCCATTTGCCCGCTGTTCAGCGCGTTGTGGTACGGACAGCTCCAATCCGGCCAGAAACTGCTGGATGGCCAGGTTCACCAACTTCGGGTGCGTGAGATTGGCCGCATGGCCGGCCCCTTCGATGGCGACGAACTGTTCGCAACGGGCCAGCTCGGAGCACATTCGTTGGGCCTTTTCGATGTCGATCGCCGCGTCGGCCGTGCCATGGATCACGAGTGCCGGTGCCTTGATCTCGCCCAGCCGATGGTGAATGTCGTCACGCGTCACCAGCGTCTGAAACGCCTGGCCAAGAAGTGATCTCGGCTTTTGCTTCCATTTCACGATCCACTCGGCGCTGTCTCGCCACTCGTTGCCGAAGATGATCGCGGCGATCCTGCGTGCCAGCTGATCGTTGAGGCCGTCGGCCTGGCCGCCGTCGAGCATGGCCTGATAAATGGCCACCTTCTCCGGATCTTGGATCCCGGCCTGCGTTCCGATGAGGATCAATGCAGAAACGCGCTCGGGATACTTGAGCGCAAAGCGCAGGGCGATGAAGCCCCCCTGGCACATGCCGCCGATGACCGCTCGCTCGATCCCGAGCTGGTCAAGCAGGCCTTTCAGATCGTCAGCGAGGTCCCAGTAGCTGAACGGGTCATCCGTGTTCTCGGTGTCGCCGTGGCAGCGCGCATCCCACGTGACGAACCTGCTTCCAGCCCTGGCGGCCGCGATCTGAGGCGCGAACATTTCCCGGTCCATGAGCAATCCGTGCGCGAAAACGATCGGCCCGATGTTGCCGCCGGTATCCTCGTAGTTGATCCATTGTCGGTCGATCTCCGCCAGTGGCATATCCGATCAGCCTCGTTCTTCAAGCGAAAGCTGGACCAGGGTGATGTCCATCCATCTGTCGAACTTGTGCGCGGCGTCGCGGATGGTGCCGACGATCTCGAATCCGAGCTTCGAGTGCAGCTTCAGGCCCGCCTTGTTGTCGGTGGCGATCGTGGCCACGATCGTGCGGTAGCCGAGCCCCCGTGCTTCCTTGATCAACTCTGCCAGCAAAGCCTTACCGATGCCTTCCCCCTGGTGGACAGGATCCACGTACACGAGATCCTCCACGATTTCGAAGCCGCGCTGGTTCCACGGGAACAGACGCGCCCATCCAATCACCCCGCTGTGGTCGGTGGACACTATCAGCTTGGACCGTTTTCCATGCGCCTCCCACCAGGCGGCCGACTCCTCCGTGCCCAGGGGTTCGGAGTCAATCGTGGCGAACGTCTGGTTCACCGCCCAGTTGTAGATACCCACCACCGCCTTCAGGTCATCACGGGTCGCGGGCCGGATGCTGAAGGTGGTTTTCGTCCCCCTTGTCAAGGACCCATTGGAGCACGAAAGCCGGCATCGTGGACGCGGTCTGATACGTTCGCACCGATGAACTCGACGGTTTGGAGAGAAACGTTGTGAAGACCGCCCGCCGGCCCGAGATGAAGACCTCCTTGCCGGGCCCGAAGGCCGCCGAGCTGATCGCTCGCGACGCCAGGGCGATGTCTCCCAGCTTCACGCGCGCCTACCCCTTTGTGATGGAGCGAGGCGAGGGGTGTTGGGCGACGGATGTCGACGGCAACACCTTCCTCGACTTCACGGCGGGCATCGCGGTCAACACCACAGGTTTCTCGCACCCTCGAGTCGTCGCCGCCATCGAAGAGCAGGCAAGGCGATTCCTCCATATGTCAGGCACCGATTTCTACTATCGCTCTGAGATCGAGCTGGCCGAGCGGCTCGAAGCCAAGATCCTGCCGGGCACGCCGGCCAAGGTCTTCTTCACCAACTCAGGGGCAGAGGCGATCGAGGGCGCCATGAAGCTCGCGCGCTATGCCACGGGCAGGCCGAGCTACGTGGCGTTCATCGGAGGGTTCCATGGCCGCACCTTCGGCGCGCTGTCGCTCACAGCGTCCAAGGCCAGCCAGCGCCGCCGCTTCGCACCGCTTCTCTCGTCGGTCTTTCACGCCCCATACCCATCAGCTTCGCGAGGCGTGACCACCGACGATTCGCTGGCGCGTATCGAGGAGCTCTTCAGCACAGTCGCTCCTCCCGAGAGTGTCGCCGCCGTCTTCGTGGAGCCGATCCAGGGCGAGGGCGGATACCTGGTGCCGCCTGACGATTTCCTTCCACGCCTGAGAGAGCTGACCCTCAAGCACGGAATTCTCCTGGTCGCCGACGAGGTCCAGTCGGGCATGGGGCGAACCGGGCAGCTCCTTGCCGTCGAGCATTGGGGCGTCGAGCCGGACATCGTCTGTCTTGCCAAGGGCATCGCATCAGGATTGCCGCTGGGCGCGTTCATCGCGCGCGCCGAGCAGATGAGCTGGCCCCCCGGGTCGCACGGCAGCACCTTCGGCGGCAATCCCGTTGCATGCTCTGCCGGCCTGGCCACCCTCGACCTCCTCGAGGAGGGGCTGATGGTAAACGCCTCGAAGGTCGGCGCTCAACTCCAGGACGGCCTGCGCGAGATCGCGCAGACGCACGACCAGGTCACCGACGTTCGCGGCCTCGGCCTGATGGTCGCCGTCGAGCTGAAGACCGCGGAGCAAGCCAACCAGCTCGTCCAGAAAGCGTTCGAGCGCGGGCTGCTGCTGCTGACGGCGGGCGCCCGCGCGGTGCGCATCAGCCCGCCGCTGATCCTCGACCACGAGGAGGCCGCGACAGGCCTGGAGATCATCGCCTCAGCGCTGGATTAGCCGAACTTCGGACGCAGCTTGGCGATCGCGGCGGCGGTGATGAGATCCGCGACCACCTCGGCCGACGCCGCGGCCCAACGGTCATCAGCGGCGAGCTTCGACCATGACCTCGTGCGTTGATCGTCGATGACGGTGACGACCGCCTCTAGCTGAGCCTCGAGCACCGGTCGCGATGCATCGGCCGGGAGGTCCGTGGTGTCAGTCAGCCAGGCTCCGAGCTGCGTGACGGAGGCATCGGTCAGCTGGCTCAAGGCGCGCTGCTTCGATGTGCTGATGGACGCCAATGCGTAGCCGACCATAGCCGCGTTGGCCGCGGACCAAAGTTGGTCGAAACGAAGAGCCGGTGTCGCACCGAACAGGTCGGTGATCTGCGCATCGAGCGCGTTGGTATTCGCAACCAGCGCGCCCGCGGCAGCCGCCTGCTCCGCCGCACGGTGGCCGGCGTCGGCGCTGGTTCGCATCGTCGCCAGGTATGAATGCTCTTGCAGCCTGATGTTCAGGGACGCTCGCAGATCCACGGCCGAACTGGTCGCGTTACCTGGAAACTTGTCGGGAAAGGTTCCGGTGATTCTCGGCGCGATGGCGTCGCCGACCTGGGTGGCGTGCGCGTACGACGTGCGTATGTCGGCGTAAAGGCCTGGATAGTTTCCTGCGAGCTGGTCGTCCAGCATCGATTTCGTCTCGAGCATGTGCTGGGTCACAAGCGGGACGATGAGCTCCGAGGGAATCTGTGTCACATCGTTCAAGAACTGCGAGAACTGCGGAACGAATGTGTCTGAGAGGAGCGAAATGGCCGCGTCGGCCTTCGCCTTGTTGTGAGTGACCAGACCGATCGTGTAATTCACGAGGTCATCGTTTTGGGCGTTCCAGAGCTGCTCGAACCGCGTCGCGACGCTGTCTCCCAACGCTGAGCGCACCAACTCTGTGAGGTCGCTGCTGTTGGCCGTGAGCAGACGCAGGTAGCCCGTGTACTCGGCCTGCCTGGCAGGGGCCGAAGACTGCTTGGCGATGATCATCACGTGCTCACCGAGCAGCAGGTCCAGGCGGATCCGGAAGTCTGCCGCCTTGGATTCCGCCGGATTCGCAGCGATGGGGCTGACGGATGCGACCGGGGACGGCGATGCGTGCGACTGAGCCGAACCCGTACAGCTCACAACCGCCACCGCGGCAAGCGCCGCCAAGGTCCTCAAAGCACCGCCATCCTAAGCGGCTAGGATCAGGCCACCTTGCCTGAGTGGTTGCTGGTCGATGGGTCGAGCCTGATCTTCAGAGCCTTCTACGGCGTGCCGCAGACGACGCGGGCGCCTGACGGCACTCTGACGAACGCGATCCGGGGCACGCTGGAAACTCTCGCTCGCCTCATCACGGATCGGCGGCCGAAACGGCTGGCTCTCGCCACTGACGAGGATTGGCGCCCCGATTGGCGCGTCGAGCTGCTTCCGAGCTACAAGGAGCATCGGACGGCAGAGCCGGTGCCTCCATTGCTCGAGCCGCAGATGCCTGTGGTCATGGAGTGCCTGGAAGCAGTCGGCATCGACGCGCTGGGGGCTCCCGGCTATGAGGCGGAGGACGTCATCGCCGCCCTGGTCGCGCGGGTGGAGACTCCAGTTGAGATCTACAGCGGCGACAGAGACCTGTTCAGCCTCATTCGGGACCGGGAGGTGATCGTCCTGTATCCGGAGAAGACGGGCCTGGCGGAGGTCGACGAGGCCGAGGTGACGCGGCGGTACTCGATTCCCGGCCGACGCTACGCGGATTTCGCGACCCTGCGCGGCGATCCCTCCGATGGCCTGCCTGGGGTCGCCGGCGTCGGCGCCAAGAAAGCCGCCGACCTCGTGCGGCGTTACGGCTCGGTCAGCGCGATGCTCGAGGCCGGCATTTTCCGCGAGTCCGACGCGGAGTACCTGAGAAAGGCCAGCCGGATTGTGCAGCCGGTCACCGACCTCGAGATCGAGGTGCCGCGAGGCCGGCGTGATCGGTATCCCGCCGACGCGGCGCGGGTGGAGGAGCTCGGCAAGAGCTATGGCGTCACCAGCTCCTTCCAGAGGTTGCTCAACGCCCTGGCGCTGATGTAGGGCGCAGCGTGGACCCCGGTCTTTGCGGATCCTGCAAGCACTCGCGAACGGTGATCGCGGCGCGCAGCACCTTCTGGAAGTGCGAGCGGTCCAAGACCGATCCGTCTTTTCCACGGTACCCACGCTTGCCGGTCCTGAAGTGCCGCGGCTACGAACTACTCGCCGTCAGGGAGCCCGAGCCGCCTCCACCCTGATCACCGCCATTGGCTGGCCGGGGCCGCCCTCGAACGTCGACGCCGCGTGCGGGCCAGTCATCGAGACCTCGGCGATCATCCCTCCGTCGCTGACCGCGTAGAGGTTGTCGCCGTTCGGGCCCAATGCGATGGTCCAGACCGTCCAGTCGCTGAGCTGCCGGCCGGTGGCGCTGAGGGTGGCGACATCGATCCACGTGACGCCGGTCGTGCCGATCGTCACGAGGGTTCGCCCATCCGGGCTCAGGACCACCCCATTGGACCCGAATCCCTTGGCCTCCACGCTTTGAATGAGGCCGGCGGACTGAGCCGGAGTCGCGATGTGGGCCGTGCGCATGAGGTCCGGGCCTCCGTTGCTTGTGTCGAACTCGGCGACCACACCGAGGACGCCGTTGGCGGCGTAAAGGCGTGAGCCGTCAGCGCTCAGCGCCAGCGACCAGTGGAAGCCTGACTCGCTCGACGCATAACCCGGGCCAGGCAGGTCGAGGCAGAACGCGAGGTTTCCGTCGAGGCTGAGCGCGTGGATGAACGCGCCCTTGTCTTTGCGGAGATACAGGCTGTAATGCCAATGGCCGTCACGAGAGGCAACGCTCGAGAGATTCAACCCGGACATCGCGGAGTTGCCATCCGTCTTGTCGACGATGATGCTTGGGTCCAGCAGTCCGTGGTCGACGTTTAAGACACGCACGTGGTAGGTGCCGTTCGACAGCGACTGGATCATGTAGATACGCTGGCCATCGCTGCTGACGGCATCGAACATGAAGTAGCCGGCCACGTCGATTCGCTTCGCCACACTCGCGTACGACGTGTCGATCAGCACGAAATGGGTGGCGGTCCCCGGCAAGTTGACCGGAGAGTCGAAGGCTTCCAGCACCAACCACCGGCCGTTCGGGGAAAGGCCTCCAGGCAAACCGCTGAGGGTTGCCGGCGGAAGCTGGAATGGACCGCCCAGCTGCAATGTGTGTCGGGCAATGCCAGTATGCGGATCGAGGTCGATGAGCGCGGTGCCCCGTACCGAGTACAGATGAGTCCAGTCAGGCGAGAAGGTTCCTAACGGCAGGCTTCGCTCAACCGCGTGGGAGCGCGTGTCGATCACGTTGACGAGCGGCGCGTTCTGCGTCGAGCTCGCCGTGTACAACTTATAGTCGCCGCCGGGAGCCACCGGTCCGACCGGGGCGCGGCCACAGCCGGCCACCGCCAACGCCGCCGCGAGGATAAAAAGAAGAGCTCGCATTTGTCTCACCTCGCCCTCGATACACCGGCCGCGCACCCCGGGTTCCGTTCAGGCGAGCGACGCGGCGATCTCCAGCGACTGGGCCTTGGTCAGGTTGCCTTCGATGCGGACCAGCGTCCCTGCCTCATCTATCAGCAGGGTGTTGGTGGCAAGCCTCAGGGTCTCGTACCGGACACTGCCCGAGCTGTCCAGGAACATGAATACATGAGGGGCGCCGGCGATCCAGTAGCCGGAGTGCCCGGCCACGATCACGGCCTCGATCGTGGTTCCCGGCCCAACCGTCTTGCCGAAGAAATTGCTGTTGACAGCACCGCGAGCCTCGGTGATGAGGACGCCGACGCCGGTCTCGCCGGCGGCGGGGAGCGCCTGTCGCCCGGCGTAGACCAGCGTCACCTCGCCTCCCGGGGGTTGGTCTGGTGGCGGCTGGACGTAGACCGCGTCCGGCTGACCCAGCGAGGCCGGCACCAACAGGGGCCATGTGACTGCGCTTTGGGCCGCTGGCAGCGAGGTAGGCTGCCCAAGGCCCAGGCGCTGGCCAAGAGGACCGGAGGGCAGGGGGCTGGGAGTCGCGAGGTGGGGCACGGTTTGGAAGCGCGTGTGCAAGTTGAGCCAGCCGGCGATTGCATCGCGGCTGGGGGGATAGGCGGCGAGAATGGCCACCACCAGCAAAGCGGCCGCCGCCACCAGCGCCCAGCGGCTTTCGAACCAGGGGCGGCGGGGCGTGCCGATTCGCAGGCTGATGGCAGGCGCTAGGTTGGGTGTGGCCGGCCACTCGAGCTCAGGGCCCAAACGGCTCAGCTGCTGCTCCAGCTCGACCAGCTCAGGCATTCGGGAACTCCGCGACGCGCGATCGCAGTCGGCTCAGGGCACGAGACAGGCGGGACTTCACAGTGCCTTCAGGGATTCCCAGGGTGGCCGCTGTCTCTTCGCCGCTCAGCTCCAGGAAGTAGCGGCTGGCAATCACGAGGCGGTCCTCCTCGCTGAGCTCGTTGACGAGCTTCAGCAGATGCTTCGTGTCCTCGGCAGCGACGGCTGCCGCCTCGGGGGATGGGGCCGCACCCCCCGGGCGGAAGCTGCCGGCCAGGCGGAGCTCGACCCGCTGGCGGCGTCCGCTCGAGCGCACCCGGTTGCGCGCCTCGTTGGCTACGATTCGGAGAAGCCAGGGCCGTGGCTCGGCGCCCGGGCGGAAGCTCGCCAGCGCCCTGAACGCCTTCACGAACGCTTCTTGCGTGGCGTCCTCTGCGTCAGCCTCGGAGCCGGTGATCAGGTATGCGGCTCGAAAAGCCATCTGCTGGTATCGCTGCACGATCTCCTCATAGGCGGCCGTAACGCCGCGCTGAGCGCGCGCGAACAGCTCTGCATCGTCCGTTGGGCGGCCCTCCATCGGATCGCATGTATTACACCTCTCGACGCATCATGGTTCGGGGGGCGACCTACCTGTTCCAGTGGTTCCCTCGCGCCGCCAGGCGCGAGAGTACCGCGGCCGGCGAGGGGAAGTGGGATAACCACGTTGCAACGACAGAGCACCTTTAAGTGTTTGGGAGAGTGATGGAAGGCGTCGAGCGGATGTTTGAGCGGATGGTGCGTGAGCACCAGCACCGGGTCTACGCGGTCGGCTTTGCGCTGACTGGCAACCGGCACGACGCCGAGGAGGTGGCGCAGGACACCTTTCTGCGTGCGTATCGAGCCCTCACGACATATCCGCCGGACAGAATCCGCGACCTCAAACAGAGCCCGTGGCTGCATCGAATCGCTGTGAACGTGGTGCGGAATCGGGTCCGCGGCGCCAGGCCTCGTACAGCCGAGCTGAACGGCGCTGAGCCGGATGATGCTATGGGACCGGAGTCGCTGACGCTGCAGCGCGCGGAGATGGACGATCTGGCCTGCCGGCTCGCCGGACTCCCGTTGCGCTATCGCGAGGCGGTGGTCCTGAAGTACGTGCACGAGATGTCATACGAAGAGGTCGCAGAGGCCTTGGAACAGCCGGTCGGGACGGTCAAGTCCAACGTGCACCGCGGATTGAAATTACTCAGGGGAGAGGACCATGACCGAGTTGTTGACTGACCTGAAGCGACTGGCCTCGATGAAGGCGCCCGATGGATTCGCCGAGCGAGTTCTTGCAGAGGTCGGGATGGCGGACCTGTACGCGGCTTTCGAAACGGTGCTGGGCGAGGTCTACGTCGCCTGGAACCGCCTTGGAGTTTCCGCGGCCGCACGCTGCGCGTCAGCCCGCGAGTTCGAGGATCTGTTCAAGCGGGAGGTCGGCCGTCCGTTGCGGCCCGCGCCAGCGCCGGCCGATCTCGCAGCCAAGATCGATGCCGAGCTGAGTGGCAAGCGGACGATGCGCTTCGACCTGCGTGGCCTCACCGAGTTCGAGCAGGCGGTGCTGCGCAAGACATATGAGATTCCGCGCGGCGAGGTGAGGCCATACGGATGGGTCGCGAAGGAGATCCGCAGGCCGGCTGCGGTCAGGGCGGTGGGCACCGCATTGGCCAACAACCCGATTCCGTACTTCATCCCCTGCCACCGCGTGGTGCGCACCGACGGCCATATCGGTAACTACGGGGGCGGAGGGCCCGAGGCGAAGAAGGCGATCTTGACCATGGAAGGGGTTCGCGTCGACCGGCTCCAGGAGCTGGCGCGAGGGGGTGTGCGGTACCAGGGCGTCAAGACGACGAAGATCTTCTGCTACCCGACGTGCCACCACGCTCGGCGCGCTTTGGAGAAGAACGTCGTGTGGCTGCATGATGCGAGGAGCGCACGAGCTGCGGGTTTCCGGCCGTGCAAGGTTTGCCGGCCGGCGGCCGTCGCTTAGCTGATCGGTCCGGCTCGCGCCGGACCTGACCGCGTTTCGAAAGGATGCGGCAACCGCCCCATCCTCACCCCTTCCCCCTGAGGAGGGACGAGCCGGGAAGGGAGCCTTACTCCTCAGCCCAGTGAATAAATCCCTGGGAGCTCTCGGTACAGGCCCGCGTAGTCCAGGCCGTAACCGATGACGAAGCGGTCTGGGATTACGAAGCCCTTGAAATCGATCTTCACCTTGACCGCGCGGCGCGCGGGCCGATCGAGGAGAGCCGCCAGTCGCAGAGAGCTGGGTTTCATCCTGCGAACGCGGCGTGTGATGGCTTCGACGGTGTGACCGGAGTCGACGATGTCCTCGACCAACAGCACGTGGCGATCAACAAGAGGCCCGTCGATCATGTGCGCAAGGCGGAGCTCGCCTCGAGTGGTGCCTGATGCGTAGCTCGCGGCGCGAACAAACTCGAGCTCGGCCGGAATGCTGAGGCTTCGTAGAAGGTCCGCCGCAAAGACTGTGGCGCCCTTGAGGATCACGACCAGGACCAACGGAGTCTCGATTTCGGCGTAGACCCTGGAGATCTCGCGACCCATCACGTGCACTCGGCGAGCGATCTGCGCCGAACTGATCATGGCCTGGCCGGTGCTTTCTACTCTCGCCGGCGGGGTCTGCGTCAGGACCTCAGGCATGCGCCTACAGATTACCGGTCCAGGGGAGCGATGGTGGCTCCGATGGGGGAAGCTCGACGGTATTTTCGATGACCTCGGCTGAAGGCCCCATCGAAGTTGATGGCGCGACCCTGGTGATACTGCCGGGGAGCCGACGCTCCGTGGGGTTTGTGGCCGAAAACAACACGCCGGCTGTTCGTTGTCTCGAGCCAGCGTTCGAGTCGCATCACCTGTGTCTCAAAGATGTTCGTGCCGCTGAGCAAATCCCAAAGTGTCGACTCATCTTCATGAGCGAGAAGGTCGTGAACCCGAGCATTTATTCCGTCGACCGGCTGAGGATCATCGACCTCGATGAGGGCTGCATATCCGTCGTTGCCGCAATGCTGAGCCATGGTTCCATCGTCAAGGCGGAGCAGGGCGGGCCGTTCCCGCATCCATTCCTGGAGGGGCGCGTCTCGTGCCAGCTCGTCGAGGTCATGGCGCTGTCCGCCAAGGCCCATCCACCAGCCGATGCGCGTGGGGTCGCGCAGCGCCCACAGCATGGCGACCTCGTGATTGCCGAGGAGCACCGTGGTGTTCAAACGATCGCGCGCGAAGCGAAGAGCGCCGACGCCGAACATGCCGTAGTCGACGAGGTCGCCGAGAAAGATCGTGTGCCATTCCGCCGGGTGGTAGGGCTTCAGCGCCTCAAAGAGCCGCTCGAGGTCGCCGTGCACGTCACCCACGACCAGAACCGGCAGATCAGCCATTGAGATCGATCGTAAGTGGGCCGTGGGGTAAAATTTGCCCTCGGCCTAGGGGCGTAGCTCAGCCTGGTCAGAGCATCGGTCTCCAAAACCGAGGGCCGAGGGTTCGAATCCTTCCGCCCCTGCCACGTGTTCTGACCGTCGCTGATATTCAGGAGCGTGAGGTTTTGGCCGCCAGCTGGTCGATCTCCCGAGCGCTTTGTAGCGCCTCATGTATCGCCAACAGACGACCGACGGCGTTCGCTGACCATGGATTTGCAGGCGGCGCTGAATGCCGGCACTGGCAGGACCGGCAGGCGGAGCGGTTCGGCGGCCTCAACCGCGATGCGCTCGGCGAGGATCGCGCCGGTCGCGAACGAGAGGTACGCGTGCTGCTCGGTCGAGCCCGGCCGGGTAGGACGATGCGATCGCCCCGCCGCAGGTATTCCTCGAGCTGCATCCAGTTGAGGTCGGCGATCCTCACTGCAGAGAGTTTGCGAGCTGCCAGAACTCCTGGTCAGTCAACCCCTCGGCGCTCAAGAAGTACGGCACGCCCGGGCCGGCCATGAATTGGAAGCTCGATGTACCCGGCTCCGTCCACATGATCCAGCGGTCGCTCAGCGGATTGCCTGGGTCGGACACCACATAGAGAGCCGGCGCTGCCGCCGTCGCTCCCTTCAGCGGGATCGCATGGCGGAATTTGACGTATGTCGCGCTGGAGTTCGGCCCGCCTGGAGGTGGATTGGCGACCACAATTCCTGACGTGATCCGTTTGTCGCGTATGTCGCTCTCGTAGTCCAGGTTGAATGCATCAGCTGTGGCGGAGACGTAAACGTCATACGGTCCGCCAGAGGGGAAGACTGTCGGCAGCAACAGTGGATGCGTGTTCGTGACGGTCGCGCGCACCGTAGCGGCCGCCTGGTCTGGGCTCATTCTGGAGTAGATGCCGCCCTTACCGTCGGTCGTGGCCGGAATCGTGGTTCCGGGCTCGATGAGTTTCCAGTTGGCGCCATCCCACCCGAACATTTCATTGTCGGTGCTGCTTGAGGTTTCGCCCCACGAAACGACCTCATGCAGAGAGGCCATATAAACCATGTATCCAATCGACAGCGGCTGCAGCGCCGGATGCTGCCGTGACCAGTTGGCGCCGTCCCATGTCCATGTGTCGCCGGTCAATGCGACCAGTCGTCCGCGCGCGGGGTCGTATGCCCCCGATGCATGGCCGAGAAGCGGCAGGTTGACCTTCGGATTGAGCAGGCTCCATCTCGAGCCGTCCCAAGCCCATGTCTGGGTCAGATAGCGGCCGCCTACTGGGCTGCCAGTGCCGCCGAAGACGAGCAGCTGCTGCCCGTCGGACGCCATCGTCCCGCTTGTGTCCGACGGCCCGCCACCGGAATACACAAGTTTCCAGTCCGATCCGTTCCACGACCAGGTCTCAGACCCGTTGCTCTGGGTGAGTCGAAACAGCAGCACCGTGCGCGTTATGGGATCGAACGCCATCTCGCCGCCACCGGTCGAAGGTGCGTGCTCGGGATGCATTTGCTGCCAGGTGGACCCGTTCCAGGTCCACGTGTCGTTGACCGCAGCGAGGCCACGCGTGGCGTTGATATCGCCGCCGAAGAGCACGACGTCGTGGTGTGCCTCGTCGTAAGCCATCGCCACATCCCGACGCGCCGACGGACTGGCGGCCGGATTCTCGCGGACCCATGTCTTTCCATCCCATGTCCATGTTTCGTTGAGCGCGGGACTCGGCCCTGTTTCCCCGCCGAAGATGACCATCAGACCGTGCGCTTGGTCGTACGCAACCCCGGCGCCCGCGCGGGCGGCAGGCGGGATCGTCGAGCCGACCGGCCGCGACGGAATCGGATTCGAGCGCAGCGCGTGCGAGCCGACGACAAGCGTCGCAACGATCGCGATCGCGAGCAGCGTTGCGACCAAGGCGAGCAGCCGGGGCTGGTCCGATCGCCCGCGGGGCACCGTAATCGCGTCGCGGACAGCGATCGCGCGGAGGCCGGCGGGCACCGGTGCGGCCGCCAGCTCCTCCTCAAACGCCGCGTTGAGCCGGCTGCGTGTGGGATCGCTCATCTCGGCACCTCGACCATGCCCAGGCGCAGTCTCGTGATCGCGCGGTGCACGCGCGACTTGGCGGCCTGCGGCGAAATCATCAACACCCGTGCGACCTCGGCCAGCGGGAGGTCGAGGTAGAAGAAAAGGAATAGCGCCGCGCGGTCCGTGGTGGGGAGTCGCGAAAGCTCGCGGTTCAGATCGAGCCGGGCATCATCCGGCGCGCCGACTTCCGATTCGGCAGCGGCGAACGTCTCCTGCCGCAGGACCGACCACCAGCGGGTTCGGCGCATGCTCCGGCATTGATTGGCCACGATCGCGAGGAACCAGGTCCGGGCGGCGGAGTCGTCCCGCAGGCGGTCGAGTTTCCGCCATGCCTTCAACGTCGCCTCCTGGACCGCGTCCTCGGCCTCATATGGGTCACGCAGAAGGACGTAGGCGAGCTTGAACGCCGGAGCGATCAGGGGACCGACCAGCGAATCGAACGCCGCCTCGCGGCCCGGCGCTCGGTCTCCGACCGACGCATTGCTCACCACTCCTATAAGACGGCGCTGGGAGCCAAAAGGTTCTGCGCCGCCGTCGCATGATCGCTCCGATGGCGACCTGTTAGGTTCGAAAATTAGGTCGGGCGCCCGCGTCGTGAGCTTGAGCGGGCGATGCCCCGGCCCCGACATC
>DASXNH010000177.1:0-22570 GCA_036495195.1 Candidatus Dormiibacterota bacterium
GGTGTCGTCATCCTTCGTTGGCTTACCGCGGTGTCTCTGTCCGAGCGCCGGAGGCTCTATGGTGCAAAGACAATCGACTGAAGGGGACGTTGGCCGCCGCTGGCCGACTCTCGAAAAGCAGGTTGCCGCCGTGCACGCGCCGCCGGGCAGCCCTCTCGCGAAAGTCATCGCGGACAATCAGGACTTCTCGATCCTGCGGCCGGAAGAAGCCAGCGACAATCTGCGCTTGCCGCGCAAATGCTGTTTCGAACGGCTGCACGAACAGCTGCAGCCAGCGGCGACCAGGGACTTACGCCGAACTCCAACCAAAGACCGCTCGCGTAACCTGCCCACTTGGTAAAGGGCGGGGATCTCCGTACGCCTACCAAGTATCAGAACCAAGTCAGCAATGAAGGCAGGCGCGAGACAGGGGTACTTCCGCATTTTTGGCGAGCCGAAGGCGACAATCCTGCTTCCGGTTACGGATGGCCGAGTCCTAGTTGGGTGAGGAACTGGGTCCAGAAACCTGAGGCGGCCTGGCGGCCTGTTCCGGAGGCGGTCAGTTTGAGCGGCGAGTGGGGGTCGTCGGTGGCGATGGTGAAATCAGCGCTGAGGGCGCCCGTGCCGGATGGAGCGAACTGGATGGTGATATCGGACTCGGCGCCAGGCGCGAGAGCGATCGGAAACGTCGGCGCGGGGTTCAGCGAGAAATCGGGGCTGCCGTTGGTGAGGGTGATCGAGGCGACGTTGAGAGCGGCGGTGCCGACGTTGAATAGCTGCACGGGGATCGTGCGGTTGGTCCCGGTGGTAACGGTTCCGAAGCCAACCGTGGCGATGGGGTTGGTGGCGAGGCGCTGAACAAGGCCGGTATTAACGCCGATGCCACTGGCCGGGATCATCCGCGTGGCCTGGGTGGGGTCGTTGGTGGTGAGTTCCAGCAAAACAAAATCGTCGCCGGTGGTGGTGGGCGCCCATGTGATCTGAAAAGCCTGGGTTGCGCCGGGAGCGATCGAAACGGGTATGGTGGGCGTGGTCCCGAACGTGAAGGGGCCGGGGCCGGTCACGCTTGTCGCGGTGATGTCGAGCGAGGCGTTGCCGCAGTTATAGACGTAGAAGGGCAAGGTGACCGACTGGCCGGTGGCGACGACCCCGAAGGCGAGGTTGTTGTCGGAGGCGAAGCTGGGGCCGGTGGGGCGCGTGACTTCGTAGCAGCTGCGCCCGTAGGTGCCAACGCGCAGAACGGGCGGCGAGACGGAGTTGTCGATGGCCAGAGAGTTGCAGCAGACCATGGGAAGGCCGGGGCCGTAGATCTTCCAGGTGGCAGTAACGGTAGCGCTCGAGCCGCTGCCGGTGATGGTGGCGTCGGTCGAGCGAAGCACGCCGGCGTCCCCGGCGACCACGATGGCGGCGGGCGTGGCGCTGGTGTCGAAGACCACGGAGCGGAGGGGCAGGTCAGGGACGTTGCCGGCGGGACCGTTGCCGTCGGTGCCGCTGACGTCGAACCAGGTAGCTCCGCCGTCGGTAGAAAGAAAAACATGGCGGGTGCGGTACTTGGCGTGGATCCCGGAGACACCGCCGTAGACCACCGCGACACGCTGCGTGTTGGTGGGGTCGATGGCGATGTGGTTCACCGGCCCGATGGCGACGCCGGCTCCGCCGGGCGTGGTGTTGAGCGGGGCCGCATCCCAGGTGGCGCCGCCGTCGAGCGAGCAATGGATTGCGCCATCGAACGATCCGGCCCAGATGAGCTGACCGGAGGTGGAAGTGGTCACGATACAGGTGATGAACTGCGCCGGAGCGAGCGGCGTGGCGGTGAAGTTAACGCCGGAGTCGGGGCTCTTGTAGAGGACGCTGCCTTCGCTCACGTAGACGGTGCGTGCGGCGGGATTAGCGCCGGTCATTTCAAGCGCGATGGCGCGCGCGAAGCTGGGCTGGGGGTTGGTTAGTCCCGTTTTGCCGATGGTGAGCGGGTTGTTATAGGTGGCCTGCCAGGTGGTGCCTGCATCGGTGCTCTTGATGAAGAACTGGTCGTCGAACCCGTAGACGATGGTGGGATCGGCGGGATCGACGGCGACGAGCCAGCCGTCGCCGTTGATGCCCGCGTGCCAGTCGCCGGGGACGTCGGTGGGGCGATGGCCGCTGGTACCGGTGTCCTGGCAGCCACCGTAGGTGTAGGCATTGGGAATGCCCTTGCCCGAGTCGGTGCCGCCCTTGCCGATATCAATGCCGCGAAACAGATTGGTGGCGATGAGACTGTTGATCGGGTTCCAGGTAGCTCCGCCGTCGGGAGTGGTGGCGATGCCGCCGTCGGTTCCGGTGTACATGACGGTAGGAGGAATGGGGGGATTGGCAGGCGGCGCCGGACGATGGGTGGCGGGACTGAAGACGAGGGCGTGGTTGTCCCAGTGGACCTTGGAGGCCGTGATGGCGGCGGGCTGGAAGGTGACGCCGGCATCTACGGAGAGCCATACCTGCTGGAAACCGGCACAGACGCGCTTGGAGTTGAGAGGATCGACCCCCAGGGTGAGGTCGTAGTTGGTCTGGGTGAAGCCGGCGTTGTTGGCATCGTTGACCAGGTTCTTTGAGGCAACGGAAGTGAGGTTGTTGAGGGGCGTCCAGGTCGCGCCTCCGTTGTTGGAACGGAAGAGCCCGATGTAGCCGGGCGTGCCGTTGGCGAGGGTGGTCTGGACGCTGACGTAGATGACCTGATTGTTGGCGGTGGCGCCGTCGGCGGTGGATTGCCCAATGACGAAGGAGCCGTAGGGGAGCTGGGGCGAACTGGGGTCAGTGAACAGGTTGGTAGGGAAGGTGATGCCGGCGTTGATAGATTTGAGCAGGCCGAGGTTGGGAAGCGGGTTTCCGCTGGAGTCGACGGAGTTGCCGGCGACGCCGCAGTAGACGGTGCTTGCCGGAGTGGCGGTGTCGAGGGCCAGACAGCAGATCCTGCCGGGAACGACGGACTGGCGGTCGTCGAAGTTGGGAGTGTTGGCGCCGAAGTTGCGGCCACCGTCAACCGAGCGATAGAGGCCCTGGTTGGTGGCGACGAGCAGGCAGTCGGGGGCGGGACAGACGATGCGGTTGATGCCGACGTTGGCGAAGATGGTGCCGAAGAAGCCGCCGTCAACGATGCTCCAGGTGAGGCCGCCGTCACCTGAGCGGTAGATGCCGGCGCCCTTGGTGAAAGCGGCGCCGCCATCGAAGAGGTTGCCGCTGCCGCCATAGAGGATCTGCGAATTGGAGGGGTCCATGGCGATGGCGCCCATGGAGATGGAGAACATCTGGTCGGTGAGCGGCCGCCAGGTCATGGCGCCGTCGGGGGTTTTCCAGATGCCGCCGTCGTCGGTGGTGATGTAGATGACCTGGTCGGAGGCGCCGGACGGATCGATGACGATGTCGGTGACTTCGCCGGAGTCGGGGCCGATGCCCATGAAGATCTGGTCGCCGTTGACGATCAGCGGCTGGGGGCCGATCTGCGACCAGAGGATGCTGGCGTCGGTGTCGAGCTGATAGAAGTCGGCGACAGCCTGGCGCCACACGTCGGGGCGCGGCGTGCCAGTGGGGTCGGAGTGGTCGAGGAGGAAGGTTGGCCCGCTCTCACCGATGTCGGTTGGGTCTATCTTCTTGATTGGGTCATCGGCCATGCATGTTCTCCTTGCCTCCTGATCTCTGTTCCCTGCCCCCTGCTCTGTGTCCTTACGATTTGGAATTCCCGGCCGGCGGGGGCGGCATCATGCGCATCCAGCCCTCGGTGCCGCCAGCGGGGTCGGGACGCAGGTGTGCATCCTGCGTGGCGTTGGTGATGGGGTCTTCGGCCCAGGTGGTAATGTCGGCGCGATGGTCCCAGCTCCAGGTGCCGTGAATCTCGTTGGGCACCGGCATTCGGATGGTCTTGGGATCGACGAGCACCGGTCCGAAGCGGAATGTTGGAGAGAGGGCGGCAAGCGCAGTCGCGATCCACTCGCGGCGCATGCCGATCTCTTTGCGCGGAAGCAGGCCGGTGGTGGCGTGAACGACGCATTGCGGCTCGACCAGCAGAGTGAGCGAGACTTCCTGGTTGGGCTGGATGGACATGAGTCCGGTTGAGTCGACGTAGGGATGGTTGACCGGGCTGTTGCCCTCGGTGACATTGTCGCCGATGTCGTTGGAGAAGTTCTGGTAGTAGTCGGGCACGAGATTGGCCTGCTGCAGGAAGCCGCGGCCCGGACCCACTTCGCGGGCAAAACCGGCGATGGCGGCGTCGGCGCAGTAGACGCGGGTGTAGTCGTCATTGACGAAGTAGCCGAGCAGGCCGTCCTGCCACTGGGGGACGGCGCCGAGGCGGAGCGAGACGGGCTTGGTGTTGATGACCGAGGTGTCGATGGGCTCCTGCACCTCGAGCTTGACACTGGCGCGGAGGATGACGACGGGATGGCCGACGAGAAGTGAAAGATGCTCGTCGGTGGAGCTGCCGAAGGGATCGACGGCCCAGAGAGTGGAGTCGATGATGCGCAGAATGGCAGAGAGCGCGTCTTCAGGAAGGCCGGTGTTGGTGGCGTCAGCGAGGCCCCACTGCAGCAGGCCCTGGGCGATGCCGGCGGCGAACTGGTTGGGGACAGTGCGGGCGGGCGACTGGCCCACTGTGGAAGGCACGCCGGGCGCGTCTTCCCAGATGATGCCGGACTGAGGATCGGGGCGGACGAAGCCGAGATTGGCGCCGGTGGCGTCGAAAAATTCGAGATCGCCGTCGAGGTGGTTGGGCATGAGGAAGCCGCAAACGGGTGAAGTGGTGGCGTCGGCTTCAGTTCCGGAGCCGTCGGCGGTCAAGTAGCGGAACCAGAGGCGTGCCGGCGACGTGTAACGCGGCGGCAAGGCAAGGAGTTCGGGACGGGTCGGGGTCTGAAGAGATTCAGCCTCAATGAGCTGGGTGGAGTTGATGATCGCGGTATCGCTGGAGCCGGCGAGATCGAGGAACTGACCGTAGCCGTCGACGAGGCGCAGGCGCAGGATGCGGATAAAGCCGGCGCGCAGCGGCACGAAGGGCGTGGGGATTGTGTTGTCGGCAGGTTTCGATTGGCCATCGGGGGCGTAGCCGCCGCGCATCTGGCGCGTGAAGTTGTCGGCGGCGCCGGCGAGCACGTCCATGGAATCGAGGGTGTCGAGGATGTCCTGGAGAGCAGAGCGGTCGACGGGGGGAATGTTGCCAGTGTTCGTCCCCGTGATTTGCACGTTGATGGTGGTTGCCATCTTCGCGTAGAAGCTGAGCGCGACTTGGGCGTAGATGGAGTGGAAGGCGGGGTTGGTGTTGGGCGCCAGGTTGCCAGCGCCGCCCGCGGCCTGCGCCTGGGCCATGGCGGTGCGGAGGCTGGCCGCGGCGGTCGCGGCAGCGCCGCCGGTGAGGTGGGCGCGGCCGGAGAGGATCAGGCTGCCGGGGGGTTGAGGTTGGGGCTGGCCGTTGGGGCCGGTTTGCTGCGTGGGATCCGGCGCGGGCGGGGCGAGCTTGGGGTCGGTGGCATAGTCGATCTCGCCCAGGGACCAGTCGGCGATGCCGTTGGTGGAGGGGATGTACTCGATCTCCCAGTCAAGATGAATGGGGTTCCAGGGCTGGACCGGTGGAGTGACAGCGATGGGTGAAGGCAGAGTGCCGGAGATGCCGCTTTTGGCAACCAGAGGGCCGTGGTCGAAGCGCGGATCGCGGGTGGCCCACCAGGCGGTCTGCTCGACGACGAAGTTTTTGGCGACGGCATTGATCTGAGCGGCGGAGGGAGCGGTGGCTTTGGGTGCTGCGGCTGGCGGTGTCGTGGTTGCGGCTGGCGTTGCCGCCGGTGCTGCTGCGGCCGCGACCGTCGCGGTCGCCCGGAAAGGCGCTACCGGATAGAGCGCGGCCTGCGCGAGATTGACTGCGGCTGACGGGTCGAGGATCACCACTTCGCGTAGCAGGTCTTCGCACTCGGGCGGAACGCTGCCGTTGGAGATGCTGCGCTCGAGGATGGGGTCGGCGGTCGAGGTGGGGCGGAAGATGAGGATGGTGGGATCGCTCGATGCCGGCATCTGCGAGCTGATGGCGTCGGCGTAGAAGCCGGAGAGGCGGCAGACCAGGGTGTTGTCCTGCGAAAGGCGGGTGTCGGCGCCGTACTTGAAGGTGCGGCTGGTGCCTTCGAGCAAAAAGACCGGCTCGCTGGGGTAGAAGAGGCGCGGCAGCGCGCGGCGCACTTCTTCGGTGTGGGCGGGAATCTGCTGTTGCGCGGGAGCAGGAGCGACAGCATTGACGACGGAGGTAAGACCGCCTTCCAGGAATGTCGTTTCGCGGATTGTTTCGATTGATTCGGAGAACTTCGCGGCGGCCTGTCCGCCCAGCGTGACCGTGTTGCGGTTGAAGATG
Source organism: Candidatus Dormiibacterota bacterium (assembly GCA_036495195.1). Taxonomy (GTDB): domain Bacteria; phylum Chloroflexota; class Dormibacteria; order Dormibacterales; family Dormibacteraceae; genus Palsa-872. The sequence continues at coordinate 6,338 of DASXNH010000177.1, forward strand.
CCGCTCTGGAAGCGGGTGTCGAGGGCATTGGTGGCGGCGACCTGCCGGGCGAAGACGCCAGGGCCGGGTTGCACGGGATTGGGCAGCGGCGGAGGCGTGTCGGGCATGGCGGGGATGTTGATGGTCTCGGTCGTGAAGCCGCCATCCATCGAACTGAAAGCGGTGGCCTGGAGAAGCGCGTCGAGGCGGGCGCGGCCATCAGGCTGTTCAAGATCGGCGAGCGAACTGAGCAGGAAGCCTTCGAGTATGCGGGCCTCGTCAGGGAGATTGTTGTGCTGGGCGACGAGCCCGGCCAGCGCTTCAGTGAGCGTGTTGCCCACGACGACGTTGATGGCCGAGGCGGCTGGCGGGCCGCCGGATTCGCCGGAGAGCAAGCCGTTTTCATTGCCCTGCCAGCCGACGCCGGGCCAGCCAAGGGCGACGACGCAGCCGTGCATGAGGGTGGCGTTGGGCCACCAGGAGCCGTCGGTGGTGTAGGGGCCGAGGGCGTCGCCCTGGTCGTCAAACTGGGGCATGGACGAGGGGGCATCCGAGACAGCGTAGGCGACAGCGGGCGCGGCGGACGTGAGAGCGTCGTTGTAGGCAAGGCTGGCGGAGTAGAGATTTGATTGAAGGCCGAGGCCGCGAGCGGCGACAACATAGCGGCGGGCGTGCTCGATGGACTCGTTGAGTTCGCCCTGGGCGAGCTGCCACTGGTACTGCTGCATTTTGTTGTTAAAGTCGGTGAGCGAGTGAACGCTCTGGTCGCCGAGCGGATCCTGGCCGGGATTCGAATACCAGCCGCAGACGAGATAACTGACCGGGCCCTCTTGGATGTCGCTGAGCGAGTCGTAAAAGGCAAGGCGGTTGACGCAGTTGTCATAGTAGGCAGCCCAGGCGACGTCGCCGGTGCCGAGCACGGTGAGGGGGTTGTTGACGGCGTCCTGCGAGGGAGAGCCTTCGACGAAGGAGTCGAGATCGATGGGAACGGGGTTCTGGTCGCCGGCGCGCAAGATCCAGCCTTTGACGGCGCGAAGGCCGACGGTGTCAACCGTGGTGTCGGTGGCGTTGGCGGAGGGGTACATGCGCAGAATGAGCCAGCGATCGGGGGCGGCGGGAAATGTCGCCGTGGCACCGTCGGCAACGCCATTGGTCAGCGCGTCAGGAAGCGCCCAGTGCAGGTACACACCCGCGGTGCGCGGCGTTTTGAGTTCGGCGAACGGGGTGGGCAGGATGTCGTAGCGCGAGACGGGCGTGGTCTGCTGCGGAGCGGCCTTGAGGGCACAGTCGGCCCACGTTTGCTGGGCCTGGCTGGGACGGACGACGAGGGCATCGAGGGAGATGGGGACGAGCACGCGCGGCGTGCGGATCAGGTAGGGGTTCCAGGTGTTGATGACCTGGGGATTGATCCGGTACGCGGCTGCGGCGGAGAAGGCGGCGGCCTGGTCGGTGAACGACAGCTTGGTGTTAACTGCCATAGGTGGTCACCAGATTTCTGACCTGGTCGAAGGTCGTGTTGTCGGCGACACGCTGGGCGATGAACTGGTTGGCGACGAATCCGCCCGAGGTGAGCTGGGTGCCGGCATTGTCGACGGTGCCCTCGAAGCGCTGGCGCCATGGCGGGTCGAGCACCGCGGTGGCGAAGCTGGCGGATCCGGTGACGTCGAGCGCGGTGGGGTGCTGCGCGATGGCCTGATTGATGCGGCGGCGCAGCTCCGTCACGTGCACCACGCGGCTGTTGGTGGAGCGGAAAGGGAGCGTGATCTCGGTATAGGGCGGCCCGCTGCCGGAAATGGGCACCTGGTGGCCCGTGGCATCGCGCAGGTAGATCATGTCGGTGCCGTTGGTTACGTGCAGACCGAACATCACGCCGTTGTGCGGTTCCTCCAGAATCACAAGCTGCGGCACGTCCTGGAAGAGTGCAATCATTACGCCCGGTGAAAGGAGTTCGAGGCGCAGCGTGGTGAGCTGCTGCGGCTGAACCTTGGGATCGGCCGGATCGAAGGGCTCCTGGATATCGGTCTTGTAGGCGCGGACGTCCATGTGCGGCCAGCCGCTGACAGCAGAGGAACGCAGCAGAAAGCCGGTGATTGTGTCGGCGGGAGTGGTGTTCTGGTCGTTGTTGGCCTTGGCGTCGGTGAAGGATTGCAAGCCTCGCTGGATGATGCGCACGATGCGTTCGCTGAGGTCGACCTGCTGGTTGACTGCCGGGGCGTGTCCCTGGTGATGGGCCTGCTCACGGGTGCCGATTTTGCCCACCGCGACGGCTCCGTCGACCAGGCGATCGGTCCATGAGCGGTCGACATAGAAGAATCGAATGGACTCGTCGGGGAGCAGGCGATCGTCGGCCACAAGGTAGTCGAAGGGGACGCCGACGAGTAGGCGAAGATGGGAGAGGAACAGCTCCATATAGGGGGGCATCTCCGACTCCGGCTCGGATGGGTTGAGCTGGATGGGGCGGCGAAGGCGCTCCTTGAGAGCAGTGCTCGATTGAATCCAGGGGTTGCGCATGATTTAGCTCTCCAATTGCAACTGCACACTGTTCAGGGCCTGGTCGCGGGCGGACTGCAGCCGGTTGAGCGAGGCGATATCGGCCGCAACCTGATCGATGGTGGTGGCGGAGCGAACGGTCTGAGCAGGCGCGGTGACGACTGCTCCGGTTGCTCCCGGCTCGCCGCCAAGGATCGCCGTGGCCTCGGCGACGCTGGAAAGGTTCCAAGCCTGCTGAAGTTGCGCGGGATTGAGGCCCGGAGCACGACCGACCGCGTTGAGACCATATTTGTCGCCGACCAAGCTGACGCCGGTGACGATGCTGCCGGCGGCGTTGGCGGCGACCACAGGGACAACGGGCTTGTGGATGTCGAGGGTTTCGTTGAGAGGAATGGCCGCCTGGATGGCGGCGAGGGAATCGATGCGGACGGATTGGCGATAGGGCTCGCGGCGCCAGCGCATCAGTTCCTGGGCAAGGCGCGGATCGGCGGCGGCGAGCAGACGGCCACACTCGAAGGCTGCGGCGTAGCTGATGTCTTCGGCGCCGGTTTCGGGCGTGACGCGGCGGCACTGGTCGGCGCTGTGGTACGTGAGCGGGTCGCGCGTGAGCGGCATGGGAACGAACGGGCCGCGGTACCAGACATTCTCCTGTACGCCAGCGCGATCCATGACGGTAACGGGAATGTGACCGGTGTCGATGACGGGCGGGTGGCCCTCGTCTTCGACGGTGCCCATGGTCGACACGTTGATGCGCTGCACGTAGTCGCGGAAGGTGCCGACGCCGGTGCATTCGAAGGTCCAGCTATAGAGCAGCACCAGTTGCTTGGTCTGAACGAAGATGCTGTAACCGGCGCTGGCAACGAGACCGACCGCAGAAACGACGTTGCGGTCGGCTTCGGTTGTAAGAATGGTGCTTTGTGTCGCGTTCACGAGCGTCTGCTGGGGGGTGCCGGAGTCCATGGTGGATGTGGCCTGCGTGGCAGTTCCCGCGGGCAGTTCGGCCTTGGCAGCGTTGGTTGCGCCGATCTGGTCGGCGCCCGCATTCACATCGATGACTCCAATGAAGAAAATCGGGTCGGCCACCGCCGGCGGATTAGCCTGAACCAGGTCGGTACGTTCTTCGAGCGAGACAAGACACGCACGGAACTTGGCGTTGGGCGCGGGGATGCGGTTGCTCATGAGCACAGCATAGAGACCGTCGCCGGAGGCGGCGTTGAGCTCCTTGTCATCGACATTGACCTGGCGAACGTGGGCCAGCAGGGTGAGTTCGTCGAGGCTGGGAAGGACAGACTGAAGCAGGCCGACCTCGACCTCGATGGAGTCGCAGACGATGCCGTCGGGAACCCCAAGGCGCTGGTAGACGTCAGAGGGGACGATGGATTTGAGCGGAACCTGTTGGTGAAGGGTGTACTCGCCTTCCTGGAACACGAGCAGCGCCAGCCAGGGAGCAGGCCCGTACTCCTGTGGTTGTCCCTGTACGGGAGGAAACGGGTTGGGTTGCGGTGTCCACTGGTCGCGGGTGGGCGTGCCGATGGCACTGGGGTCAGAGGTGAGCCGCCTCTCCCAGGGCAGCGTGCGGCGCGCGATCACGATCTGGGGGATAAATTCGTCGAATCCGCCGTGGCCGTTGCGCGGCGGATAAACGGCGGCGACGTCGGTGGCGGGGAGAGTGAAACGCGGCCCCTCGATATCGAAGTAGCCGCTGTCGGAAGAGAGCGGCGCCTGCTGGTTGTCATAAGTCACATTGGTGACCACGTCGATCCGATAACTGCCGTCGACCAGAGGCGGCGTGACGCAATCGAACAAATACATCGATCCGACGGGAGGGGCGGGCGTGGGCGTAGTGCTCATCGGGCGGCTCCGAGAGACAGCGGACGGTGGACAGTGGTCAGTGAACAGTGGATTGGCCTGTAGGTCATCGGGTGGCTCCTGTGAGGGCTGGCCTGGCGGCAGACTTTGAGGCCGGGCCGGCGGCCGTTGTATTCGGGTTGGCGACCATGCTGACCGAGATGCTGCCGTCGGGGGTGAGTGGGCCATCGGGGACGATGTGCTCGGGGACCTTGCCTTGCAGGTCGGTCGCCCACTCCTGCGCTTTGCCGGGCATACCGACGACGCCCGACAGGCGCCACCCGGTGACGCTGGCGACGCCGATGGTGATGTGGCCGGCGGTGGGGTCGGCATTGCTGACGTCGTAGAGCAAAGCGCGGCGGCGTCCGCTGAGAATGCGGACAGGCGTGGAGGAGAGCGTGGCTCCCTGGCAGCTGAGGGCGAGATCGCCGTTGGCCGAGGCCGAGGCGTCCTGAAGGTCGAGCAGGATCATGACCACACCGATGCCGCTGGGCAGCCAGGTTTCGGTGCCGATCTGGTCGGCTACAGCATCGGAGACGCGAATCATGGTTTGCGAAATGGCCTGGCGGTTGCGGATGGGGATGTGCGTCTGGGGCAGCTTCAGAGAAGAGCCGCGGCCGAGGATGGTGGTTGGGCCGACCTGGGGCAGGAGGTTGCCGGCCTGCCAGCCGGCGACGGTCTTCTTGCCGGCCGGAGCGGCCGTGAAGGCCACCGCGGCAAAGCCGGGCGCCACGGAGGCGGATCCCGCGGGTAGCTTGCCCAGGCACTCGATGGAGACCATGCCGCAATTGGCGGGCAGGGGCAGGGTAGTTTGTTCGGCGCCGGTGGGCGGCGCGGGTGGGTATTCGGCGTCAGCGAGAACGCTGCCGCCGCGGGTGAGGAAGGTGATGCGGAAGGCAGAGTCGCCAGTGATGATGAGCTCATCCTGTGCGCCGGCGGGCACATCCCAGATGTGCGTTGTGCCGGCGGGGACGGTGAGGCCGTTGCCCTGGAGGGTGGCGACGGCGTCGGTTAGTTCCTGCTGGTGGCCTTTGCCCGACGCCCAGCCGAGGTCGGTGGTGCGGAGCGTGTTGCCGGGCTTGGCGAGCCTGGTAGGTGCGGGCGCGGTGGCGGCGGTGACCCGGATGAGGCTTGAACCGATGGCATTGACAAGGGGCGCGGCCATGCGTGTGACGCCTTGCGCGGCGGCGACGGAGGTCACGGTGGTGCGAAGAGTGGTCGGCACATCCCTGACCACCTGCGGCAGGCCGCGCAGCACGGCGCGCAGCCGCGGCTGGTCAAGCGCGACGGGCAGGATGATTGGAGGGCGAAGGATCACAGGCGGCGCGGGAAGGGCGGGCGGCTGCATGGTCAGGCCGGTGGTGATCGGCACGACTAGCGGAGGCGCGGACCGGTAGTAGAGGAGAGCCCGGTTGGCGACGGGGACATTGCCAGTGGTGGGCAGGCCCGACGTCGTTCGCTGGTCGGCGAAGAAGCCGGTGGCGCCGGCGGTCATGGCGCTGGCGATGAGCAGAGTGCTGTTGGAGCCCGCTGCTGCAGTGAGCTCGGCCATCTGCACCGCGGCAGCGCCGTATGCTTGGTACTGCGCATAGGGGATGGTGAAGGGGGTGGCGAAGGGCAGCGGGCGGCTGTTGCCGGTGTCGTAGAGCTTGGCGATCGGGATCAGCGCGGACTTGCCTTCGTAGAAACAGAAGCCCTGGATAGTGAGGCCGACGACCGCGGGGATGGTGTTGGCGGCAGCGGGCATGTTGGAGGGATCGTTCCAGTGCCAGGTGGCTTCCGACACCTTGCCGATGATCGGCGTCATGATCCAGTGCACGGTGTCGATCTGGAAATCCGGATTGGGGTTCGGATTGGGGACGCTGATGGGCGTCCAATTGGCGGGGTTGTTGACGTCGCCGCCAACGAAGCCGGAGAGCGACACGAACATCGTGGTGCCTACCGATTCCTTGTTCATGGGCGCAAGGTCGATGGAGTGGACCTGACCGCTCTGGTCCTGGTTGCCCTTGACGAAGTCGGTGCTGCTGGTCGCGGGCATCTTGGTGTCGCACTGGAAGGAGAACTCGCTGACCATCTTCCAGGGCTTGTCGATGGTGCCGGGAGCGGGCGCGGCGCCTGACGGCGCCGGCGGGACGAGGCCGGTGAGCACGTTGACGCGGAAGGCGTTGCCGTTGGGGTCGTTGCCGTAGAGGTACTTGGTCGCGAAAACGTTGAAGTCGGTGATGTAGGGAGGCTGCGGGTTGGCGTTATCGCCAAATGCAACGGTCACGCTGCAGATGGCCAGATCGACGGTCGCGGTGCCGTGCAGCGGGGGGCCTTCGATAGTGAGCGAGGCGCCGAGCGAAACCGTGACGCTGATGTCGACGCAGGCGCCGAAGAAGCAGATGTTGATGGAGAAGGTGGCCCCGACGGAGATGCCGATATCGATTTCGTAATAGAACGGGTCCCACGAGATGAGGAAGTCGGCGAACGCGGTGAACCAGACATAAGCGCAGGAGATGCCGTAGGTCAGCTCGAGGCGCCCGCCGGCCATGATGCAGGTATTGGTCAGCGCGAAATAGTTTTCGCCTTTAATGTTGGCGCCGATGGGCAGTCCCCAGCGGAAGCCCAGCCGCGGTACGGTGGGGAATTGCGGCGGGGGCGTGAAGTGGGGATTGTAGCCGCCGAGGGTCAGAACGAACTGTCCCTGCGAGAACCACATAAAGTAGGCAAAGCCGCCGGTGAGCTGGCAGTCCTTGTCGAAGATGTAGGAGTTGTCAGTGAGCTGGGCCTGGATGGAGAGGACGCTCTCCGCCGAGGAGTAGCGGGCTTTGAGAGCCAGTTCGACGCTGACCAGCGCGGTGTCGTCCGAAGGGATGGCCATGCGTGCCACGCCGAGAAGGCCGATCTCGATACCTGCATCGAGTGCGACATAGACGATCGCGGTGACATGGACGATGACAAAAGTCGTGCCGTGCAGACCGACGGCTAGCCAGAGGCTGCCGCGCTTGGCCGGGATACTGTCGCGGATCTGCAGCAGCTCGCCCATCGGGTCGTTGGCCAGCGCGCCGCCGTCGTCGAGGGCCGCGACCAGAATGAAGTTGGGGATTTGGTTGATGTCGTCGGGGACGATGAGTTCACGGTTGTAGCCGACGCCCAGACCGATGGCCTCGACTTCAATGACCGGCGGAATGCCGATGATGATGAATAGGCCGGCAAAGATGAAGACACTGGTGTAGTCGCCCTGCGCGTCTGAGGGTTTGGAGTAGGCGCCCACGGCGACCAGGCCAAACTCGGTGATCTGGATGAGCAGCATGCCATCGTACTCGATGGCCGGGCCGGAATCGTTCTTGAGCAGCGCGCCGGCGATGGTAACGCCGGGCGTCTGGAAGCTGAGGGCGAGGCCCTTGAGGTCGAGCGTCCAGTCGCCGGGATGCATGAGCGACTTGAAGGGGATGGTGACGCCCAGCTCATCCACCTGGCCGGTGAGCGGGCCCACTTTCACAGTGGCGTCGAGGAGCAGGGAGGCCGAGGTGTTGCCGTTGAGGGCGATGCCGATCTGGTCGAGGTAGATGGGGCCGAGCGTCTGGTGGATGCCGATCCAGATGGGCTGATCGTTGCCGGAGAATAGGATGTGGAAGGTGCTGTCGCCCGACGGCGCCGACCAGTACCACGCGGCCACATCGATGGCTGGATTGGGCGGCTGGCTGTCGCCGGTGCCGTTGCCGCCCGTGCCGCCTCCCCCGAGGAGGCCAGCCGCGACGGGGTTGTTGCCGCCCACGTTGCCGCCGGTGGCCTGCGAGAGCGGCAGGCCGAGTTGATCGATCTCCGCGCCCACGCCGGGTGAGTCGAAGTTGAAGCCGCTGGCGAATTCGCCGTGGAAGAACGAGTAGAGACTGACGCCGCCCATGCGGAAGCCATTCGAATTGACCAGCGGGGCGTCGTTGGCTCCGGTGAGGCCGAGACCGAGGCCGGCCGCGGTGATGCCGGGGCTGAAGGTGAAATTGCCGCCGCCGGACTGGAAGGCGTAGACGGTGACTCCGGCATCGAACATGGCTCCCCAGGCGGTGGGCGCGCCGAAAAGCATGGAAAGGTCGTAATCACCGATGGTGAAGGCTTGGCTACCCTGGATGCGTACGCCCAGGCGGCCGGAGTCGTTGGCGAGATAGAGATTGAGCGTGCTGGTGAGCGGCAGCTTCACACCGGTGGCGAGCGTGCTGAGCAGCCCGGTCACCACCGCGGTGATGCTGGGGAAGCTGGGATTGACGGCGAGACTGCCGCCGCTGGGCACGGCGATCTGAGAGCCGGTGAGGGCAGCCTGCACGGTCGGGCCGCCGGTCCAGAGCGTAGTAGAGAACTTGTCGTGGACTGCCGCGAGCACCGTGTTGCCCACAAGGGGGATGAGGAACTGTTCGATGAGGGCGACGGGGCCACCTGCGGCCATGTGCAGCGCGGGCGGGATGAAGTCGATGGTGACGGGGCCGGTGGAGAAGGTGCTTCCCGATCCCGAGGCCAACGGATAGAACTCGAGCTGGAAGCTGGTGCCATTCTCGGTCAGAGAGAGGGTGGGGGCGAGAGGGATGCCGAGGGCGGTGTCGAGATGGACGCCGAGTGCGGCAGAGACGGAGACCGAGCCAGCGGCGTATCCGCCGGACGCGGTGATGCCGAGCGCGCCGTCGCCGAGCTTGAAGTCGGCGAGGCCCACGGTAGCGGTGGGGCCTGTGGCGTCCCAGCCGAGGGCGACATTGATGGTGCCCGAGTCAGCGCCCGACAGCGCCAGCGACCAGGTGATGATGCCTGCATTGGGGCCGGTGCCGGCGCTGACCGAGCCGGGCAGGATTCCCGCCAAGGGCGAACCTCCGCTGAAGACGCCGGCGATGGCGGTGGCGATGGAGCCGCGCTGCGCTGCGGTGAAACCCGAGAGGAAGGTGCCGTTGAGCATCGACTTGAGCGTGTCGGCGTGGGCGGCGAATCCGCCCACGGTGTCGTAGATGTCGAGCGCGGCGGCCACGTCGAGGGTAAGCGTCGTGACGGTGGATGGGCCGATGGCAGTGACGGCGGCATCGAGGACCTGGGGCAGGAGGGCTTCGGCAGCGCCGGCGAGTGCTCCCAGGCCGCTGAAGGTGGGCAGAATCTGGATGGGCGGAGTCGCCGGAGTGCTGACCGGCGCGATGGAGAGCGTAACCCCGGCTGAGCTGCCTCCGAAGTTGATGGTGATGCTGCTCCACGCGCCAGCCACCGCCGCCGGCAAAGGAATCGTGACGGAAACGGAGCCTGTGGGGCTGGGGTGGATAAGCTTGTCGAACGAGACGCCGCCGGTGAGGTTGACCACGCCGCCGATGTCGGCGGTGGTGGCGAGCTGAACCTTGACCGGGTCGGCGTCGGTGCCGGCTCCGCTGGCGGTGAGCTGCAGGTTGCCGGGAAGAGTGAGGCCCGGGCCGACGGGAAGTCCAGCGATGTTGCCGATGAACTGGAGCAGCTTGGTGAGCTTAGTGGAGTCGAGCCCGCCGTTGCCGTTGCCCAGCGCTCCAGCCTGGGTGAGCACGGACGACATCGAGGTGAAGAACGTGTCGATGGGGCCGATGGTGATGCCGGGTCCGGCGAGAGCCTCGAGGACCGCCGAAGCCCCACCGGAGAAGAGCATGCGCGGGAGCGCATTGCTGAGTGCAGCCTGCAACGTGGACGCGCTGGGCGGCGGACGAAGCGTGATGGGAACAAGCCAGGGCTGAGCGGCGGCGGTGAGCTGGTCGGTGGAGCTGGACCACGCAAGGGTGAAGGCTCCGAGGTTCAGCACGGCGTCGAGGGTGGGTGTGAAGGCCGGGACAGCGACGTTGGCATCGAGCGTGATGCTGGTGTTGGAGGCGATGGTCCAGGAGGCGCTGCCGGTTCCGGTGCTCGATCCACTGACTGACCGAGTGCGCAGGCCGATGGTCCATGGCGTGGGCAGCAGGTAGATTTCGAGTGGCAGGGCCCCGAGGGGCAGCATCCACTCGGGGGTTGCGGTGACGCCGCGGCTGGGAATGACGACGGTCGTCGCGGTGAAGCCGGCGAAGCTGGTTGCGGCGTTGAGGGCGGCGGTGAGCTGGGTACCAAGATAGCCGGCGGCATCGGCGGTGATGGCGTTGTAGGCGTCGGCGGAGATGCCGATGCCGCCGTGACTGTCGACCACCGCCACATTGAGGGCTTGCAACGTCCTGAGGAGGAGGCCGGCGGGCGAGGTCGGCGGGGGCGCGGGGTTGCTGATGGTCTGGAGCACTGCGCCAAGCAGGGTCTGGGCGTTGGCGTCGGTAAACGACGCCAGGTCGATGACCGGGCCGTGGGACGAGACCTGGTGGAGGTTGACGATGGGGTCAACCTTGAAGGTGCCGCCGGAGGTGTAGATATCGGCACCGATCTCGGCCCAGCGGACGCGCACATCGACCGGCGGCATGCCAGCGCCGACAAAGGAACTCGAAGCGCCGACCAGCCATCCGCCGGGATTGGTGAGCGCGGCGCGAATGTGCAGTGCATGCGCAGGATGCGGAGGCGTGGGCGGGGCCGATTGCAGCGGGATCTGGAACAGGTCGCCGCGCACCGTGGAATCCACCGCGAAGTTGCCCGCGGTGGTGGCCAGGTTGACGTGGGCGCGGGCGCCGAAGGCGATGTGCGTGGGTGGGGGCGGGCTGGTGCCGGGGTTAGCGGCGGAGTTGGCGAGCGCGGACAGGGCCGGCTTGAGCAGGTCGAGGAGGCTTCCGCTGAGCTGGCTGCCGATGGCGAGCACGGGGTGGCCACCAGAGTCGATGCTGGCCGGTGCAGTGATGGGCGCGGGGAATGATCCGGCGGGGAAAGGAGAGGCGGTGGCAAGCGCACCGACGGAGGCCGGAGGTTTGTAGCCGTCGAGAGCGAGGACAAGGAAGTCGAGGGCATCGCGGAGGGGACCGGAGGCGATCTGGGGGCGCAGAAGCTGGATGACGCGCAAGGCGTCGCCCATCCGCGCGTCGGACAGGAATGGAACGGTGGAGCCGAGGTGCGGCGTGCCGAGCGTGATGAGGCCCTGGACCAGCGTGGGATTGGCGGCGGTAAAGGCGAGCGCGGCCACTCCCGCTGTCGAGTGAGCGACGAGGGTGACAGCAGTCGCGCCGTTGAGTTGCTGTACGCGGGCGACGAGTTTGCCGATCTGCGTGGTCAGAGACGGCAGCTTGCCGGTGCCGTCGTCGCCGAGGTCGGCGGTGTACCACGAGGCTTGGGCGGTGATGGTGGTCAGATCGACGGTAGTTGGATCGATCCCCGGAACACGGAGGTTGAAATTGGTGTTGGCGGCGGTGGTGCCGTGGAGGCCGGGGTCGGCCAGCAACGCGGTCCAGATGGTGTGATCGCTGAAGGCGGGGCCGAGAAGAAGAACCGTGCGTGCGTTTCCGGCGCCGCCGGCGAGCGAATCGACCTCGGCGAGGATCTGCGAGATTGCGGCCGGGTCGGAGGTTTGCGTCGAGTGAGCACTGGAGAGGGTGGTGCCGGCCGTCCAGTTGGGGCTTGTGGGTACCTGCGAGGCAAGCGGAACGACGCCGTCCCCCGTGGCAAAGAAGGCCGAGAGCGAATTGAGTGCGTTGGCCAGAAGGCCGGCATCGTTGTTGGCCAGGCCGTTGCTGAGTGTGGGCAGGAAGCCGGCCACATTCTGCGCCACCTGAAGCAGGGTGAAGAAGTTCGCGGCGCCGGTGGCCGCGGCGATGAACGGAGTGGCCCAGTTGGGCGGCGGGCCGGCGGGTTCGAGCCAGACCAGGGCGTCGATGTTGGCGGTCGCCGTGGTAGTGATCGGCAAAGCCCATGGGTCGTCGTAGGTGCCCGAGCCCGAGATGGGCAGGCTGAATCCGGCAAGCGGGTTGCCGGGCGTGGAGGGCAACGCATCAGAGAGCAGCCCGCGCAGCCAGGGGAAGATCTGGGGCAGGAACGCTCGGCCGTCCGCAGACACGCCGTTGGCGATGGATTGGAGCCAGTTGCGCAGCGCGGTGAAGGGATCGCTGAGCAGCGAACCGGGAGCGCCGGGATCGGCGAGCGCAGGCCAGTCGGCGGAGAGGCCATCGAGGCTGCCGTGCACCCCCAGCAAGCCGGCGAGCGTGAAAGCTGGCATTCCGCCCCACGAAGACAGCGCGCGCGCCAGTACCATGCGCAGCAGCAGTTCGAGGTTGGGGATGGTGATGCCGAAGTCTGCGGCGATGGCGGCGGGGTTGGTGACATCGAAGGGCGCGGCGAGCGGGAAGCCGATGGCGGGCACGTTGATCGTCGTGCCGTTGAAGGTGAGCGCGACGTTCTGGAGCCCGGCGGACCAGGTTAATGGCGAGCCGGGGATAAAGGTCATGTCGGCCGCGAAGTCGGCGATGGTGAGCGTGAGGCCGGCGATGGGCGGGATGGTCGGGATCGGCTGCACCCCAACATGCGCGTGCTGGCCGGCCATGAGAGAAACAGTTCCGGCGCCCGACTGCGGCAGATCGAAGGCCAGCAGTTCGGCGAGCCAGTAGATCTCCGCAGGAGATTGCGAGAACGAGGCGCGCAGGCCGAGGCGCAGCTTCTGGGGATCGGTGGCAACGCCACTGGTCTGGTCGTTCCACGCGGCGATCTCGATGTGGAACGTGGAGGGCGGCGCGAGTTCGAGAACCCATGGGTCGTTGCGCTTGCCCGAGCCTGTGACAGCGGTGGCGATTCCAACCAGGCCACCGACTTCTTCGAGCATGTGCGACCACGGGTGAGCGTTGTCGAGAAGCACGGCGCGATGCAGGGCGGCGATGGCGCGCGCGGGGTTCGAGACGAGCTGGGTGAAATCGAGCGTGTGCGGCGAGGTGGGATCGTTGGCGGGCGGAATGATACCCACCAGGGCAGCGAGATTGCTTCCCGGGCTCGTGCTGCCCAAGTAGCCCTTGATAGTGTTGGCGATGGTTGCCGAGACGTCGCTGGCCACGCTGTCGGCATTGGTCAGATCGACCTTGTCGTAGTGGGTGGTGGTGCCGAGGAGGGTGAAGTCGACGCCATCGAGTTCGAACAGGGGCTGGAGGGCGGAGCCTGTCCAGGTGAACCCGGAGCGGAACGACTGCACGGTGATGGTCGCGGTGCTGACCAGCGCGCCGGCACCGATCGCGCCGGGCGCGAACGCGGTGACCGAAGCAGAAGGCAGGATGGCCGCTGCACCGGTGCCGGTGATGGGGATGGACGCGAGCGTGGCGCTGCCTTCGATGCGAACGGGCGGGTTGGCTCCGCTGGGGATTACGCGGGCTTCAAGGCCGATGAGCAGCGACGTGGTGGTTGCGGCGGTCTGGGTGGCGAAAGTGATGTTGAGGCCGGAGCCGGCCGCGGCTCCGAAGGGAATCACGGGGGCGACCCATGGGTCGGACCCTGTGCCGGTGCCGGTTACGGTGGGCGTGCTGACGCCGATGAGTCCGAGCAAATGGCCGAGCCACGCGACCACCGGGGCCGTTGCGCCGCCTTGTAGCAGTGAGGCGAACCACGCATTGAGGGCACCGGGATCGGCGAGCTGAGTGAACGGAAACTGAGGAATAGCGGCGTCGCCAAAGCCGAGCAGTTCGAGAAGATGAGCTGTCACAGCTCCGGCTTCGCCGGTGGTCGCGGCCAGGCGCTTGAGCTGCTCCTGGATGAAACCGATGATCAGGTGGACCGCTTCAGATTCGAGGTTGTTGGGATCGAGCGTGACATTCTGGGGACCGGATGCGTCGAGCTGCAGGCCCTCGAGGTCGATGGTGAAGGTGGCGGGCGTGGGGGCAAGCGGCGTCAGGCTCGCCGTGACAACGACCGAATCGAGACCGATGGGATCGGCTGGGAACGTGAAGCCGAGATGCAGGCGGAGGCTGACGTCGAGCGGCTCGTTCGCCGTGCCAGCGACGGCGGTGACGTTTCCTCCGCTGAAGCTGACCAGGGGCAGATGCGCCTTGAGCGACGCCAGCGGCGGAGGGCCGTCGCTGGAATGAAATTCACCGGCAAAGCCGAACGTGACGCCATTGGAGGTGTTGACGGTGAGATAGGCATTGCCGCGGGATTGATTGCCGAGCAGGGGATGCCACGTTTCGTTGACGGGAAGGTCAGGCAACTGCTCCGGCACGAGCAGCGCATCGAGCACACGCAGAAACGCGGCGCGCTGCGCATCGTCAGTGAAGATCGATTCGACGTGGCTGAGCGGATTCTCAAACCAGTTGGGCTGCAGGTTGCTGCTGCCATCAAACAGACCTATAGCTTCGCCCAGGTCGAGGACTTCGTTGCCGAGACCGTCGCTCATGCGGCGCCTCCCGGTGCGTTGGTGAGGGCGGCGCCCGCATGCAGGCTGAGGGTGCCGGCTGCGGCCGAGAGCGCACGTGGCGAGAGGCTGCGTTCGGCGGCATGATCGTTTGCCAGGCCCATGAGGCTTGACCAGACAGCCGACTGCAGCTGCTGTCCCCAAGCGGATGCAAGGGAGCCGAGACCGCGGGGCAGCTCATCGGTAGTTGCGACCAGGCCGCCGAGTTCGCCCGCGCTGCTGACTGCGAAGCTGCACACCAAGGGCGTGCGGCCGGTCTGGTCGGTCTCGAGATCGACTGACACCAGCACCGTGCGATCGAGAATGCGGACCACGGTTGAGTCCAGATGGACGAGAACTTCATTGCCGTGATTGACCCAGATGACTTTGGTGAGCGGGGGCGTGCCGGCGGGAACGGCAGACAGGGGAACGCCGTTGGCCGTTGTGCCCATCAGGCGAACGCTGATCTGTGCGGTGAGATCGGTTTCGCCCAATTGATCGGGGATTGTGTATGGAGGGCCAGGAGGAGGAGGAGGCAGCGGTGGATGATGGCGATGACTCCAAATCCACGCAAGGAGGAATCCGATGCAGATGCCGAGCACCAGAACAAAAACGAAAAGGAGGAACATTAGCACAATGATCGTGGGTGTGCTCATGGGAATCCCAAACGGTTCGAGATGAAACCAAGGGCCGATAAGAGTTTGTCGCTCTGGTGCAGCAGCACGTGAACAGCGGTGAGCTCCAGAACTCCCGAAGTGAGTAGAGCGAACAGAACTATACCGCCAATTCAGGAGAAGTCAACAAAATAAAGGAGAGCTCTTCCAGAGCTGGCGGAACATTTCGTCCAGTGGTACAAAGAGCTCTCCTTAAGCGCCTTTGCGAGTGGTTAACAAGGCATAATGGCCATCGACCGAAGCCAGAGGGAAACCCTCGGTATGTGGAAGACTGCTCATTGAGTCACTGATACCTTAAGAGTTTGGAAGGTGAGCCCCAGCTCCGACAATATCTTGCGTAGGTGAGGGACTGCATGGCTGCTTTCGTAAAGGGCACGGTTGGCTCAGCATTGTTGTGCGCCTGATAAGGTTCACCTAAGACCAGATGCTTGGCGTTGCCGCCGGCTTTTGCAAGCTGATAAGCTGCTTCGGCAAATACAACCCATTGAGTGGATGAGCCAGCTGTCAGAACCTGTAACGTATCGGTAGATGCCTGGCCGCCGTTATCTTGAACACCAACCTGTCGTTATCCGAGTGGACTCAGGTGATCCCGAGCGCCCGCCTATGTAAAGCGCTGCTGGACCAGATCATCACGCGCGCCCCCTCATCTAAACAGACGCCGACTACTGCCGCTTCTGGCGACGGTCGAAAAAGGAAGGTCTAAACCCACGGGATGAGAGCCGCATTTCACTCTCAGAAAGAGCCAGAGAATTCACGCTCGTCCTTCCCCTCGTTGTGCTACCGTGGTTTGATTCGGTCCAGGCTATCCGTTTCCCAAGCTCAGCTTTGGGGTAAAAGAGGGCTCTCTTGGACGAACTGATTCCCGTTCTAATCGCCGCGGTATTCGGGGCCCTGATCTGGAGCAGCACCAGGGGCCGTATTCGGGTTCTGCTACTCACCGCGACCATGGTCGCCATCGGTGTAACGGCAACCATCCTCAGCGGTGAATACGCCGTCAGCTGGCTTTACCTG
>DASXNH010000178.1:0-3560 GCA_036495195.1 Candidatus Dormiibacterota bacterium
GATCCTGCAGGTCGCCACGCCACAACAACGTGCTGGCGCTGTGCGCGCATGCCCTCGCGGGCGCCGCACCGCTCTGTTGCGAGGCGCACCAGGACGAGTTCAAGGCGGCCCTTCTGCAGGCGATCGGCGAGTGCGTCGAGATCATCCAGCAGGAGCAGGACGCGGCCGAAGAGGCCGAGGATGACGACGCGCATACCTCGGTGCACTGAGGGAGGAGTCGCATGGGCGAGGTGAGACGGCGGCTGTCGAGCGCGCCGGTGTTCCACATCCCGGCCGGGCGCACACGCGACGAGCACGGCGCGGTGGTGCTGTTCGCCGACGATGCGGATCAGGCAGCGGCGATGCGGGATTGGCTGCCGGCGATCCAGGGCCATCCGAAGACGCTGGCAGCCGGCGCATGCGTCGTCATCGGCACGACCGTGACCCGCTTTGTGGACGTCCGCTCGCGGCAGGTCGTCCAGAGCCGCACCGCGAAAGGCGCCTGGCAGCCCGGAGCGGTGTCCGACCTGGTCGTGCCCGCGCAGGTGCACTGAGGGTGGAGTCGCATGGGCGATCTCTGGGAGGGCGACCAATGTCCGAACAGCGCGACGAGCACATCAAGGCCCTGATAGAGCAAACACGCACCGCCCAGCGCCGCGAGAGAGACAGGGCGGAGGCGCGCCGGCTCGGCAGGGTGCTGCTGGCCGAACTGGAAAAGTCCCTCCCTGCCGACGTGCCGCTGCACAAGCGCGGCTTCGGCGTCCTCGAAAAGGAGGGCCCATGAGCCACCTCTACGACACTGACGTTGATCCGGCGACCGCCGAGTTCGACACGCTCGGGCTAGTCGAGGCGCCGCCGGCATGAGCGAACCCATCGCCACGACAGAGTTGCGACAGGAAGGCTTCTACTGGGTGATCCCCGGCAAAGACCCGCCTGAGATCGCCTGCTGGGTGAAAGGCGAGTGGTGGCTGGCGGGCGAGTCTAAGCCGTGGCAGCCGCAGGCAGTGACCGTCGCCAGCGAGCGGCTGGTGTTCAAACCGCGACTGGGGCCGGTGGCGTGATGGCCAGAGGACGAGGCCGCGCTGTCGATCGGGCCGACATGCGGGCCGAAGTGGCTCCCGGAGCCGCCCAGGTCGCGACTGAGAAGGTGAGCGAGGCGATAGCAGCGCCGGATGAATTCAAGAAATGCCTGGGTGAGGTCGGAAACCACTTTGCCTCGCTGGAGGGTTTGGTCGAACAGTTCGTCTTCGCGTTGGACAGCAAAGTTGCCGACCGACATTGGGGCTTCCGCCGCAAGTGTCGCACGATCAGAACCTTGCTGAAGCTCACAGGGAATGAGGCATATGCAACCGATGTTGGTCGGTGGCTTGGTGATTGTGAGGAAGCCGCGGAAGAGCACAACGACGCAATCCACGCCCTGCATGCTCGCCTTAGGCGGGGCGGGCTGCAGATCGGAGAAGACGGCAAAAAGACCCCAGTTTCGGCCGAACAACTCGCAGCCCTGAAGGCCCTCAAGGCCCGTATCATTGCCCTTCACTCGCACGGCACCGTCTACAAAGACGAGCTCCCCAAATGATCGAGCGAATGGCGCAGACCCAGGAGATCCGATGAACGACGACAGGGACGCCCTGACCGGGGTGCTGGAAGCAGCAGCAGCAGGCCGCGAACCGATCGGCGATCCGCCGCCCGACGACGGGCCCGATGATGACGATGATGATGATGAGTGACCGAGATGGCGAGCGGCCGCGTTACATCGACCATCCGTGATCTCTACGTCGAAGCACTCGCGCTCAAGCAGGAGGGCCTTTCCGCGTTCGAGGTCGCACACCGGCTGAAGGCAGAAGGCTATGAGGCCGGCTACACCACGATTGATGTCCTGGTCGCGGAAGCCTCCGGCCAACATATCGAAGTCAGTTTCGAGGGCTACGGCCGCATCTGGTTCGACGGCGCCGAGTGGAGCTGGAAGACCGAGATATGAGTGACCGCCTTACCCTGGCGAATGCGATCGAGGATGCCGGCATGCCCCGCGACAAGGCGGAACGACTGGCATCGGTGCTTCATGATGCGTTCCGCGAGGGCGTCGCGACCAAGGCAGACATCGCGCCTCTGGCCACCAAGGCGGACGTCGAAGCCAGCGCTGCGGTGCTTCGCGGCGAGCTCGCTGCGGTCGCCACCGACGTGCGAACGGTGGTCCGGGCAGAATTGCAGGCGGTCCGTACCGAGGTGCAGGGCGTACGGACTGAACTGAAGGGGGAGATGGCGCTGATCGAGCGTCGGCTGCTGACCCGTCTGGGCGGGCTGATCGTCGTGGCCGTCGGCGTGCTGATCGCGGCCCTACGTCACTGGCCGATAGCCGGCCCATGAGACAGGAGACCTGACCAACATGGCCCAGCCGATCCTGAACGCCCGCGCGCTGAAGGTGACCGTCGTGCTCGACCCCGCCGAGGTCGCGCTGATCGAGGCGCCAGACGGCAAGCCGCGCGTCGTGATCGATATCCGGCTGCCCGACCGGCGCGTCACGGTCGACGTCGCCGCCAAGGCCGTGCGCCGGGCGCTCGCCGTGATTGCCGAGCATGGCCCGGACGCGGTGTCGGTCATCATCCAGGGCAAGCTGGTGGGCGACACCATCACCGAGGCCGGCATCGTCGCGCAGCCGAAGGTGCGGCCCGCTGCCGCAGCGGAGGCGGCATGAGCGACCGCCTAGCGCTGGCGAACGCGATCGAGGACGCCGGCATTGTCGGCCGGAAGTAACGGAACGTCCAGCTGGTACGCATAAGGGGACAAGTCGCGAACATCACGCCGCCTCCGGAAGGCGGTCGGGTGTGATCCTGAGCGGCAGCAATCCGTCATGGTTTTCCGTGAGCTGTTCCGGAGCTGCCCAGACGTAGTCGCCGGTGAGGTTGACGTGCTCCCAGCCGAGTGGTGACAGGTGGGCGAGAAGCTGATCGGGAATCTCCTCGACCTCGCGGAGGGCCAATAACACGTTCAAGATAGCGGGTGTTCCAGAGTATGATCGCGGTGACGAGGAGGTTAAGACCGGACGCACGATGCTGCTGGTTCTCGTATGTGCGATCCCTGATTTCACCAAGCCGGTGGATGAAAACCGCCCGAGCCAGGCTGTTGCGTGACTCGCCTCTGTTGAGTTCGCGGCTGGCCCCACGGCGCAGTTCCGGATCCTCCAGCCAGCTGAGCGTGGCCAGTGTGCGCTCCAGGCGTCCCAGTTCCCGGAGCGCTGCGGCGACACCGTTCTGGCGTGGATATGATGCCAGCTGGCGCAGGATGAGCGAGGCTGTCACGGTGCCTGTCCGGATGGAGGCAGCAACCCGCAGGATGTCGGGCCAGTGTGCGCGGATCAGAGCGACGTTGATGCGCCCGGCGATCAGCGGTTCGAGCGAGGGATAGGCCGACGCTCTGCCGAAGCTGTAGAGGCGCCGGCTCTTCAGGTCCGGGATGCGCGGCGCGAACAGGAACCCGAGCAGCGAACACAGGGCGAAGATGTGGTCGGAATCGCCACCACCATCGGTGTGGTGGCGGTGGGTCGAGACCTCACTCGGGTGATAAAGCAGGCCGTCGAGCAAATG
>DASXNH010000179.1:0-16923 GCA_036495195.1 Candidatus Dormiibacterota bacterium
GTGCCACCTCGCGACCTTCCGAGCCGAGCGCTGTATCAAGGTCGCGACCGCGCGGCGGCCCGCTCCTTCTTATATGCGATAGGCCTGAAGGCCGAGGACATCGACAAGCCGTTCATCGGGGTCTCCAACGTCTGGACCGAGACGATGCCCTGCAACTTCGGCCTCCGTGACCTCGCGGTCCCGTTGAAGGCGGGCATCCGCGGCGCCGGCGCCAACCCGATGGAGTTCAACACCATCGCTATCTCCGACGGCATCACCATGGGCAGCGAGGGCATGAAGACCTCGCTGGTCAGCCGCGAGGTCATCGCCGACTCCATCGAGCTGGTGGCGCGAGGCCACATGTTCGACGCGATGTGCTGCCTGTGCGCGTGCGACAAGACGATTCCAGCGTCGGCCATCGCACTCGCTCGGCTGGATCGGCCCGGCATGGTGCTGTACGGCGGTTCGATCATGCCTGGCCGTTATCGCGGGCGCGATGTGGCCGTCGGCGACGTTTACGAGGCGATCGGCGCGGCGGCGGCGGGAAAGATCACCGATGCCGACCTCGCCGAGCTCGAGGCAGTGGCCTGTCCCGGTGCCGGCGCGTGCGGCGGCCAGTACACGGCAAACACGATGTCGATGGTCATGGAGGTGATCGGTCTCTCCCCGGTCGGCTTCAACTCCATACCGCAAACCGATCCGGCCAAGCTCCCGGCGGCTGAGGCGATGGGGCGGCTCGCGCTGCAGGTCCTCGATCAGGATCTCAGGCCCTCGCAAATCCTTACGCGCCGCGCCTTCGACAACGCCATCGCCGCGGTGGCCGCAAGCGGCGGGTCCACGAACGCCGTGCTGCACCTGCTGGCGCTGGCGCGCGAGATCGGCGTCGACCTGGCAATCGATGAGATCGACCGGATCAGCCGCCGAACTCCTTTGCTGTGCGACCTCAAGCCGGGCGGGCGGTTCGCGGCAGTCGAGCTGCACCGAGCGGGCGGCATCGCGCTGCTCACCAGGCGGCTTATCGAGGGCGGCTACATCGATGGCGACGCGCTGACAGTCACCGGCCGGACGCTGGGCGATGAGTGCGAGTCGATGAAGGAGACCCCGGGTCAGGAAGTCGTCGCGCCGCTCGCGCAGCCGATGGCGAAGGAGGGCGGCCTCGTGGTTCTTCGCGGCAACCTCGGTCCAGAAGGAGCGGTGGTCAAGGTGACCCAACACACTCCCAAGACACATCGCGGCCCCGCGCGTGTCTTCAACCGCGAGGAGGATGCGCTCGCTGCTGTTTTTGCGGGCCGCATCCACGCGGGCGACGTCGTGGTCATCAGGTACGAAGGTCCGCGCGGCGGGCCCGGGATGAGGGAGATGCTGCTGGTCACGGCCGCGATCGTCGGCGAGGGCCTGGGCGAGACGGTGGCGATGGTCACCGACGGGCGCTTCTCAGGGGCGACGCGCGGCCTGATGATCGGCCACGTTTCCCCGGAGGCTGCGGTCGGCGGCCCGCTGGCCGCGATCCAGGACGGTGATGTGATCAACATCGACGTCGACAGCCGCACGCTGGCGGTGGAAGGCGTCGACGTGGCGAGGCGCTTGAACGGCTGGTCACCGCCGGAGCCGCAGTACCGAAAGGGTGTCCTGGCGCGCTACGCGCTGCTCGTGGGCTCAGCGTCAGAAGGAGCGATGCTCAAGCCATAGCCGGTACTGGAAGCGCGACGCTCGAGTCCTTCCTGAGAGGAATCGATCACCGAGCAAAGCCACTGGTCATCGACCTGGATGAAGCCATCCGCAAGGTTCACCCGGACTTCGATGTCGCCGTCAAGTACGGGCTCCTGATGTACGCACTGCGTGGCGACTGGCGCACCTGGGTGTGCGCGATTGGAGCGGGGAACAGTGGCGTCACCCTACGGTTTCTATACGGCGTGTTGCTGGATGATCCGAGGCACGTATTGCGCTCCGGCAGCTCGGTTCTCATGACCTGGGATTTCGCGCTGATCGACGCCGTGGACACCGCCGCGGTCGGGGCCTATGTCGTGGAGGCGGTCTCTCGATACGACGAGTACAAAACCAACGCGCCGAAGATTCTCAAGGCAAGCCGCGCCGCCGCCAAGACCCGTAATCGCAAATCGGCCGGCATGGGAGGCGAGCGATGAGCATTGAACAGTCGCTGCCCAGCAGGCTCGCGATTTTCGTCGCCGCCGTCGCCTGATTGACGCCCGCGTTGGTTACCTGGCGGACGGAAGCCAGGCGGGACGCTGCGACTCGAACGCGCCGATCGAGCTTGCGTGGCGCTCCACGAGCGTGATCTCGTCCAGGCCGCCGAGCAGCATGTCGCGCGCGAACGCGTCGATCTCGAAGCGATAGGCGAAGCCGTCGCCGCGCACCTCTTGCTTTTCGAGGTCGACCGTGATCTCGGTCGTTGGGTCCTCCGCCGCGAGGTCGATCAGGTGGCGCACCTGCCGGTCGGGCAACGTGACGGCGAGGATCCCAGTCTTGTATGCGTTAGCGCGGAAGATGTCGGCGAAGGTTGGCGAGATGATCGCGCGGTATCCCGCGTCCTTGATCGCCCACGGAGCGTGCTCGCGAGATGATCCGCATCCGAAGTTCTCGCCGGTGACCAGCACGGACGCGCCCCTGTGCTCAGGCTTGTCGAGCACGAAGTCGCCGTTCTTCCGCCAGTCATAGAAGAGGAACGGCCCGTAGCCCGTGCGCTCGATGCGCTTGAGAAATTGCTTGGGGATGATCTGGTCCGTGTCCACGTCGGCGCGGTCGAGTGGCGCCATCCGGCCGGTGACCTTCGAAACCGCCTCCATCAGAGAAGCTCTCGGACATCGACGATGTGGCCGGTGATGGCGGCGGCGGCAGCCATCGGCGGGCTCATGAGGTGCGTTCTGCCGCCGGAGCCCTGCCGCCCCTCGAAGTTTCGGTTGCTCGTCGAAGCGCACCGCTCTCCCGGGGCGAGGATGTCGGGGTTCATGCCCAGGCACATCGAGCAGCCGGCATTGCGCCATTCGAAGCCTGCCGCCTTGAAGACCGCGTCCAGACCTTCTTCCTCAGCCGCCCGCTTCACCGATGTCGAGCCCGGTACGACCATCGCTCGCACCGACGAGTGCACGTGCTTGCCGGCGATTACCTTCGATGCTGCCCGCAGGTCCTCCAGCCTCGCGTTGGTGCAGGATCCGATGAACACTCGGTCGATCGCGATGTCGGCGAGCGCGGTCCCGGGCTTGAGGTCCATGTAGCGCAAAGCCCTCTCGTCGGTGTCGGAATGGGGGCTCGGCACGCGGCCCGTCACCGGCGCGACCTGACCGGGGTTCGTGCCCCAGGTGACGTGCGGCTCGAGCCGGGTCGCGTCGATCGAGATCTCGTGGTCGAATGCAGCCTCGTCGTCGGTGTGGAGCGAACGCCAGTAGTCGAGGGCGGTGTCCCAGTGGGCGCCCTTCGGCGCGTGCGGCCGGTGCTCCAAATAGGTGAAGGTGGTGTCGTCCGGAGCGATCATGCCCGCCTTGGCGCCCCACTCGATGCTCATGTTGCAGACCGTCATGCGCCCTTCCATGCTCAGCCCGCGGATCGTCGAGCCGCGGTACTCGACAAGATGCCCCTGGCCTTCGGAGGTGCCGGTGCGTCCGATCAGGCCGAGCACCACGTCCTTTGCCGTGACTCCCAGCGGCAGGTCTCCGTCGATGTTTACCGCGAGGTCGCGAAGGCGGTTCTGGGGCAGGCATTGCGTGGCGAGAACCATCTCGACCTCGGAGGTGCCGATGCCGAAGGCCAGCGCGCCGAACGCCCCATGCGTCGAGGTGTGCGAGTCGCCGCACACGATGACCATTCCGGGCTGCGTGAGGCCGAGCTCCGGGCCGATCACGTGCACGATGCCCTGGCGGCGGCTGCCGATCTGGTGGAGGGGGATGCCCTCACGACGGCAGTTCTCCGCCAGAACCTCCATCTGCTTGCGAGAAAGGTCGTCGGCGGCGCGGACGCCCCCACGGGTGGGGACGTTGTGATCCATCGTCGCGACCGACAGGTCCGGGCGGCGCACGCGGCGTCCGGCCAGCCGCAGCCCCTCGAAAGCCTGGGGGGATGTCACCTCGTGGACCAGGTGGAGGTCGACGTAGAGGAGGTCGGGTGCCTCCGGCTGGGAGCGCACCACGTGCGAATCCCACAGTTTCTGGGCAAGAGTGGTCGGCATCGCGGAAGCCAACTCTACCGGCCCCCGGGTAGCCTCGCCCGTGTCGCCGGTTCAAAGGCACGGCGGGTGATTTTGTGTGCAGGACACAACTGAAGGCCTTTCTGGTTCGTTACTATGCAATGTCACAGATGGTTGCCAACGGCCGCGTACTCGTACTCCTGGGGATCCTGGGCCTTATTGGCCTCGGCGAAACGGGGGCACGCGCGACCTAGTCAGAAAGAGTCAAATCGCAAAGCCCCCGACCGAAAGGCGGGGGCTTTCTTGTTGTAGGCCGATTTTTGAAAGGAGATCTTTGAAGTGACCGGGGCGGATTTGGTGCTGGAGGCGCTGGAGGAGGAGGGCGTCGACCTCATCTTCGGCTACCCAGGCGGGGCGAACCTGCCGATCTATCAGCGGCTGCCCGAGCACCCCAAGCTCAAGCACATCCTGGTGCGCCACGAGCAAGGCGCCGCGCACATGGCTGACGGCTACGCTCGCGCCTGCGGCCGCCCCGGGGTCGTCTTCGCCACCTCCGGTCCGGGCGCGCTGAACCTGGTCACCGGCCTCTGCACCGCCTACATGGACTCGGTGCCGATGATCGCGATCACCGGTCAGGTCAACAGCACACAGGTCGGAAGGGACGCATTCCAGGAGTCCGACGTCATCGGCGCCACCAGCTCCGTGACCAAACACAGCTACCTGGTCACCGACATCGCGCAGCTGCCGCGGGTCATCCACGAGGCTTTCCACATCGCCACCACCGGCCGGCCCGGCCCTGTGCTTATCGACATCTGCAAGGACGTCCAGATGGCCGGTGCCGAGCGAACGCCGCGTGCGCCCTTCAGCCTCGCCGGATATCACCTGAACGGCCATGTCCAGCTCAAAGACGCAAAGATCGCCGCGCAGGCTCTCGCGCACGCCGAGCGCCCGGTGATCCTCGCGGGCCATGGCGTCCTCCTCAGCCATGCCGAGCAGGCGCTGCTCGACCTGGCGGAGAAAGCGGGAGTCCCGGTGGGCACGACGCTGCTGGGGATCGGCGGCTTCCCCGTGAACCATCCGCTGTCGCTGCACATGACCGGCTTCATGGGCACGGGCTGGTGCCTCAAGGCCGTCCAGAATGCCGACGTCCTGATGATGGTCGGGATGCGGGTCGACGACCGCGTCACAGCCCGCCTCGCCGACTTTGCGCCCAAGGTCACCACCTTCATCCACGTCGACATCGACGGTTCCGAGATGGGCAAGAACGTCAGGCCGCACATCGAGCTTGTGGCCGACGCCCGCAATGCACTCGAGGCGATGCTGCCCCATGTCGATTCCATCGATGAAGGCCGCAGCGGCTGGCTTACCCAGATCGACGCCTGGCGCGAGGAGCACCCCCTGCGTTACACCCACTCGAATGGCCATCTCCAGCCGCAGGACGTGCTGGTCGACATGTACAAGCGCTGCAAGAGCGAGGCGGTGGTCGTGGCGGATGTCGGGCAGAACCAGATCTGGGCCGCGCTCTGGTGGAACTACGACCGTCCAGGGTTGTTCATCAACTCGGGCGGGGCGGGCACGATGGGCTTCGCGCTGCCTGCGGCCATCGGCGCCAAGTTCGCAAGGCCCGACCTGGACGTGTGGTGCGTCGCGGGCGAGGGCGGCTTCGTGATGACGGCGCAAGAGCTGTCGGTTGCCGTCGAGCACCAGCTCGATATCAAGATCGTGCTGCTCAACAACTTCTCTCTCGGGATGGTCCGCCAGTTCCAGGACGACTTCTACGGCGGGGTGCGTTCGCAGGTGGATATGACCCACCTTCCCGACTTCGTCAAGCTCGCGGACGCGTATGGGCTGCCGGCCGTGCGCGTCGACAAGCTCGCGGACGTGGGCCCGGCGATGGATGCCGCGCAACGCACCAAGGGCCCGTTCCTCATCGACTTTCGAATCGACCCCGAGGCCAACGTCTACCCGATCGTTCCGCTGGGCAAGGGCCTCGACGACTTCTGGGAGGCTCCGCAGCAGTGATTGAAACCCACCCGCCGGGAATCGATGCGCGATCGGCGCCGACCCCCGCACCAGGCGGTGGGGAGCGCGTTCGCGTCCTGTCGGTCCTGGTCGAGGACGGCTCCAGCACTCTGACCAAGGTCGCGGGCATGATCCGCAGGCGCGGGTTCCATGTTCGCGCGATCGCGGTCGGACCGAGTGGTGCGCCAGGCCGGTCCCGGATGACGCTGCAGATCGACGCCGGCCACGCCGAGGTCGACCAGGTGCGCAAGCAGCTGGAGCGTCTGGTTGAGGTCGTGGAGATCGAAGACCTCACCGAGCACGACGTCCACAGCCGTGAGCTGGTCGTGGCACGGGTGGCTGTGTCGGCGGTCCCGGAGCTCATCGCGAAAGGCGCCAGGGTGCTGGAAACCGGCTCGGTCTCGACGACCATCGAGTTCGCCGGCGACGGCGATGAGGTCGGAGCGTTCGTCGAAGAGCTGAGGCGTCACGGAAATCTCGACGTGGTCCGCTCGGGCCCCGTCGTCATGAGGAGGACGGTATGACCGTGCCAGAGCGAGTTTTCATTCTCGACACCACCCTGCGCGACGGCGAGGGGTCGCCCGGCTTCCACCTCGACGCCAACTCGAAGATACGCATCGCGCGCCAGCTGGAGAAGCTCGGCGTCGATGTCATCGAGGCGGGCTTCCCAATCTCCTCGCGTGGTGACTTCGAAGCCTGTCGCCGCATCGCGCGGGAGATCCGGGGCACCGGTGTGACCGCGCTCGCCCGCGCCGTGCGCGAAGACATCGACACCGTGTGGGCCGCGATCCAGGAGGCCGAGACTCCGCAGATCCACATCGTCCTTTCCGTCTCCGACGTGCACATCAAGCGCAAGCTGGGCATGACGCGCCCGCAGGTGCTGAAGCAGGGCGCCGAGATGGTCGCCTACGCGCGGACGCTCTGCGATCGGGTGGAGTATTCGCCCGAGGATGCTGGTCGCGCCGATCCGGAATATCTCCTTGAGACGGTCGAGACGATGATCGCCGCCGGCGCCACTGTCATCAACATTCCCGATACGACCGGCTACTGCCTTCCTGGAGAGTTCGGCGAGCTGGTGCACCGTTTGATCGCCGACGCGCGAGGCGCGGACGAGGTCCTGTTCTCAGTGCACTGCCATGACGACCTGGGCCTCGCCACCGCCAACGCGCTGGCCGCTCTCACGGCGGGGGCGCGGCGCGTGGAGTGCACTGTCAACGGCATCGGGGAGCGCGCCGGCAATACTTCTCTGGAGGAGATCGTGATGCTGCTGCGGGTCCGGCAGTCGCGACTGGACCTTGAATGTCGGGTCGAGCCGACCGAGATCACGCGCACCTCACGACTGGTCGCGGAGCTGACGGGCACGCCCGTGCAGCCGAACAAGGCAGTGGTCGGCGCCAACGCGTTCGCGCACGCCGCCGGCATCCACCAGGACGGCATCCTGAAGGACCGCCTGAACTACGAGATCATGAAGCCGGAGGACGTCGGGCTGGCCGACTCGCGCATCGTGCTGACGGCGCGGTCGGGGCGCCATGCCTTTCACCACCGGCTGAGCCGCCTCGGAGTGGTGCTGAGCGAAGCGCAGACCCAGGCGGCCTGGAAGCTCTTCAAAGAGGTCGCCGACAACAAGAGAGAGGTCACGGACGACGACCTGCGGAGGATCGTCGCCGCCCCGGATTCCGGCGGGGGCGGTTTTGCCGACCAGTCCAACGACCACAACCACGTCGCTGACACGCTGAGGCACCTGATCTTCGGCTAGCCACCCGGAGCAGGTGGCACCCTCCGACGGGGAGGCAGGGCCGCCGATGCGGGGCGCAGGCCGCGGCGGGGAAGGACTCTACCGCGGGCCTGCGCGCCGATAGGCGACCAATCGGCAGCACGACTCGATCTGAGACTAGCTTAATACTTCCGTTAACTCTAGCCTTAATGCGGGCGCGCGTCAGCTACGCGGCCTGGGAGGTGAGAGATATGCGCAAGTTCGGGTTCGTATTCACCGTCGCCACGATGGCCGCAACTCTGATGGGCCTCTTCGCGATGACCGCGTCGGCTGATGGCTGGCCAATCTTCAAGTAGGCCCTAAATAGGCATCTTACGGGATTGCTGCCGTAGGCGCGCCTGTCGCGCCAGATGCCGCACGCCCATAGCGCCATTAAGTAATTTCGGTTAAGCTCCGACCGTGACGCAGGGCGGTGCGAGCCGGAAAAAGACGGAGCCCGACGGGGACGACCCGGCTCGACGAGCCGGACAGCGACGTTTGCCCGGAGTCGACCTCCGACCCGGCGCGATCAAACAGGCCCGTCTGGAAGCCGGGCTCAGCCTCGCCAAGGTGGGCAAGGGCTGCGTCACGGCTCCCGCGGTGTACCTGATCGAGACCGGTCGCACCCGGCCCTCGCTCCCCACTCTCGAGCACATCGCGCGTCGCCTCGGCAAGTCGGTCGAGTTCTTCCTGGCCGATCAGACCGGGAGCCCGGACGAGACGCGGACCGGGCTCATCGAGCTCGAAGCCTTGGTCGCCGAAGGCCGGCATCCAGAAGCGATTGCACACGGCGAGGAGCTGCTCAATCTCAGCTCTTCGGCCCACCGCCTTGGACAGCTCCGGTTTCTGCTCGCGCAGGCGTACTTGGCGCTGTCTCAGCCGGAAAAGGCGTCCTCCCTCCTTCGGGAGGCTCACGCCCACTTCGAATCAGTCGACGACGGATTGATGCTCGCCGAGTGCATGGGCTACGAGGCGCATATCGCCGGGTTGACCCAGCAGCCCGAAGCACAGGACCTGGCCGAGCGAGCTCTCGCCATGTGTCGGGCCATCCATCCCGTGCCCGCACCAACTGAAGCGAGGATTCTGGCCATCCTCGCCACAGTGCATGTCGCCAACCGGAGATGGACCACCGCGATCTCTCTGTATGAGGAAGCGATCGAGGCGGCAGGGTCGGTGTTCGACCTGGCCAGGATGGCCAAGATGTACAGCGGGCTCAGCGTGGCCTACCGCGAGACGGGACACGTTGATGCGGCTGTCAAATACGCCGGCCGGTCGATCGCCCTGCTCGAGGTGCTTCGCGATCGTGTCTCGCTCGCGAAGGCAGAAAACAACCTCGGCCTCATCCTGATGGCGCAAGGCGACCGCAACGCGGCTCACAAGCATCTCGATCGGTCCCTCGAGCTGGCGGAGGAGACGAACCTGGAGATTGGCCGCAGCCACGTGCTCATGAGCCTGTGCGAGCTGAGCCTGATGCAGGGCAACGTCCAGGCGGCTCGAAAGTTTGCCGAGCAGGCCCTTGCGATGGCAGAGCGCATGAAGGAGCCCGCCAACGTCGCCGAGTCGCACGCCTGGTTAGGTCGAGTCGCCGCTGAGGTGGGGGACGACGACCTTATGCACGCCGAGTTCGCAGTTGCTCTGCGGGGCCTGACGGAGGTCGGCGTCGAGGAGCGCTTGCTGCGCTGCCACGGCATCTACGCTGAGATCCTCGAGAAGCGGGGGCAGCTCAAACAGGCCTATGCGCACATGAAGAAGGCGTTCTCAGCCAGCCGCCCGGGCCTGCTCCAACCCGATGAGGACGAGAGCGAGGAACAAGCCACCACGGCTTAGTCCTCAAATAGCGGCGTCCTCCCCGCTCGCCGGGGAGGTGGACCTCGAAGTGGCCGCAGGGCGCTCGAACTACGCAAAACCTGGAGGAGGTGACGCGCAAAGCGGGCCGGAGGGGCTCGAAACGACGGGGAACCTCGCGGATGCAGGAACCGCCGCACCCCCGTGCTAACGTAGATTTTTAGCTCGCCCAGGGCATCAAGAAAAACCGTACGGAGGTAAGTCCGGCTGGCAAAGTCGCTGCGCAACTCGAAGCTCACCCTTGCCGCCGAGACCGTAATCGCTGACTACCGCCTGGCCTACAGCAGCCGCCGGGCGAGCATCATCGGCCGGGCCGAGGTGCTGCGCGGCAACGCGACATTCGGCATCTTCGGCGACGGCAAGGAGGTGGCCCAGCTGGCGATGGCCAAGGCATTTCGCCCTGGCGACTGGAGGTCGGGCTACTACAGGGATCAGACCTTCATGTGGGCGACCAGGATGTCGAACATCCGCGCCTTCTTCTCTCAGCTGTATGGCAACGCAACGGTGGACGCCGACCCCTCGTCGGGCGGCCGCCAGATGGGCAACCATTTCGCGACCCGCTTCCTCGATGAGAACGGCGAGTTCCTGCGCTCGGTCGATATGCCGAACTCCGCCGCCGACGTCTCCAATGTCGCGGGTTGGATGCCTCGCCTAGTCGGCCTCGCCTACGCCTCGAAGCTCTACCGCCAGAACCCGCAGCTGAAGGACGCTCAGGAAGGCTTTTCGGTCACCGGCAACGAAGTGGCGTTCGGCACCATCGGGGATGCCGCCACCAGCGAGGGCCCGTTCTGGGAGGCGATCAACGCCATCGGCGTGCTGCAGGTCCCCGTCGCCATATCGGTCTGGGACGACGGGTATGGCATATCGGTGCCAATCACGGCCGAGACCACGAAGGCCTCGATTTCGGACGTACTGCGCGGTTTCCTGCCCGACGACCGCCCCGGAATCGACATCCACGTCGTTCCAGGTTGGGACTACCCCGCCCTCGTCGAGGCGTACGTGAATGGGGTTGAGCGCGTGAGGCGCGAGCACAAGCCGGCGCTCTTCCACATCAACGAGCTCACCCAGCCGCAAGGCCACTCCACCAGCGGCAGCCACGAGCGATACAAGACCAAGGACCGATTGCGTTTCGAGAAAGAGTTCGACTGCATCGTCCGAATGCGCGATTGGATGATCGAGTCCGGCATCGCGAGCGAGTCGCAGATCGAAGGTTGGGAAGCGGCTGACAAAGAGGCGGTGGAGGCCGCACGCGATCTCGCGTGGGAAGCCTTCCAGTCTCCGATACGGGACGAGCGCGACCGGCTGGTCGCCATCCTCAAGCGCAGTGACTCCTCGGAGGTTGCCGAGATGACGGATGCGCTCTCGGAGGCCTCGAAGGTGACCCGCTCACAGGTGATCTCCAGCGCATCGCGAGCCCTCAACGAGCTGCGCGGCACAGACGCGCCAGAACGGTTGGCGCTGGCCCGATTCCTCAAGGCATACGAGCGCGAGAACCTGGACCGCTACAACTCGCACCTCTACAGCCGCTCCGAGAACTCCCCTCTGAAAGTCCCGGTGGTGCCGGCCGAATACTCGGACAGGTCGCCGGCGGTTGACGGCCGGCAGGTCCTCCTGCGCAACTTCGACGCCAACTTCGATCGCGATCCGCGCCTGTTCGTGATCGGTGAGGACGTCGGCAAGCTAGGCGACGTCAACCTCGTGTTCGAGGGTCTGCAGGCCAAGTACGGAGACCTACGGCTCACAGACACCGGCATCCGCGAGGCGACCATTCTCGGCCAGTCGATTGGATCCGCCATGCGCGGGCTGCGGCCGATCTGCGACATCCAGTACCTCGATTACTTCCTCTACGCGCTCCAGACCGCATCGGACGACCTGGCAAGCCTGCACTGGCGCACCGCCGGGGGCCAGAAGGCGCCGGTGGTCATCCGCACGAAGGGCCATCGCCTGGTCGGCATCTGGCATTCGGGCTCGCCGATGGCCGTCGTCCTCAACGCGCTTCGGGGGATCTACGTAGCGGTGCCGCGCAACATGACGCAGGCTGCGGGCTTCTACAACACTCTGTTCCGTGGCGACAACCCTGGCCTGGTGATCGAGGTCCTCAATGGTTACCGCCTGAAGGAGCGCATGCCCGACAACGTGGGAGAGTTCACTGTCCCTCTCGGTGTGCCCGAGGTGCTGCGACAGGGATCCGACGTTACCGTTGTCACCTACGGCGCGTGCTGCGCGATCGCGCTGGAAGCCGCCGCGATGCTCCAGGATCTTGGGGTTTCGGCTGAGGTCATCGACGTACAGACCCTGAACCCCTTCGATATCGACCACGCGATCGTCCGCTCGCTCCAAAGGACTCACGCCGTGCTGTTTCTCGATGAGGATATGCCTGGCGGCGCCTCCGCTTTCATGATGCAGCAGGTGCTCGAGGTCCAGCAGGGCTGGTGGCACCTCGACTCGGCCCCGCGCACGCTGGCCGCGTCCCCGAACCGGCCCGCGTACGGTCCGGATGGCGACTACTTCACGAAACCGAACCGTGAAAGCGTCGTGAACGCCATCTACGAGATGGTGCGCGAGCGTCAGCCCTGGCGGTTTCCCCCGCTGTCGAATTAGCCAGAGGCAGCGCGGCGAATCAGTCGCCCGCCGGTGTCCTGTACACGCCCATCGCGTAACCGCTCCAAGCTCGTGAGTTCCAGCGGTGTACCGGGCCCAGGTTGTCCATCACGCGGGCTGCGGCGCGGATTGGAAGATTGACGAAGCGAGTCCAAGCGCTTGCTTTCCTCATGGCGTAGATCCGAGGTTCCCAACCGCCGACGTAGCCTCGGAACAGAACCTCCAGGCGTGCCTCGTGCTCGAAGCGCGACCAGGTCCTGGTGTCCATGGTCGCCAGGTTGTGGATGCCGAGCATCTCTGGGCGGGTGAATCTCAGGACATGTTTGGCGATACCCCGAAAGTTGGGAAGCCCGAGAACGATCACGCCGCCAGGCTTGGCCAGCTCGACATGCTTGCGGATCATCGGAAGTGGGTCGCCGAAATGCTCGATGAGGCCCAGGGAATAGACCATGTCGAAGCGCGGCAGGTCAGAGAGGTCGCTTTCGAGGACGTCGCGGCAAAATACCGTGACCGGAATTCCAAGGAGCTCGAAGTTCTCCTCGAGCTTCTTGCAGCCCACCGGCGAGATGTCCAGTGCAAAGGCGTCGCCACCGGAAGCCCTCGCAACGTAAGCGAGGTAGCCGCCTGGCGCGCCGCCGATCTCAACGATCCGGGCGCCCGGATGCGTGGGGGCAAACCGCTTCAGGACCTTCAAAATCTCGCGCTCATAAGGGCGGGCCTTTGCCTCGTCCACCGCCACCGGGAGCTTCAGCTGCTGCCAGTAGTCATCCCAAAACCGCTCGTCGGTCAGCGCCTGCGAGGCGTCAGCTTCGGTCATCGCGGCTCGTCGAGTATGAAGTTGGCCACGGCAAGCGCAGGCGCTCGATTCAACAGCGCCACGCCTTCGAGCAGCCAGCCGATGAAGCCGGCGGCGCCCGGACTGCTGATGGGAGGGATGAAGCGCCGCGGACCACGTACCTCTCGCGAACGCGTCCCGTCCGGCAGCCCCGCGAGACTGCGTGCTTTGCGCACGCCCGCTTCGATGCCGCCCATCTCGTCAACCAGCTTCCGCTCAAGCGCCTGGGCGCCGGTCCAAACTCTACCCGCCGCGATCGGATGCACCTGTTCCCGCGTCATCCCGCGGGCGCGGGCGACCACGTCGAGGAACAGCCCGTAGATCCTGTCGATCTCAGCCGTCACGATCTGGCGTTCTTCCTTCGAGTAGGCTCTTTCGTCGCTGCTCATGGCGGCGTGCTTTCCGAACACGATTGTTTCGCGGTGGGCGTGAAGCTTCTCCCAAAGGCCGCGCGTCACGAGCTTTCCGCTCAGCACGCCGATGGACCCGGTCAGGGTGCCGGGTCGCGCGACGATCCAGCGCCCGGGAGTCGCGACCCAGTAGCCGCCCGAGGCTGCGAACGGGCCCATCACCACCACCAGTGGCTTGCGCGCATTGATCTGGTCCAGCGCCTGGCGCATCGCCTCCGAAGCCGTCGCCGAGCCGCCGCGCGAGTTCACGTACAGGACGGCAGCGGCGGCTCTTTTGTCCGCGGCGACCTGGCGCGCCAGCTGGACCACCGTGAGGTCTCCGG
Organism: Candidatus Dormiibacterota bacterium; assembly: GCA_036495195.1. Taxonomy (GTDB): domain Bacteria; phylum Chloroflexota; class Dormibacteria; order Dormibacterales; family Dormibacteraceae; genus Palsa-872. The sequence goes on from DASXNH010000179.1 coordinate 13,907, forward strand.
CGCGGCTTTCGCCGACGAACGGGATCTCGACAGGTGGCTGCACCGGCAATCGGCCCGAGCGGCCATCGATGATCGTCCCTTCGATCCGCAGGATGGCGACATACCTGCCGCGTCCCAGGGTGGGAGCCGGCGTCGGCAGAGTGCGTTGCGCCTGGGGCCAGGCCGCGATCTGTACGCGTGAGCTGCTCGCGAGGTGGGTGGGGAGGTCCTCCTCGGCAACCACGGCGTCCGCGATGTGGTTAGCCCGCGCGTCGTCGTCCGAGTAAGGCGAAGAATCGATCAGCGCCTTGGCTTCGCTCTCGGTGACCCCTCGACTGCTGGCGATGGCACCGACCAGCTCTTTGTGCTGCGAGTCGAGCAACCACGTGATCTGCTCGCGAAGCTCGTCAGACATCTTCGATTTGGTGAGCACGTCCGCGGCTGACTTGTATGGCGAGACCTGGACGAAGTCCGCCTCGATGCCGAATCTCGCCAGCGCGTCGGCAAGGAACATTCCGCTGGACGCGAATCCGAGCGGTTGGATTGACCCCGCTGGCATCAGCAGGATCTCATCGCAGGCGCATGCCAGATAGTAGGTCGCGTTGGTGTAGAAGGGGGCCCAGGCGACGACTCTTTTGCCCTTGGCCCGCAGTCCCGTAACGAGGTCGCGGATGTCTTGCAGGGGTGGCCATCGACATCGGCACAGGCCGTAGGTGCAGCACGACGCCGATGGTCCTGGGTTCGCGCGCGATGAGGTCGAATCGCTCGCCGAGCACCTTGAGGCTCATGCGTGGTTTGGAGAAGAGGCGCTGCCATCGCGGAATGGGGGGATCGGGGAGTGCGGGCAGCTCCTCCTCGAGGAGGAAGAGCACGTAATCGGGGGATTTGCGAATAGCGCGGAGAAGGTTCGAGATGAGCCATGCGAGATACCGAAATGGATATGTGAGCATCGCTTCCAACGAGTCTAGGGGCGACAGGTATGTGCCGGCCTGGACGCCCTCCCGCGTGCGCTCGCTTCGCGAGCGCAGCGATCTCCCCCCGGCGAGCGGGGAGGTCGCCTTACACGACTTTTGACACCTCGAGGTGCTCGTCCATGTCCTCGCTCAGCCGGGTCGCTCCGTACTCCTGGCCCACGTGCTGGTGATAAGGGACACCGGTGAAGAGGTGATGGCTCTTGGTCGGGATGTTGGACCCGTCCCACTCCTTTCTCTGCAGCGCCATATAGCCCTCTTCCTGCTTGTTCTTGAGCTCGTCCAGGAGGACCGACATACCATGCCCGGCCGCGTGCTGCAGCGCCAGGGTGATGAAGATAAAGCCCACGCCGAGCTCGGCTAGGCCGTCCCAGGTGATCGGGTTCTTCTCGTTGTACCACTTGAACGACGAAGAGTAGTTGAAGGCGAAGCGGGCCTTTGGAAATCGCTTGCGAATCTCACTGCAGAACTGCTCTGTTGGCCCGCGCTCGGCGGTGGGAAATTCGCACCACAGGAGGTCTGGCACGCCGCTGTCCATGTAACGAAGTCCTCGTTCGATCGCGAGCTGGATGCCGCGCTTGGTTTCGGGGGCCTCGGTTGCCGATACACCATCGGTGCGGGCGATGATCACGAAGTCCTTGTGGCCGAGGTCGTCCGCGGCGTTGCGCATCATCTTCAGCTTGCCCACGAACTCATCAGCAGAGATCAGGGCCTTGCCGGCGATGTGGCCGCATCGCTTCGGCATCACCTGATCCTCCAGGTGCGCGGCTGCCACGCCGGCCCGCACGTAGAGTTCGACGGTGCGCTGGACGTTGAACAGGTTTCCGTACCCCGCGTCCATGTCGACAACGACGGGCGGGATCTCGAGATGGGTCGGGGCCACGCCCTTGTCGGGGTCGCCCATGGCCATGGTGAGCTGGAATTTGCGCAGGGCGCTGACGGTGCGGCGGGCGCCATCGGCGATCTCCACCGAGGAGTAGATGTCCATGTCTGTCGTGCCGAGATGGCCGATGGCGAACGAGTAGCCGCTGAAGTAGACGGCGTCGAAGCCGTGATACATCACGAGCTCGGCGCCGAAGGGGTCGTAGACACCGGGTCCGAAGACGTATGGCTTGGTGGCGAGGAGGCGCCGCAAGCGCTGGCTGGGTTCCTCGCTGCGCGAAGCCGGAACCTTGAAGCCTTCGGGGAGCAGGGGCGTCGACACCAGGTTCATTTGTGGCTCCTCTATTCGTTCTCGTGGTCGCAGTTACAAGGCTCGGGGCATTCGCACTCGTGAGGAGAAGGCTCGGTTTCGAGGTCGGATGTTGGTTCCATGTAATGCATAACGCGGAGGTTAAGGACAGCGGTGATATTCGTCCAATCAATTGATTGGATAGTCGTTATAGACAAACGTGATATGGCGGAACGCTTGTCAGGAGCTGGCCGTCAGCAGCTCCAGGAACGCCGCCACGATGCCTGTCGCCTTGCCCGAGTCGAGGCGTCGGTAAGCCACTATCGACTGGTACATGGGCGGCGCATCCTTCATGTTCACCCGGCGGAGTGCCTTGGTCTCGACCTCGCGCGCCACAGCAGACCGCGGCAGGAGGGCAACGCCGAGGCCCCTCTCGACCATCTTCTTCGCGGCTTCGATCGAATCCAGCTCCATCAATCCTCGCAGCTTCACTCCGGCCGCGAGGAAGGCGGCCTGCGTGATCTCGTAATAGCTCGACGTGAGGTCGAACATGATCATCCTCTCGGCCGCGACCTCCTCCATCGCCACGCTGCGCCGCTTGGCGAACTGGTGGCCAGGGGCGCACACGAGCACAAGCTCCTCAGTGTGGAATTGGCGCATCTCCAGGTCGGGGCTCCTGATCGCGCGGCCAAGACCGATCTGCACCTCGTCGCTGAGCACGAGATCGACGATGTCCTCAGAGTGACCAGTGCGAACCGACACCTCAACCCGAGGATGGTCCGCGACGAACTTCTCCAGGAGCCCGGGGAGGATGTAGGTGCTGACTGCGGGGGCCGCCCCGATCATCAGGTGCCCGGCGGACGCGGTTCGCACCTGGTCCAGCAGGTCGCGACCAT
>DASXNH010000180.1:0-1716 GCA_036495195.1 Candidatus Dormiibacterota bacterium
CGAACGTATTCCGTCTCCGCCTCGTACCCCTGGCCCCAGACCTGGCGGAGCAGGTGCGCACGGGACAGCAGTTTCCCCCGGTTGACGGCGAGTTCGCGTAGCAGCGCGAATTCGGTTGGAGTGAGACGCACCTCGGCCCCCGCGAGCTGTACCTGCTTGCTCGCCAGGTTGATCGACAGGCCGCCGATGGCGATCCTGGCCGGCGCGGGCTCGGCCGTGGCCTCGGCGACGGGCCGGGTCCGGCGCAACGTGGCGCGGATTCGCGCCAGCAGCTCCTCGATACTGAATGGCTTGGTCATGTAGTCGTCCGCGCCCATGTTCAGCGCCACGACCTTGTCCTGCTCCCCGCCCCTGGCCGACACCACGATGATCCCGACGGGTGACCGCTCGCGGAGCTCGCGGCACAGCTCGAACCCGTCGGCCTCGGGCAGCATGAGGTCGAGCAGCACCATGTCCGGCTGCTCGAGGTCAAGCAGGTCGATCACCTTGCTTCCGGCGGAAACGACCGTGTCGAAGCCCCGCACGACCAGGTTGGAGCGGATCAGGTCGACGATGTTCGGATCGTCTTCGATAATCAGCACCTTTGTCGCGACCATCGGATTACTCACCGTAGTCATAGACTTTCTCCAGTGATTCGCCATCCCCGCATCGCGCAACTATAAGACGGTTTGCCCGCCGCGATCCAGGGTCCAGGAAACGTAGGTCGAAGTTGGGTAACGGTCAATGCGGCACCGTGCCGATCTGCTGATTTTCGTTGTTTGTTTCGCGAGCTCTGGAGCATCGACAAGAGCTTCCGCTTGTTCAAGTCCGACCTCCGGGCTCAGCCAGCCTGCCACCGCAAGCGCGACTCGATCGGGGGCGCCTCATAATCGGCGGACTCGGCATCGCGCGGTATACGCTGCGCTACGGTCTGAATGCGGATGAGGTACCGTGCTGGTCACCAAGGTGCTGTACTGGATCGCGACGTGCCACCGACAAGGCGGAATGATGTTTAGTACGCAACTAGCAAATAAAAATTGTTGATAAAATATTAACGGATCGGCGATCGCACACACATTGACCAGGACGCAATTTGGGACTACCTTTCTGGGCCGCCTTTGCTCTTGCGTGAGGCAGGCTAGCGGGTTTAGTCCATTTAGATCACGGGTGGGTTTCGGCCCTTGATGTATAGCGTTCCCAAGATCTACCTTTCATCCCGGAAGGACACGCGTCTTGCGCGGTGTCCGGCATCGGCGTATCGAGCGAGCGCATTGTGGCGAAAGGGGTATGGGATGCTTCTGCGTAACAGAGGACAGGGAGGGTGGCACTCTCGTTCGGGAGGCCACGGCACATTCAGGCCTCTACCCAAATTGGGCTGGGTGGCTGTGGTCGCGGGCGCCGCCGTGCTGGCTGCGGGCTGCTCGTCCTCGTCGACGTCCTCGGCGGCGCCGGCGTCGACGGCGAGCGCAGGGACCTCGTCCACCCCGGCGACGGGCGGCTCGGCCACGGTTCCTTCTGGGCTGGGCGTCAGCTCCTTCACCACCGACATCGCGTCGACGATGTCCCAGCTCAAGGGGCTGACCGGGTCCGCCGGGTCCGGCCTGCAGATCGGCGTGGTCCTGCCCGACACCACGTCGTCGACGCGGTGGGTCGACTTCGACGCGCCGTACTGGACGACGGCCTTGACCGCCGCCGGGCTCAGCAGCTCGCAGTTCAAGATCGACAACGCCCAGGGCA
>DASXNH010000181.1:0-1918 GCA_036495195.1 Candidatus Dormiibacterota bacterium
GGCGCCGAGGCCCAGGTCGTTGTGGAAGTGGACGACAAGGGGCGCATCCGGCGCAGCCGCCTTGATTTGGGGGATGTACTCCCGCACCGCGAAGGGCGAATAGCAACCGACGGTGTCCGGAGTCGAGGGGCGGGTGCCGCCCGCCTTCAGGCCTTCACGGTGGATCTGGCCGATGTAGTCGACGTCGGCGCGGCTGCCATCTTCCCCACCGAACTCGATGGACGTGGCGCCCTGATCGCGCGCGTAGGCGATCGCCTCGCACATCATTCGCAGATTGGCCGCGCGGTAGTACGACACAGGCAGCTCCAACCACTCGGATTCGGGAATGCCGTCGCGATGCAGCAGCGTCTTGCCGAGCTTGTATTTGGTATGCAGGTCGGACGCTGACGTGAAGATGAAATACGTCACCTCGTCGCGCTTGTGGCCAAGCGAATCGATCACGCGCATCGTGGCGTCGATGTCGCCTTTGGTCGATCGCATCATGCAAACCACCTCGAGGTTCGGACGAATCTCACCGCGCTTGCGGCCGTCGAGGACGAGTCTTAGAGTCTCGCGCTCGCTCTCTGAGACCGACGGAAACCCGACGTCCATGATGTGGACCCCGATGTCGGAGAGAATTCGCGCGAGCTCGTACTTGGCTCTGGGTGAGATCGCGACCCCGGGCATCTGCTCGCCGTCGCGAAGCGTGTCGTCGTAGACGCGGATCTTGTCGGCAGGCGGAAATTCGAGGTCGTGGGCAAAGCGCTTGGGGTCTCGAGCCAGCTCTTCGAGCGGCTCCTGCAGCTCGACCGGCTTGACCCCGTCCACGCGGTTGCTCAGCGGCGGCCAGCGAGCTGGCGCCGCTCCTCTAGCCGCTTGCGCACCCAGGGCACCAGGCCGCCCATATGGATCAGCTCGTTCATGAATGCCGGGAAGGCCTCGCAGCGGTACTCGTCACCCTTGGTCAGGTTGCGCACGATTCCCTCTTCGAGGTCGACCTCGAGCTCATCGCCCTCCGATATGCCTTCGGCCGCCTGCGGGGACTGCAGGATCGGGTAGCCCATGTTGATGGCGTTGCGGAAAAAGATGCGCGCGTATGAGTCGGCGATCACCAGTGAGATGCCAGCGCCGCGAATTGCGATCGGAGCGATCTCGCGCGAGGACCCACAACCGAAGTTGGAGTCGGCGACGAGGATGTCGCCCGGTGTCACCTGGGCCGCCCAGCCCTCGCGCCCCGGCACGCCCTCCATGGCGTGCTTGCCGAGCTCCTTCTCATCGAGGGAGTAGATCGCGTACTTGGCGGGGATGATCTGGTCGGTGTCGATGTTGGCACCGAACTTCCAGGACATTCCCCGTACGACCTGGGCAACTGTCATGCGATCCCCGCCGGCATCTTCTTGAGCACCTCCCGCGGGTGCGTGATGACCCCCGTCACCGCGCTCGCTGCGGCGACGGCCGGGTTCGAGAGGTAGACCATCGCCTTGGGGTGGCCCATGCGGCCGGGGAAATTCCGGTTGGTGGTGCTGAGGCAAACCTCTCCCTCGCCGAGCACCCCCATATGGCCGCCCAGGCAAGCGCCGCACGTGGCTGTCGTCCAGGCCGCGCCCGACGCCAGGAAGATGCCGATCAAACCTTCCCTCTCAGCCTGGATCGCCACCTGGTGAGAAGAGGGGGTGATGATCAGCCGGACGCCCGGCGCCACCTTGTGCCCGTCGAGGACCGCGGCCGCGCGGCGCAGGTCCGTGATCCGTGAGTTTGTACAGGACCCGATGAAGACCTGGTCGAGCCTGGTGCCCGCGACCTCCGACAGAGGCGCGTAATTGTCGGGCGACATCGGCTGAGCGACCCCGAGCTCCACCCTCTCGGCATCGAACTCGAAGACCTTCTCGTAAACCGCGTCGGGGTCGGACGTCACCGGTGTGTATGCGCGCTTGGCGCG
>DASXNH010000182.1:0-1500 GCA_036495195.1 Candidatus Dormiibacterota bacterium
CCGGGCTCACTCCACGCGGTTGACCTTTACCGATGCCCCCTCCGCCTCACTCCACGCGGTTGACCTTTACCGATGCCCCCTCCGGCGGCTTCGCCGCCACCTCCCCGGCTCGCGGGGAGGAGTAAGAGCACTGGATTTGTCCGCTGCGCGATTGAATATGCCGACGGCCTCCCCGGCTAGCGGGGAGGCCTAGAAATGGCTGTGGTCGATCACAATCCGCTGGCTGAGGGGTTGCTTGATTTTAAGGTTCGCGATCCCTCGCTCATGGTCATTTTCGGTGCCACCGGGGACCTCAGTGGGCGCAAGCTCTTGCCCGCGATCTACAACCTGATGAAGCAGCGCTTGTTGCCGGTCGGGTTTGCGGTCGTTGGCGCCGCGATCGACGATCTCGACGACGCCGGCTTTCGCAAGCACGCATCTGACGTCGTCACCAAGTTCTCGCGCACCACGACCATCGACCCGCAGGTCCTGCAGGCGTTTCTGCAGAGCCTCTTCTACGTCAGGGTCGACTTCAGCAAGCTGGAGGACTTCAGGTCGCTGGAGCGAAAGATCGAGGAGCTCGACCGCACCCGGCACCTGGGCGGCAACCGCGTCTACTACTGCGCCACGCCGCCGCCGACCTACGAGACCATCGTCGAGCAGCTGAAGGAGGCCGGGCTCACCAAAACCAAGGGCTTTCACCGAATCGTCGTCGAGAAGCCCTTTGGCTCGGACCTGAAGTCGGCGCGCGAGCTGACCCAGATCCTGCAGCGCGTCTTCCACGAGGACTCCGTCTTTCGCATCGACCACTACCTGGGCAAGGAGACCGTCCAGAACATCCTGGCGTTCCGATTCGCGAACGGGATCTTCGAACCCGTGTGGAACGCGAACCTCATCGACTCGGTCCAGATCACGGCCGCGGAGGAGATCGGCGTCGAGCTGCGCGGCTCGTACTACGAGAAGGCGGGCGCATTGCGAGACATCGTTCAAAACCACGCTTTGCAACTGGTGGCGCTGGTGGCGATGGAGCCGCCAATCACGTTCGAGGCGACGGCGGTGCGGGATGAGAAGGTGAAGGTGCTGCGCGCGATCAGGCCGATCCAGGACGGCGACGTCGCGACCTCAACCGTTCGCGGCCAGTACACCAAGGGATGGGTCCTGGGCGAGCAGGTGGTGGGATATCGCGAGGAGCAGCACGTCTCGCCCGGCTCTCTCACCGAGACATTTGCCGCGCTCCGCCTGTTCGTCGACAACTGGCGGTGGTCGGGAGTGCCGTTCTACATTCGGGTTGGAAAGCGAATGCCCAAGCGCGTGACCGAGATCCACATCAGGTTCAAGCGGCCGCCCCACAACACGTTCGAGTCGGCGCGCGACCTGGACCCCAATGCGATAACGCTGCGCATTCAGCCGGAGGAGGGAATCTCGCTGCGATTCGGAGCCAAGGTGCCGAGCGCGGGGTTGCGCCTGCGCAACGTATCGATGGATTTCAACTACATGTCCTCGTTCCTCATCGAGACGCCC
>DASXNH010000183.1:0-12080 GCA_036495195.1 Candidatus Dormiibacterota bacterium
CTTTTGGAGGGTGCGCGAAACCTCAACCTCGAAGTCTTTCTCCGCGGTCTCGTACTTGACAACTTTGTCGTCGTCGAATCTTCTTTTTCCTGATACAGCCATAGGTAAATCACTCGGGTGGGCATTCGGCTCATAGAGCGTATTTCGATTATAGCCCCGTATTGGGCGATTCCCGAGCCGCTTCGACCGCCAGCCACTCCTGGAGAAGGTCCCTCAGAAGGGGCCCAAGCTCCTCTCGAAGGCCCTCCCGCCGCATAGCCAGCGTCAGGTTCGCCCTCAGGTAGCCGGGGACGGTTCCGGTGTCGTAGTAGTCGCCCTCGAACTCGATGGCGACGACTGGATGGGCTCCGAGGGTGCGCTTGATCGCGTCGGTGAGCTGGATCTCAGTGCCGGCGCCCGGTTCGGACCGGTCCAGCTCGGCAATCACCGCCGGCGTCAGGACGTATCGGCCCAGCATCGCCAGGTCGGAGGGCTCGGTCCCCGGCTGCGGCTTTTCGACCATGTCGGTGACCTTGTGAATGGGGCCGCTCCCGCCGTCGATGGCCACGACCCCGTAACGTCCGACCTGGCTGCGAGGGAACCTGCGGACGGCGAGCACCGTGGCGCCTGTCTTCTGGTGTGCATCGATGAGCTGCTTCAAGCACGGGTCGCCGGCGCCGAGGATCACGTCGTCGGCGAGCAGGACTGCACATGCCTCGCCCTCGACCAGCCGCCTCGCCGTCCACACCGCGTGTCCGAGGCCCAGCGGTTCCTTCTGCTGGATGTAGGTGATGTCAACCAGATCGCTCAGGCGATCCACCTCTGCAAGAAGGCGGAGCAGCTCGGCCTTTCCCCGTTTTCGCAGGTAGTGCTCGAGCTCGAGCGAGCGATCGAAGTGGTCCACGATTGCGCGCTTGCCGCCGCCCGTCACCATGATCACCTGCTCGATTCCGCTGGCGATCGCCTCTTCGACTCCGTACTGGATCGTCGGCTTGTCGACGAGGGGCAGCATCTCCTTGGGCTGTGCTTTGGTGACCGGCAAGAACCGAGTTCCCAGGCCCGCGGCCGGGAATATCGCTTTACGCACGACCCGAGAAGTCATTAGCGACAATCTAAGTGTTGGCGACCTCGGACGACGGGACTCGGCCAGGCCTCGAGGGCCGCGCGGAGCGGGTGGGGATGCTCTAAGTTCCCTGCTTCGCCTTCTTCTTTCGCTTGTCGGCGAGGTGCAGGGCGAGCTTCTTCAAACCCGGGTTGACCGCGATGACCTTGGGCGGCCGCGACTTCTTGTCCCGGGCTTTGGTGCGCGCGCTCTCACGCGGAGCGATTCGTTCGAGTTCATCGGCCATGGCTCAGATGATGGTGGACCGCTACCGGCAGACGCCGGCTCCGCCCGGATTGGTCACCTGGCCCTCGCACGGATTGGGCGCGGGGCCGGCCTTGTCCTGGCACCGGTACAGAGCCTCGAGCGCATCGTGCAAGTCCTGCAGCTTCTGGTCGAAAAGCTTCTGGTCGAACAGGACCTGCTTGCCCGCGTACTGCAGCGCGGCCCAAGCCTTGTCGTACGACTTCGCCAGGTCGGCCAGGCGGGCCTCCTGGTCGAGCATGTACGCGAGCTCGGTCAGGCCGTTCTCCTCGGCGTACGTATGCAGGTCAGCCTGGTCCCCACCCTCTGAATTGAGGTCGCCGACGGCAGCCCCCATCTCGCTTGCCTCCCTCATCAGGTCGTAGATCTCATTGGCCGTGTGGGCCTTCTCCGCGACCTCGAGCACGCCCATGACCGAATGGGGCAGCAGTGCCCACCCTTCGGGTCCGGCCAGGGCCAGAGCGATGGCGATCGCCGCCTCCTTGGCGCCGGCCTTGCCGAGCGTCCAAAGGCCGTGGCTGGTCAGTTCCTGCTGGACGCGCGCGTCCTCGCCCACCAGCGTGGCCTGGACCTTGTCGATGTCCTTCATGACGTTCTCGAGGTCGCGCTCCGCCTGGGTCAGCTTCGCGCGGTCGACGTCGAGCTCGTTCTGGAGCTCAGCCAGGTCCTTCGTCAGCTGATTGACGCGTGCGCGCTCGGCGGCGCAGGGGTCAGCCGCGACGGCGGACAGCGGTTGGAGCACAACGAGAGCGCTGGTGAGGATCACCAGCAGGACGCTCAGCCGCCGAGCGACGTGCCTCAACTACTCACCTCGCCCGGCGTCGTGCCGACCTTTCCGGTTGCCGTGTTGAAGGCGAAGCTCCACCGCCGGCTGGGCAGATCCACCACCGGCAGCGAGTCGCATTTCTTCTCGTGGCACCTGCTCTGGCTGCCGCTCTCGACCCACTCGCCCTGCAGCCAGATCACCTGGCCGGGGGTTTGCGAAGGGCCGACCAGCGAGACCGCGGCGACCTCGTTCCAGTCGGGGGCGTTGGTGTTGACGGTCAACCGGATGCGGTTGGTCGACACATTCGTCTTGGCCAGGGTTGGGCTGAAGATCCTGGGCGCGGTATGAGTGGGATCGGTGCCCTCCCAGAGCTTCACCCACGAGCTGTTGGCCGCATTCAGCGCCTCCACCTTGGTGACGAAGCCTGGGCCGCTGCTCTCCCAGATGTTGATGGCGACGGGCACCACCGGGCTCGCGTATCCGAGCTCCAGCCACTCCGTCGTGCCGTCCTTCGACGAGGGGGCCCAGGCTTTGCTGGTGGCGGGCGCCCCGGTAGCCGACTTCGCGGGCAATGAGCCGAGCTCGCTGCTCGCGGTGGCATCGGTGGCCCATTGCTTTGAGGGCCCAGCCGTCCGGGGTTGGGTCATCAAGACGGTCGAGGTTGCCTTGTAGGTGCCGTCGACGGTCACCGAGGTCGCGCCGCCCACGCTCGCGGCGTTGGTGGTGGCGTGGAAGTTTCCCTTGCCGGCCCAATGGCCGTTCTCATTGGAGGTGAGGGTGCCTGCGGGGAGCGGCGGGTTGAACGCGACATGGCGAACCAGGTGCTTGTCCGAGTAGAGATCGATAGATGAGATGCCGACCGAGCAGCCTGCCTGCGCGAACTCCAGGTGCGTGCTGAGGACACCTGACTCCACGAAGGTCCTGGGTATCGGTTTGGATCCCGCGCACACCGGATTGCTCGTCGATGCGGTCGGCCCGCAGCTCGCGATCGCGGCCATCGCGACGATGAAAGCGATGATCGCCAAGCGCGTCACGGAACGATCCGGATGCCTCACCGATGCTGGGTCGCAGCAGACATTCCGTGCAATGGATCGGAATTATGCAGCGGGGGCGCCGACTTCGGCTGCCGATGAACATATCGAGCGACTCAGCCTTCACCGACGGAGCTCCCAGGAGGCGCGCAAATTAGAATTGATCGCGCGTTGGGAGAAGTGGGCTCCGAGATCGCTAGCGTTACGCCCAGCTCGGTCGAACGGGCGGCCCGGGACCTCGCCCCCTATCTCTCCCCCACCCCGCTCCAGTACTCGCGGGCGTTCACGGACAAAGCGCGCTGCCACGTCCACATAAAGGTGGAGTCGATCCAGCCGATCCGCGCCTTCAAGGTTCGCGGCGCGCTCACCAAGCTGATGCGGCTCCATCCCGAAAAGGGCAGCGAGGGCGTGATCACCGCCTCAGCCGGCAACCACGGGCAGGGCGTGGCCTATGCAGCGGCAGTCTTCAAGATTCCGGCGACGGTCTATGTTCCGGAGACCGCCAACCAGTTGAAGGTCGAGGCGATCAGACGCTTGGGCGCGACAGTGGTGCTGGCCGGGCGCAACTACAACGACGCGTACCTCGAGGCGATGCGTCACCAGGAGGAGGGCGGCGCGACCTTCGTCCACGCGTTCAACGACCCCGACGTCATCGCCGGGCAAGGATCGATCGCGGTCGAGCTGATTCGAGACCTGGAGGAGTTCGACACCGTGCTGGTCCCCATCGGCGGCGGTGGGTTGATCGGAGGCATCTCGCTTTACCTGAAGTCGCAGCGCCCAAAGGTGCGCGTCATCGGCGTCGAGCCGATCGGGGCGGACGGCATGCACCGATCTCTCGCGGCCGGCCGGGTCGTGACCCTCGATCGCGTCAACACGATCGCCGACGGCCTGGCTGCTTCCGCGCCCGGAAAGCTAACCCTGGAGCTGGCCCAGCGCTACGTGGATGAGGTGATCCTCGTCGAAGACGCCGAAATGCTGCGCGCGATCCGCCTGCTGTTCGAGTGGGAGCATCTGCTCGCGGAGCCCGCCGGAGCGGCGGCCCTCGCGGCCCTCCTCTATCACTACAGCCCCTCCCCGAACGAGCGGGTGGTGGTGATCCTCTCTGGAGCCAACGTCACCGACGAGGTGATGATCCGCGCCTTGAAATCCCGCTGACGGCTCGCGAGTTGGCGTGTACGCTGGGGACCACATTCCGGCAACCGACGAAGTGGTGGGGATAGTCGAATGAAGGCCTATGTCCTGATCAACGCATCGCCCGGACGTGCGCTTGAGGTCGCCAACAAGATGGAGGGTGTCAGCGGGATCACGGCCGCTGATGCGATCACAGGTGAGTACGACGTGATCGCCGTATGCGAAGCCCCGGACGTCAACTCGATTGGATCGTTGATCGTGGACAAGATCCAGAAGATCGATGGCGTCTTCAAGACCGTGACGTGTTTGGCGGTGAAATAACCCCCGCCAACACGCACGCCGCCTTTTCCAGGCGCCTCCTGATCGTCGCTAGGAAGGCGGGGGTTCCGCGGGGGCGACCTGCTTCCCCCGCGCGTCGTTCCCCGCAGCGCCAGGCCGGCCGGCCAGCCCGGCGATGTAGGCGGCCATGCGAGGCAGCTCCTGCTCGAAGCTCCCCGCCGACGGCGACCAGGTGAGCTCACGGCGCGAGTGGGAGTCGTCGTAGTAGTGGGGCTTGGCCAGCACGTCCACGGCGTAGACGCCAGGCCAAACCACCGCCCCTCGCGCGGTCATCGCTTCGGTTGCCAGCGCCTTCAGGTAGGCGAGGTCATAAGGGATCGAGGATATCTCGGGCTCAACTCCAACCAACCGCGCCGCCAGTCCGGCCAGCTCGCGCCAGGTGGCATCAAAGCCGCAGACGAGGTAGCTGTGACCCGGCCGGCCGCGCTCGGCCGCCGCGAAGCAGGCGCGACCGACATCGCCGGCCGACACAAAAGTTTGCAGGCTGCGTCCGCCGCCGGGCAGCCGTAGCCGGCCCTTCACGAGCGCACCAAGCAGGCGGGGAAGGATCCAATCCTCCCCCGCGCCGAACACGCGCGCGGGTCGCAAAGTAACCACCTCGACATCACGTGCGGCTTTGACGAGCCATTGCTCCTCGAACAACTTCAGCCGCTCGAATGCATGGACTGGATGCAGCCTGGTCTTCTCGATGACCCGAGCGGAGTGGTCAGGCCCGAACACGTCGGCGGTCGACACGTGCACGATGCGCCGGACTCGAGCGCGGCTCGCGGCCTCGAGCAGGCGCTTGAATAGAGGCGGCACCGCCCGGCGGTATTGGAGTTTGTGCCCGGGCAGCCAGGTCTCGGCACAGAGGTGCACGACCTCGATGCCGGTCAGCGCGTCGTCCAGCGTTTCGTCGTCCGCATCCGCATTCAGGGATATGACCGGCACGTCGGCGGCCAGCGCGTGGGTGACGTGGTCTCCGAGAAACTCCCCCGCGCCGATGACCAGATGCAAAGCTCCCGGATACTAGCGTCTAATCCCTCTGAGCACGGCCTCGCCGAAGACCGTTTGCAAGGGCGCGCTGAACGCTCTCGACCACCTGCCCGACTCGCTGGCTCAACGACCACCACGCCGGCGGGTCTGGGTGGATGGGCGGGCCGATGGAAACGTCCACGCGGCTGAACGGCCGCAGGACATCGGTGCCGCGTACAGCCACTGGACAGATCGGCACGCCGGCCTGGAGGGCGAAATGCCCTATACCCACCTTGAGCGGACGCAGGCCACGACCGCGCGAGTACCGACCTTCAGGGAACATCAGGACGACGCCGCCTCGCGCGAGGATCTGGTAGACGGTCCTCAGCCCGGCCTCATCGAGCTGGCCCTGGTGCGGTGAGATGGGAAACACTCCGATGAGCGGCAGCAGGCGGCGCTTCCAGGCGCGGTTGAACACGGTCTCGCGCTTGGCCATCGTGTAGATCAACGGCACCTCTGGAAAGAAGGGGATGATGAACGCCGAGTCGAACCACGCTTGATGGTTGGCGGCGATTATGTAGGGCGGCCGCGGGATGTGCTCGAGCCCGCTGACGGTGACTCGAAAGATCTTTGGCACCACCCAGCGCACGAAACGCCGGACCATCCGGTACAGGCGCGGCGGATGTTGCGGGTCCGGATGGACCAGAGGGTCGAGGGGCGCGTCGACGAGCGCCCGATACTCCGGCCCGGTGTACGACCTGGGGGCCGGAGGCGGGCGCTGGCCTCCGTCGTCAGCGGGAGGCGAGGAAATTTTCCAGGACGCGGTTGAACTCTTCAGGGCGCTCTGCCTGCGGAGTGTGGCCGGCGCCCTCCAGAACAGCCAGCCGCGACCGCGCGATCAAGCTGTGCGCATTGGCGGCATGAGCCAATGGAAAAAGCGGGTCGTTGTCACCCCAGATCAGCTGCACCGGAACCTTGATGTCGCACAGCCGCTTCGAAAGGTCGTAGTCGCCGTTGAGCAGCGCCTTGGGCGTAATCAATGAGCGGACGGTTGCCAGGTAAGCATCCGGATAGCCTTCGGCGGCGTACATCTCCTGCAAGTTGGCGAAGTAGTGATCGTCCATCGTCCGGCTGAGGTCGCCCTTGGCGCCGACGTACCGCGCCGCAATGCGACGGATGACCCGGCGCGGCGCCAGCCGAACGGCATCGCCCGCAACTTTCATGAACGCCTCGCCGAGCCGGGGCAGGGTCAGCAATCCGTAAGAAAGCTGCACGTTTGGGCGTCCCAGTCCAAGCGCGTTCACCAGGACGAGCTTGCGGACCCTCGCCGGATGCTCAAGCGCGAGCTCGAGGGCGACGCGGCCGCCCAGCGATGCGCCGACGACTGTGGCCGAGCGCAGGCCGCGATCGTCCATGTATCGCTCGATGAACCTGGTGAAGTACGAGACCCCATAGCGAGCGCGCGGCTTCTCGGTCCGGCCGAAGCCGGGCAGGTCGGGTGCGTAGACGCGGTGGCGTATCGCAGCGTGTTCGAGGTTGAAACGCCACTCCATGTAGCCGGAGGAGCCAAGCCCGTGGATGAAGAGCACGGGAGTGCCGCGACCGCCGTGCATGTGATGAACCCTCAGCGAACCGAGCTGAATCATCGCCGCGTGTAGATTCTTGGGCGGGCGATTCAGCACCGAGGAAATCACTCTTTCGGAAGCATACGTGCGGGGTGCGGGAGCCCTGTCACCCGTTGGCCGGACGGAAATCGCGCCACCTTTTTTCCGTTGATCACGGTGACCGAACCTGGGCCGGCGGCCAGCCACGCGCTGCCGTCCCACACCGCTGCGCTCCGTTCGTCGACACCGAGAAGGCAGAGGTCCGGTGCGGCCGCCTGGGCGGATTCGATCCACTTGTGTCCGAACGTGTCGAAGTGGGGCAGCACCGCGGTTTTCGGCAGCAGGCCAAGCGCCTCGACCGGGCGGCGATTCACGTGATTTGGCCATTTAGCGCGGACGAGGGTGTGGCTGGCCAGCGCCATCGCCCCGGCCGACGAGCCGGCGAGCGCGGCCCCGCCGCGCCATGCCTCGAACATCGCGGTCCACACGGCTGAGCCTCGCAGGACCTCGGCCACCCACCCTGGATCGCCTCCGACCAGGTAGAAGAGGCCGCCCGCACGAGCCCGCTGGGCGAGGCTGGCAGACATCGCGTCGCCGCGCTTCAGCACAGGCAGCTCCTCGAGCTCGACCCCGAATTGGCGAAACCAGGCCTTGGCGTGTGCGACCGACCGGTCCGGCTTCTGGCGCGCGGCCGCGGTGGGCACGACCAAGGCTGGACCGGGGCCGGCAGCGGCGGCAAGCATCCGGTCCTGCTCCTGGTTGCCGGGATTGAACTCGTCACCCCCGACCAGGGCGAGCATGCCTGGCACCTGAGTCACGCCCGTAGCATATGGCGGTGTCTGAGAACTCTCCCGTCCGGGTGCGCATCGCGCCCAGCCCCACCGGTTTCGCCCATCTGGGGACCGCAAGCTCGGCTCTCTACAACCTGCTTTTCGCCCGCGCCCACAAGGGGACATTCGTGCTGCGCATCGATGACACCGACGTCGAGCGCAACCGTCCCGAGTACGAGCAGGTCATCTACGAGGGGCTGCACTGGCTCGGCCTCGACTGGGACGAGGGCCCAGACAAGGGCGGCCCAGTAGGCCCGTATCGACAATCCGAGAGGCTTGACATCTACAAGGAGAATGCCGCCCGGTTGATCGCGGAGGGAAAGGCGTACCGGTGCTACTGCACGGCCGAGGAGCTCGACGCCGAACGCAAGCAGGCACAGGCGGAAAAGCGGCCGTATAAATATTCACGACGCTGCCTGATCAACCCACCGGCGGGCCGCACCCAGTTCACGATTCGATTCAAGGTTCCCGGCGACGAGGTGAAGTTCACCGACATGATCCGCGGTGAGATGAGCTTCGACTCGGGACTGATCGGCGATTTCATCATCATCAAGACAGATTCGTATCCGACCTACAACTACGCAAGCCCTGTCGACGACGCGATCATGAAAATCACTCACGTGATCCGCGGAGAGGAGCACCTCTCCAACACGCCCTACCAGCTGATGGTGATCGACGCTCTCGGTTATGCGCGACCACAGGCATACGCCCACATGCCTCTGATCCTTGCGAACGACGGGACCAAGATGTCCAAGCGCAAGCATCCGGAGCTCAACCTGCTGCTCTACCGCGAGCAGGGCTATCTCCCCGAGGCGCTCCTCAACTACCTGGCGCTGCTTGGCTGGAACCCGGGCACAGCGCAGGAGATCTTCTCGTTCGACGAGCTCGTGCGGGTCTTCTCTTTCGATCGAGTACAGCACGGCGGAGCGCGATTCGACTGGGACAAGCTCAACTGGATCAACGGCGAGTACATTCGCGCCCTCAGCGATGATGAGCTGGCGCGACACCTGCGGCCGTTTCTCCCACAGCTCGATGAGGCGACGATCCGTCTCGCCGCCCCCGCATTGAAAACCCGGATCACCAAGCTCGCGGACGCGATCGACCTGCTCGACTACCTGTGGACCGATCCACCGCCACCGGCTCTCGAGCCCGATGCCGCCGGGCGGGTTCGTGCCGCCATGGAAGCGATCAAGGAGGTCCCGTGGGAGCCGGCTGCCATCCACGAGGCGCTCATGGGCGTGGTGGAGAAGTCGGGGCTCGGACCAAACAAGACGTTCATGCCGATCCGGCAGGCGTTGACGGGCAAGAAGATCTCGCCGCCCATCGACTACACGCTCGCACTGCTGCCCAAAGAAGTCGCGCTCTCGCGTCTTGCGAGAGTGGCTGGAGCATCGGAATGATTCCACTCTCGATCGTCATCGACCTCGATCCGAACCTTTTCAAGCTCGGGCCGTTCCTGGTGACGTGGCATGGAGTCTTTGCGGTGCTCGGGATCCTCGCCGGCGCGCGCCTGGGGCTCTGGCTGCTCAGCCGGGACGGCGTCGACGTGAGCCATGGCGCGGACGGCGTGGCGTGGATGGTGGTGGTCGGGCTGATCGGGGCCCGTCTCCTTTACGTGTGGGAGAACTACCAGCTCTTCGCCGGCCAGCTGGGCAGGATCTTCCTGCTCACCGAGGGAGGCATCAGCCAGTGGGGCGGACTGTTCGGCGCGATGGCCGGCGCCTACATCTGGGCGCGGCGCGCTGCCATCTCCTACTGGAAGGTGATCGACGCAGCCGGAGCCGCGACCATGATCGGCCTGGCGATCGGGCGCATCGGAGATGTGATCAACGGCGAGCATCACGGCACTCCGACCAACCTTCCGTGGGGCGTGGAGTACGTCAACCCCAGCACCCTTGGCCAGCCTGGCCTGGTCGTCCATCCCGAAGTTGCCTACGAGATGATCCTCACGCTGGTGCTGCTCGCCGCGCTGCTGCCTTTTCATCAGCGGCTGAAGACCCGCCTGCCTGACGGCGTGCTCGGCCTGACCTATCTCGGGTTGTATGGGGTCGGCCGTTTCTTCCTCAGCTACCTGCGCACAGACCCTGCTGTGTTCGCGGGCCTTCGCCAGGCTCAGCTCGCCTCACTGCTGATGTTCGCCGCCGCGGTTGTCCTGATCCCAGTGCTCATGAGGCGAAAGACCACGACGATGCGCCGCGAGCTGGTCAACGACCCGGCTGCGCTCGCGCCCACGACGTCAATCGAGACCGAGACCGCTCCGGAGCCTGAGCCCGGGAGCGCTCCACGGCGTCCGCGCCCTGAGATCCCGCCGGAGCCGGTCGAGCCGGCTGACGAGCTACCTGGCTGATTGCAGCAGCTGCTCAGCGAGCGCAGGCGCCTGCGGGTCGTGCTTGAAGTAGACGTGGACCTGCTCGTGCGACGCGCTCGCGGCCTTGACGTCGGCGAGCCAGGGCTTCAACGACTCGGAGTCGTAACCTCGGCGCAGACGGAAATACGCAATCGGCCCGAGCGTCTCGAATGGCGCGCGCGGCCACTTCTCCTCGTCGGTCACGACGAGGGCCGCGCCATGAGCCTTCAGCGTTCGATAGGTCTCCTGATGGAACCACGTCTCGTGCCGAAACTCCGCTGCGACGGGGCGGCCCAGCGCGGACAGAAGGCCATCGAGCAGACCCACGTTGCGCTGTCGCGCCGGCGGAAACTGCAGAAGCACAGGCCCCAGTCGATCGCCAAGCGGCGCGAGGCGCTCTCCGATGATGGCCGCGAGCCCGACGCGATCAAACGTGTCAGCCGAGTAAGTGAGACCTCGATGGGCCTTCATGCAGAAGCGGAACTGGTGGTTGGTCCCTGCCGCCCACGCCATGAGCGTCGACTCGGGCGGAGTGCGATAGAAGCTGCCATTCAGCTCCACCCCATTGAGCCTCTGGGAGTAAAACTCGAGCATCCGGCTGCCCGGGAGATGGGCCGGATAGAAGACGCCTTTCCAGGTCACATAGCTGAAGCCGGAGGTGCCGGCGTAGAGCGTGCCGCCTATGACCCGATCACCGATGGCTCGCGAACCGCCGGCTTCGGCGCCACCAAGCGCTCGCGCATCACGCGCTCGTGCAGCTGCCCACACGCGGCGTCCGCTTCGCGCCCGCGGGTGTCGCGCACGGTCACGTTCAGACCCTGGCCCTCGACCCACTCCTTGAACCGCTTTATCGACGTGCGGTCGGGAGCGCGATAGGGCGTGTCCTCGACTGGATTGAAAGGGATCAGGTTCACGTGCGCCAGCCTGCGGCGCAACAACCTGCCCAGCTCCCTGGCGTCACGCTCGGTATCGTTGACTCCGGCCAGCAGCACCCATTCGTAGCTGACCCGCCGGCCGGTCGCATCCGCATATCCCTGGGCGGCCTTGATCAGGAGGTCCACCGGATATTTGCGATTGATCGGGACAAGGACATCGCGGAGCTCATTGCGCGCCGCGTGCAGCGATATTGCGAGCGTCACGGGCACCTTCTCGGAAGCCAGCTGTTCGATGCGCGGTATCAGACCGCTCGTGGAGACCACCACGCGTCGGGGGCTGATGCCCAACAGATCTGGGTCGGTGATCCGCCGCACCGACTCCACCACCGATTGGTAGTTGGCCATCGGCTCGCCCATGCCCATGAAGACCACGTGCGATAGGCGCCTGCCTTCCGTGGCGAGCAGCCTCGCCGCATCCGTCGCCTGCTCGAGGATCTCATGGGCTTTCAGGTTTCGGCCGAATGGAAACTTGCCGGTCGCGCAGAAGGGGCAGCCGATGGGACAGCCCGCCTGCGACGAGATGCACAACGTCGATCGGTCCGTGTACCGCATGACGACCGCCTCGACCGAGTGGCCGCCATCGAGCTCGTAGAGCGTCTTCGAGGTGAGCGCGCCATCGGCGTTGCTGTTGGTGACGGTGCGCAACGAGGTGCTGCGAAAATCGCGCTCCAGGTCGGAGCGCAGAGCCTTTGGAAGGTCATTCATCTCGTCGAACGATGCGGCGCCCCGGGCGAGCCATCCCCAGATTTGCTTGCGCCTGTACGCAGGAGCGTGGTTCGCGATGAGCCATGACTCGAG
>DASXNH010000184.1:0-4396 GCA_036495195.1 Candidatus Dormiibacterota bacterium
CGCGCGCATTCGAGTTTCCGGGCTTCGTTCCCGCGTACATCCGGCCTCTCTTCTGCGAGGGCAACGGACCATTCAGGTGGGTCGCGCTGTCAGGTGATCCCGCGGACATCGCTGCCACGGATCGCGCGATGCTCGACGAGTTCCGAGACAATGCGGCACTCGTCCGCTGGATCAAAGCGGCGGGCGAGCGGGTCGCGTTCCAGGGTTTGCCGGCGCGGATCTGCTGGCTCGGCTATGGCGAGCGGGCAAGGGCGGGTCTTCGGTTCAACGAGCTGGTCAGGTCGGGCACGGTCAAGGCGCCGATCGTGATCGGGCGTGACCATCTCGATTCGGGCTCGGTCGCGTCGCCCTACCGCGAGACGGAGGCGATGCGAGACGGCTCCGACGCGATCGCGGACTGGCCGATCCTCAACGCGCTGCTCAACACGTCAAGCGGAGCCGCGTGGGTCAGCGTCCACCATGGCGGGGGGGTGGGCATCGGGCGGTCGATCCACGCCGGCATGGTGGTGGTGGCGGACGGCACCGACGAGGCGGCGCGCAAGCTGGAGCGAGTGTTGACCAACGACCCGGGCACTGGCGTCATGCGGCACGCTGACGCGGGTTACCAGCGCGCGATCGACGTGGCGGGCGAGCGCGGGGTCCACATTCCCATGCCACACGCATAGGTGAACGGCTCAGGGACCTGGCACGCCGACCAGGCCTGGCTCGGCCATCGAGCCGAGAACGTTCTTATCGAGGTCGAGGGCGGGCGCATCGAGAGGGTGACCGAAGGCGCGAAGGCGCCGGCCGGCGCCACACTGCTGCGCGGCTGGACAACGCCGGGCCTCGCCAACGTGCACAGCCACGCGTTTCAGCACGTGCTGCGCGGAGCCACCGAATCGGGAGGTGGCGATTTCTGGGAGTGGCGCCAGCAGATGTACCGGGCCGCCGAAGGTTGGACCGCAGCCACGTATTTGGAACACTGCCGCGTGGTTTTTCGCGAGATGCTCCAGGCCGGGATCACCGCGGTCGGTGAGTTTCACTACCTCCATGGTCTGGGCAACGAGCTCGGCGAGGCCGTCGCGCTCGCGGCGGCTGAGGAGGGGATTCGCCTCACATTGATTGATGCGTGCTATCTGCATGGCGGCGTGGACGGCCGCCCTCTCGAAGGGGTGCAGAGGTCATTCGCAGACGGCGATGCTGACGCATGGACAGCCCGCATGGAGGCGTTCACGGTTGGCGAAGACATCCTCATCGGTGCCGCGATTCACAGCGTGCGCGCAGTCGATGCGCCATCGATGCGAAAGATCGCGGCTTGGGCACGCAAGCGCAACGCGCCTCTACATATCCACCTGGCTGAGCAGCCCGCCGAGGTTGACGAGTGCATCGCGATCAATGGATGCACGCCCGTGCAGCTGCTTGAACGCGAGGGGATTCTCGGCCCCGATCTCACTGCCATACATGCAATTCATGTTGATGAGCGGGACATCGCGCTTTTGGGAAAGCACGAGGTTTCGATAGTGGCTTGCACGACCAGCGAGCGAGACCTCGGAGACCGCGTGGGCCCGCTCGGCCGCCTTGCGGGCGCGGGAAGCCCAATCTGTGTCGGCAGCGACTCCAATGCTGTGATCGACATGCTCGAGGAGGCGCGAGGGCTGGAGCTCGACCAGCGACGCGCCACCGGGCGCCGCGTCCACCACCAGCCCATCGATCTGTTTCGCGCCGCGACCATCGACGGTATGCGCGCTTTGGGGTGGGAGGGTGGCGAGCTCAAGGCGGGGATGCTCGCTGATTTCATCACCGTCCACCCACCGCTCGATGTGGCAAAGAAGCACCTCGACCTCGGCTACCTGATGTTCTCTCGGTCGGCGGCCGATGTGAGCAACGTCGTGGTGGGCGGCAAAACCGTGATCGCGAGTTGAGGCGCCTGACTGGAATCGGAAGGCTGTTCACCGGCACCCCGGCGGGTGTCATCGAGAAGGCGTCGGTGATCCTCGATGACGAGCGCATCGCCTGGTGCGGCCGCGACGGGGACGAGCCTCTCGATCTCATGGGCTATGTGAGCGAGGACGAGGATTGTGGTGGTGGTCTCGTCACCGCCGGTCTGATCGACGCTCACACCCATCCCGTCTACGCGGGCAATCGCATGGCGGAGGTGGCGATGCGAACCGCAGGCGCCTCGTATTCAGCTATCGCCAAGGCCGGCGGTGGCATCGTCGCCACGGTCAAGGCGACCCGCGAGGCTTCCCCGCAGGCTCTCGAGGAGGCCACGGCCGCGCGACTGAAGCGGTGGTTTGAGGGCGGGGCCACCACCGTGGAGGCGAAGACCGGTTACCACCTCGAGCGCCAAGGCGAGCTGGAATCGACTCGCATCCTGAGCCGGCTGGGCCAGCGCAGGGACCTGCCGCGCGTCGAAGTCACGTTCCTTGCCGCCCACGCTCTGCCGCCAGACCGCGGCGCCAAGCTGGGCAAGTACGCCAAGGAGGTGGCGCGATGGTGTCTCGACGCGCATCAGGCGGGGGCGCGCTTCTGCGATGTCTTCTGTGACCAGGGGTACTTCAGCGTCGCCCAATCGCGCCACATCCTGAAAGCCGCGCTCGAGGCCAAGCTGATCCCTCGGATCCATGCCGATGAGCTTGCCCGCACCGGCGGTTCGCGCTTGGCGGCTGAGCTCCATGCCGTATCGGCGGATCATCTTCTATGCGCCAACCGCGGCGATGCCATGGCACTCGCGCGAGCCGGCGTCGTCGCCACGCTCGCTCCGGGCACCGCGCTGTCCATTGGCAAGCTACCCCCGGTGAAGGAGCTCACGGCGGCGGGTGCCGCCATTGCCCTCGGCACCGACCACAACCCCGGGACCAGCGGCATCACGAGCATGAGCCTCGTGGTGGCCATGGCGGTCGGCGTCTTCAAAATGTCTGCGGAGCAGGCGCTGATCGCGGCGACAGTGGGTGGCGCGCTATCGATCTCGCGCTCCGATCGAGGTGCAATTGCGCCCTCGCTGCTCGCCGACCTCGTGCTTTGGGAGGCTGATCACGAGGGCGCTTTCGCCTGGGCATATGGTCTGAAGCCGCGCCGAGTGTGGCTCGGGGGAGTGCCAATTTCGTGATCAACCTTGCAAGAAAGGGGCAAACAAGGTACAAGTTCTGACAAAGACCGCCGTTTAACCATCCGATTTACAAAGATGCGGTCATGGAGGAATTTGTTTAGTGGCTAAGTGGAACCCGCTGGCGTTGAAGCTCTTGATGTGGGTCATGGGCGTTTTGATAGTGATGGGCTCAGGGCTGGGCTTCATTGGTAGCACGTTTTTCCAGTTTGATACCTGGGCCGGCATTTCAGGATCGGTAGCCGGGATCGCTTTCGGTACAGGCGTCATGATTGCCGGCTTCGACCCCGAGGGAAACGTGAGCTGGGTGCGAGCCCTGATCCTCTACGCGATCCTCGAAACCATCTACCAGATCTTGAATCAGATAACAGTTGGGCGTTTCGACATCATTCCGTTCCTGATCGCCGTGATCGTGGCCGTAATGCTCCTCTGGCTGTACCCGAATAAGGCGCAGCTATGGATGAGGTCGAGCAACTCGATGGCCCACAAGGCATAAACCAGAGACACTTTCGTAAGGGGGCAGCTCCGCTGCCCCCTTTTCTGTTTCCGTCGGTTTCGACTATGGATGAAATGCAGGCTCTGGGCAGACCACCGCCAGGGGGTGGTGCGGAAACGAGCTTCCTGGCTCGACTGCGAATTGCGGCGGCCAATTTTCTTGGCGATCGCCGCGTCCTTTGGTCGATCGTCGGCATCATGGCAATCAGGCGGCTCGTGGCCGAGTTGCCGGTGTTCCTCCCACCGGACGCAGACGCCTACTTCTTCCTCGTCGGCGGGCGACAAGCCCTGTCAGATCCCGGGTCAATCTATCCGCATTCGGCGGCCCTTCTAGCCGCGGGCTATCCCTTTACCATTCTGTGGCCACCGACCCAGACTCTCATGGCCGTTCCGTTCGCCCTCTTGTCACCGCCTTGGGACGTTTGGCTGTGGGTTGCGCTCAACGCCCTGATGTTCGCCGTCGGGCTCTACTTCGTCTATCGAGCCATCCGACCCAAGAAGCAGTACTTTCTGCCCCTCTATTTGCTGTGCGTTGTCTGCTTCACTCCATTGTTTGAGGATATTCGGCTCGGTCAGCGCGGCGGTGCACTCATCCTCCTGGCGGGCGCAGCCATGCTGATCGTTCGCCGACATCCAGTTTTCGCGGGTGCCCTGACTGGCCTCGGCACGTCGATCAAGTTTTACCCCGCAGTCATGGCGTTGGCGGTCGCGCCACGTCAGTGGACACGGTTTACGGGAGCGCTTATCGGCGTTGCATCGGTCGTGCTCTTGGTGGCGTTCATTCCTTTCGGCAGCCCGCTGCTCTATCTGACTGGG
>DASXNH010000185.1:0-8323 GCA_036495195.1 Candidatus Dormiibacterota bacterium
GCCCTGAAGGACCTCGCTGCGTACTGATGGCCAAGATCACCCGCGTCGTCATGCCTCAGCTGGGAGAGTCGGTCCACGAAGGGACGATCTCGAAATGGCTGGTCAAGCCGGGGGACAAGGTCGTCGAGTTCGAGCCCATGCTCGAGGTGGACACCGACAAGGTGAGCGCGGAGGTACCGGCCCCGGTCACCGGAATCCTCAAAGAGATCCTCGCGAAGGAAGGCGAGACGGTCCAGGCGGGCGCAGAGATTGCGGTGGTCGAAGTCGGCGGAGACGGCGCAGCACCCGCGAGCGACGAGAACCAGCCTGGCGCTGCCGATCCCAAGGAGTCGTCGTCGATACCCGCGCGAGGATCGTCCTCCCCGATCGCTGGGGACGCGGCCCGAAAAGTCGGAGGGGAGGGTCAGCCAGGCAAGCCCGATTCGAAGACCGCTCCTGCTGCCCAAGCGCCCGCTACCCCCGAAGCTCCCGCGCCTCCACCCCGGCCGGCCGGGGGCTCAGCGACACCCACCGCCGCGCCTCCGGCCAAGGCTCCCGCCCCAATCGCCGCACAGCCGGCGCCTGCGCCCTCAGGCCCCGCCCTGCAGGGTGGCGAGCACCGCTACTCGCCCGCCGTCCAGATGGCCGCCTCCGAGCTGAAGGTCGACCTTTCCAAGATCGACGGCAGCGGCATCGGCGGCCGCGTCACCAAGAAGGACGTGCAGGATTACGCCGCCGCCGCCAAGGCCGCCCCCGCCGCCACGCCGCCCGCAGCGGCCGTCACTCCCGGCGAGGGGGACCAGGTCATCCAGCTCACACGCGTGCGCCGGCTCATCGCCGAGAACATGACGCGCAGCAAGACGACCATTCCGCACGCCTGGCAAACGCAGGAAGCCGACATGTCAGGCGTGGTCGCCAGCCGCGCCGCGAACAAAGTCGCATTCCAACAGCAGGAAGGCTTCTCGCTGACCTACCTCCCCTACGTGATGGCGGCGACGGTATCGGCGCTGCGCGAGCACCCCGCGGTCAACTCGACCTTCCGCGAAACCGAGCTCATCGTGCATCGCGACATCAACCTCGGCGTCTCGGTCGGGCTCGAGGACACGCTGGTGGTGCCTGTCGTGCGACGCGCGGACGGCCTTTCGATCGCGGGCCTCGCGCGAGCGGTCAACGACATCGCCAACCGCGCGCGCACCAAGCAGCTGAAAGCCGACGACCTCGCCGGCGCCACGTTCACCGTCAACAATTCCGGAACCTTCGGGACTCTATTCAGTTACTCGGTGATCAACCCGGGCCAGGCCGGAATCCTGACGATGGAGGCGATCGTCGACAGGCCCGTGGCGATCAACGGGATGATCGGCATCAAGCCGATGATGTACCTCTGCTTCTCCTTCGACCACCGGGTGCTCGATGGCCTACAGGCAGCACGCTTCCTGGTCTCGTGCCGAAAGTGGCTCGAGGCAGTTACTGCGGAGTCGCCGGTCTACTAGCGGTCCCCTCGACGTCGATCGAGAGGATGCTGATGAAGAAGCTCGCGAAGACCGTCTGCGTGCCGATCGCCAACAGCAGGACCGCCGGGATCACCTCGCGCATGGTGAGCGATGGGTCGAGGTTGCCAAATCCCACGGATTGCCAGCTGGCGACCGCCAGGACCAGGGCGACTATCCCGGCCAGCACCATCAGCGCACCGGCGAGAAGCCCGACCTCCAGCGTGACGTAGCGGAACATGCTCTCCAGCACAGGATGTGGAGGGTGGAAACCCATGCGCACGGCAAAGATCTTCGTAAAGACCGCAAAGAGCACGAGCTGGTAGCCGATCAGCGCGAGAAACCCCGCCACCAGCAGGGTGTGGATGTCCAGCCGCACCCCGCCCAAATGAAGGGGACCGCCCAGGAGCGATGCCGAAAGCACCACCCCGATCGCGAAAAACGCAAGCCCTGGATACAGGAATAGCCATCGCGGGCTAAACAGGAGCATGAATCGCAGGTGCCGCCAGCCGTCTCGCCAAGTCCGGAGGTGCGGCGGGCGCGACCGCCCATCCGGACGAAGGACTACGGCGACCTCGGTGATACGCATCCCCTTGAGCGAGGCCTTGATCACCATCTCGCTCGCGAACTCCATGCCCGTGGCGCGCAGGCGCATCTTTTCGTACGCGTCCTTCTTGAAGGCACGAAGCCCACAGTGCGTGTCGCCCACCGGAGCGTTGAAGAAGACGCGGCTGATGAACGTCAGCACCGGGTTGCCGACCCAGCGATGCGACCATGGCATGGCGCCAGGCTGGATGCCACCCATGAAGCGGTTTCCGACCACTAGGTCGTACCCCTCGCGCAGCTTGTCGATGAGGGGGGCGATCGCCTCGAAGTCATAGCTGTCGTCTGCATCGCCCATGACCACGAGGCCGCCCTGCGCCGCATCGATTCCGCCGATGAGGGCGCTCCCATAGCCCTTCCTCGACACGTCGACGACCCGCGCGCCAAGATCCATCGCGATCTGTTGCGAGCCGTCAGTGCTGCCGTTGTCGGCGACGATGACCTCAGCCGAGAATCCGCCCTTGGCGATGGCGCTCTGGGCGTGCTGGATGCACTTGGCGAGCGTCTCCGCCTCGTTCAGGCAGGGCATCACTATCGACACCTCGACAGCGGTGGATGTCGGTGTGACTTGCTTCGGCGAGCGCTGAGCGACCGACATTTCCGATCAGCCTAACGCCCGGGAAAGAAAATGACCCCGACGGATCGCCTCTTAAGTGCTGGTACCTGCCTTGCGGCCTGTTCCAACTCCCTCGAACGTTTCCCTCGGGGCCACGGCCAACATTAAGGGCGGGCTCCCCTGGGTGCAAGACAAAAGATTGGTTCGCTGCCAACCAACGATTTATTGCTTGACAAGGTTATGCAACGTGGGCTCGGAAACGGTCAGTAGAGAATGCTCCTGCCGCCGTCGACGACCACGTCCTGGCCCGTAAGCATGTCGTTCTCCACGAACGCCATCACCGCCTGCGCCACGTGATCTGTCGTCGCCAGTGCATTCAGCGGCGTCCTCGCCGCGGTCGATGCCTCCTGGGAATCTGCCTCGGCCGCATCAAATTGCCGGAGCCATCGCGTCGACACGAGGCCAGGCGACACGGAGTTGACGCGCACATCCGGTGCGAGAGCCACCGCAAGCCCGCGCGTCAGCTGCAGCACCGCCGCTTTGGAAACCGCATATGCGATCGATGACCCGGTTCCGCGGTGAGCCGCGATGGAAGCGATGTTGACGATCGTGCCGCCGGACTTGCGAAGCTCGGGCGCGGCCGCACGGCAACAGTAGAAGGTTCCCATCACGTTCACCTTGAAGATGTCGTCCCAAACCTTGTCCGTGAGCAGGTCCAGCTCGGGGTGAGGAATGAAGCGAGTGGTGCCTGCGTTGTTGATCAGGATATCGAGGCGGCCGTAGCGATCTCTCACAGCGGCGATCATCGCCTTGACATCCCCCTCGTTGGAGATGTCGGCCTTGTGTGCCATGGCGTCCCGTCCCAGAAGGTTGATCTCTGCAGCAGTCGACCGAGCATCCTGGTCAGAGCGCGAGTAGTTGACCACCACAGCTTTGGCGCCGGCCTTGGCCAAGCGCAGGGCGACGGCGCGCCCGATTCCCGTGCCACCACCGGTGACAATGGCGACTCGCCCGTTCAAGTCCATGCGAAACTAGAGCCTAAGCCATGCCCCTGAGCCTTACGCGAGCACACAAGGTCATCGAGAAAGCGCATGGCAAGGCAATGCAGCTCGAAATCAAGGTCGCAGTCGCGATCGTCGACGAAGGCGGGCACCTCATCGCTCTCAGCCGCATGGACGGCGCGCTGCCGCTATCCCCTCAGCTCGCTGAGGCGAAGGCGGTTGGCGCGGCGATGTTCCTGCGGGACGGCGAAGCCCTGGCCAAGATGGCGCAGGACAGGCCGGGTTTTTTCAGCGCTGCCGACAGGCTGGTCCGGATGCCCTTGATACCGGGCCTCGGATCGGCGCTGATCGTGGAAGGCGGGAACGTGATCGGCGCCGTAGGGGTCAGCGGCGGGCGCCCTGACCAAGACCTCGAGTGCGCGCAGGCCGCTCTAACCGATCTTTAGCGTCCTCATCGCCTCGTAGGCGGCCCCCGCCCTCGCCAGCCGGCTCGAATACAAAACGAGCTGATCCGCCCGCCAGCCCTTCACGCGAGGCATCGCCGGCAGCTCAGGCAGCTTGGCGCCTCCGCGAGATCGCGCCCGTGCCAGCGTCAAATGCGCCTGATACGCCCTCGACTCGGGGGGCAATCCGGCCCGCACGCATTCCTCTTCAACCTGAGCCGCCAGGGCTGCCGCCGCCTGACCCCCAGCCCGCAGACCGAGCCACACCACCCTCGCCGCGTGACGGTGCCCGAAGGTGCCGACGTCGCCCACCTCGACGTCGAATGGCGCCAGCGCGCGCTGCTCAAGTGCATCCGCCACCGCTTCGACCACCGCTCTCTGGACATTGCCGACAAATCGGATGGTGAGGTGCAGGTTGTCCATCGGAGTCCAGCGAAAATCCGGCGCCATCTCCACGCACGCAGCCATGAACTGCGTCAGCTCCGCGCGCTGAGAGTCCGGAACTGGCAGCCCGAAAAACGCACGAACTGTCAGCGAGCGCGGGGCTTCTTCTTCCAGTTCTCCAGGGCCCATGAGCTCGGCCGGGTTGGGCGCCAGCCGAAACGAGCGCTGACCGCATCGATGCCGTCCGCAATGTTGTCGAGCTGGAGCGTGTTGATCTCGTCAGGCGTGACGATTGGATTGGAAAGCATCGCCTCCATGGCAATCGCGCCGGGCATGAGCAGGGTGGTTGGAAGCTTCATCTTGGGCTTCTTGATCCCGCGCGCCTGGATGAACCAGTCGAGCATCTGCTCGAAAGTGACCACCTCCGGACCGCCGAGCTCGACTATGGTGCTGAGCAGTTCGGGCTTGGCGATCGCCTCGACCACGCAGCGCGCGGCGTCCTCGCGCAGGATTGGTTGAAGCCTGGCCTGGCCGCTGCCGGGGATGACGATCACGGGCCCGAAGCTCGTCTGCTGCTCGAAAGCCTCGACGAAGCCGCCCTCCTCAGCCAGGACGGCCGAGAAACGCAGGATGGTGCCAGCCACTCCGGACTTTGCCAGCTCTTGCTCGCCCATCCATCTAGAGGTGAGGTACTTG
The DNA here is from genome assembly GCA_036495195.1 of Candidatus Dormiibacterota bacterium. GTDB lineage: Bacteria > Chloroflexota > Dormibacteria > Dormibacterales > Dormibacteraceae > Palsa-872. The sequence goes on from DASXNH010000185.1 coordinate 5,150, forward strand.
TAGTGCGGGTCGAGGCGGGCGCCAATTGCGCTGACCAGCAGGACCGACCTCACGCCGGCGGCCTTCGCGGCCTCGGCCATGATTCGCGGGCCGTCGACATTGACCTCCAGGAAGGACTGCGGGCGGTTGCGGCGAACGGCCACCAGGCTGATCACGTGCTCGACGCCCTGGCTCGACTGCGCCAGGGCGGCGGGATTCAGAGCGTCGCCGACGACCACCTGTGCCCCACGAATCTTGAAGCCGGCCGCCTTCATGGGATCCCGCACGAGCACCCGCAACTGGTGCCCGGCATCGATCAGCTTGTGCGCTACGCCACGGCCAAAAAAGCCTGTCGAACCCAATAGGAGAACCCGCGCCACGGGCAGATCGTAACCGAGGGCATACTTGACTCTGATCAATGGGTGGCCAGAACGCCGCTGTTATCGGGCTGGGAATCCTGGCTGTTTTGCTCGGCGTCGGAGGCATTCTTGGGGCTCTGCGGACACGCCGGAGACGGGCGGAGATCGCGCCCACATACGGCTCGACCGGGGGCATTCTCTTCACGGTCGTGCAGCTGGGCTGCGCGGGCGCCCTGCTGCTTGGCGGTTTGATCCTGATTACGGTGGTCCTTGCCAACGGCGGACGCTAGATGACGTTTCGCTCCCTCACCAGCGATCCTCGCGCGAACCGTTCGAATGCGAACGACGAGATGTCGATCTCGGATTTCTTGTCGAGCAACAGCTGGGTCAGCAGGAGCGAAGCCGCAGGCGCTTGCATGAAACCGTGCCCGCTGTAGCCCGCCGCGCACCAGAAACCATCGACCTCGGCGACGGGACCGAGGATCGCCTGATGGTCGGGAGTGGACTCGTATAGGCCGGCCCAGGCCGTCTTGACACCCGCGCCCGCCAGGGCGGGGGCACGCCGCGCAGCTTGTTCGAACATCTTCTCCAGGAACTCCCAGTTGACGTCGGTGACAAAGGCCGGCGGCTCAGTCCGGTCGCTCATGCCCATCAGCACGCCGTCGCCCTCCGGGTGGAAGTAGAGCGAGGTGTGGAAATCAACGGTCATCGGCGTGTTGCGGGGAAGCGCCGGAAAGGTATCCGTCACGGCGATATGGCGGCGATACGGGAGCACCGGAATCTCGAGCCCGGCCATGCGGCCGATCGAAGCCGCCCATGGCCCCGCGCAGTTGATCACCAGGCGGGTCGCGATATCCCCGGCCGAAGTTCGAACGCCCTGCACGCGGCCGGCGGCGATGTCGATACCCGTGACGGCGACACCCTCTTTCAGCCGGGCGCCGAGGCGCCGTGCGGCGGTCGCGTAGCCGAAGGTGACGTCATTTGGGCTTGCGATGCCGTCGGTGGGACAGAAGGTGCAGCCCAATACGTCCGCGACATTGAGCACCGGCACCATCGTCGCGGCCTCCGCGGCATCCACCCACCGCGCTTCGGTGAGGCCGACCCGATGCCACATGTCCATGTTGTGGCGAAAGTCTTCAACCTGCTGCGGCAGGGTGAAGACGAACAGGTACCCGATCTGACGGAAATCGGCAGGGTGTCCGGTCTCCTCCTCGAACGACTCGAGCAGCTTCACCGACAGTCGCATCACCCTCACGTTGTCTTCGGTTGAGAACTGCTGGCGCACGCCGCCTGCGCACTTTCCAGTCGACTGAGAACCGAGAGTCTCGCGTTCCACGAGGACAACGTCGACCTTGCGCTTGGCCAGCTGGTAAGCGAGCGCGCATCCGCTGATGCCACACCCGGCGATTACAACGTCAGCGCTTTCCATTCCAGGACATTCCCCAGAACTCGAAGATGAGCTTCAGCGCGGCGAAGCTGGTGATGTCTCCATTGTCGAATGGCGGCGACACCTCGACCACATCGAAGCCAACCGGGCTCGTGCGAGCAAGGACAGCCCCCAACAGGTCGAGAGCCTGCCGCGTGGACATCCCCCCTGCCGAAGGAATCTCGGTTCCAGGAGCGAATGCCGGGTCGAGGGCATCGATGTCGAAAGAGACGTGCACTTTCTTGCCCGCCAGGCGATCCCCGATCGCCTGCGCCGCAGCGGCAGGATCGGCCGACAGCTCCCGCGCCGACACGAGAAGGATGCCGGTGGCTTTGATGAACTCGACCTCCTCGGGGTCGTAGTCGCGCCCGCCGGCGATGACCACCCTGGCCGGGTCAATCGCCGAAACCTCGATCGCTCGGCGCATCGCACAACCGCAGGTCCAGCGCCCGCCGCGTGAGAAATCGCACAGGTCGGGGTGCGCGTCCACCCAGAGAATCTGCATGTCAGGGTGCCGCCGCGCCTGCGCGGCGATGGTGGCGATGGCGGTGCAGTGATCCCCGCCGAGAACTGTCAGAAGAGACGTCAACGGAACCGTGGCGAGATGCTCGGCCACCTGCATCCAACCTTCGCCTATGTCGGGGCCGACGGTGAAGTCGCCCATGTCGTGCACCCTCAGCCCCTGGAGCACCTGCCCGTCCTCAGTGACCGGAGGCATTGCCGCCGACAGCAAGCGAATGCGTTCGGGAGCGAGCGCCGCTCCCTTCCTGTAGACAGCTGAACCGTCGTAGGGGATGCCTGCGACCACCATGTCGGCAGCATCGAAGGGAGCTCCCGCGAGCCCGGCCCAGGGCAGCAGACCTTCCAGGTTCATCGCTTCCGAGCCTCAGGCACCTTCAAGATCAATAACGCCCCGACCAGGAGGGAGGCACTGAATATCGAGAAGATGACAGTGAATCCCCCGGGCAAGCCCAACAGCTTCGGCCCGTGGTTGAACGGATCGAGCAGAAAGCCACCGATCAAGCGCGCGATGATCCCGGACCCGGCCGTCGCGATGTTGCTGAAGCCCATGAAGAGACCTGCCTCCTGTGAAGGTATGACGTCTTGTATGAAAGCCCAGTCGACAGAGAAGAACACGCCGTAGCCGATTCCGATCAGTACGCCCACAAGTGTCGCCTGTGCCGCCAGCGGTGGGACCCTCAGCATTCGTGCGAGCGGCTCGACGAGCTGAACGGGTAACAGCTGGTAGTGGCTGAAGACGAGCATGAGCACCCCCGCCCCGCCCAGCAAGCCGCCACCGAGGATAAAAGGACGCCTGCCGAAGCGATCTGAGAGTCGGGCGGCCGGCCAGGAGACGACGAAGGCCGCGAATATCACGAGGCCGAGGAGGGTGTAGCTGGACCGGATGGT
>DASXNH010000186.1:0-4618 GCA_036495195.1 Candidatus Dormiibacterota bacterium
CAGCAGCGATGACCCGGCTCCTTGACGTCGAACTGCGCCGGCTGCTCAGCCGCCGCCTGTTCCGCCTGCTGATGCTCGGTGTGCTGGCGACGATTCTGATCCTCAACATCGTCCTGGGGGTCCGTTCCAACCGGAACTTCGCCGCCGCTGAGGCCAGGGCCGCGGCCCTGGCGGAGCAGTACGCCACGCCGCCCCCCGGAATGCTGGCGCATTGCGGCGGCAAGGTGAACCAGGTCCCGGTCGCTCCGCCTGCCGGCGACGCGGGCGGGCCCGTAGCCGTCGGCCCTTGCGCATTCCGGCCGCCGACGGCTGCCGAGCTCTACAGCGACCCCCGCTTCTCCTTCGCCGGCAACGCTGTCCATGAGCTCAACACCGCCGTCGATCTGGTCGCCGTCGTCGGGTTCATCGTCGGCGCGGGCTTCATCGGCGCAGAGTGGGCGGCCGGGACCTTTCCGCTGCTGCTCACGTGGCGGCCCCGCCGGCTCAGAGTCCTGGCGGCCAAGGCGCTGGCAACCATAGGCGTGTTCGTTGTCGCCGGGGCGGCGGCGATCGTCTTGGCGATGGGCTGCGCCTGGCTGATCGCCACCACCAGGGGCACGACCGGCGGCACCAACACCCATGTCTGGCACATCCTCTTCTCCGACGGCCTTCGCGGCCTGGTGCTCGTCGCCCTCCTTACCGGTGCAGGCCTGGCGATCGCCGGCCTTACCCGGCACACCTCCTCGGTGCTCGCCGGCGCTATCGGCTACCTCGTCGTCTTCGAGGTGGTCATGCGCCGCTTCCATCCCGAGTGGCAGCGTTGGTTCCTGCTGAACAACGCAGGGGCGCTGCTGAACGGGTGGGTGCACATCGAGCTGCCACCACGCTTATTGATTCCAGGGCAGGGGCCCTCGCTCTTCACGCTGCATGCTGACCGGGCGGCGCTCTACCTCGGCGCGCTCTTCGTAGGGGCTATGGCCGCCTGGGCGATCGCACTTGTCCGGCGTGACGTCGACGAGGCGGGCCGGTAGCGGGTCGACCGCGGGAGCCGTCAACAACGAGAGGCGGCCCGCTGGCCGTGCCGAGCCACGGCCGCGGCGTTGTCCGTCCCGGCGCCCGGGCTCCGGACGTCACGGGGGCGTGGACGGGTCATGGCTCCCCGCAGGAATGGTGAGCCATCGCCGAGCAACGCTGAAGCTGGCGAAGCGATCGGGCTCCTAGTGGCTACGACTCCTCAGCGGTCGGGGCGGGCGTAGTCTCAAGAGCCTCGCCAAGCAGCGCCTCGTCTTCCTGTCGCAACGTTGCGACCTCGGCCTCGGCCTCGCTGGTCGAGGCCGGCAGCGTTACTGCGTCCGCGGTTGGGACTGGCGCTACCTCAGGAGCCTCGCCAAGAAGGGACTCATCCTCGTGTCGCCATTCTGCGACCTGCTGTTCGGCCTCGTCGAGGTTCACCGAACCGGCAGGTTCGGCCAGACCCTCGCTGGCTGCCCCGACGGGTTCCCCCGCTGCTGGCTGTCCGGTGGATTGCTCCTCCACGACGTTCTCCTTGAGGTTCTGCTCCTCGCCGGGATCGTCGCTGTGGCCTTCCTCGTGCAGGTGCTCGGTCATGTCTCCCCCTTCCTTGTTGTCGGCGCCTTCTTATTCATCTTTCCCGACTGACGTGAAAGCCTCCTGCCGCGCGCGGATCTTGGACGCGTCGCAGCGCCGAGAAGGCTGCGGGGCCTCGAGGTTAGTCCGCGATCGCGTGTATACGCGCGATCGACGACTAACATCCAAGTCCGACAGCCATGCGGACAGGGATGAGGCACCAGCAAGCGGGGCCACGACGGGCTCGATCGGTCGAATCCTATCTCCGCCAGACGCGGGTGATGGCAGTCCTCGCGGTCCTGGCCTGTGGCGCCGCCATCGTCTCGGACGAGACGAATTGGCGCTTCTGGGGGCGGCACACACTGCTCGCCGGCCTCGTGGTCAGCGTGATCGTGGTGTTGCTGACCGTCGCCGTGGTCAACGAGGTGCTTGAGCGTAGAAGCCGCGAGCGCTGGAGCATCCTGGCCCAGTACGTCATGTTCGAGTTGGTCAGAAGCGCCCGGATGATCTGGTCCGGCATCTTGGAGGTAGCCGGTCTGCTACCGACCGAGCCCAACCAACAGGCGTGGGGCGCCGCCGGTGCCCAAGTCGTTCGCGACACTCCCCGACTCAGTGCCTCGCTTCGGGCCATCGTCGACGACCCCGAGGGTCGTGGTCGCCTGCACGACGAGGTCGCCTTCCTCGCCGAGCACGCCGACGAGGTGCTCGGTCGATGGGCCGCGGTGATGCTCAACGCCGCTCCGTACGCCGAAGTGCTCGACCGTCACGTCGAATTGGCGGGCGACATCGCCTGGATCGCCGGACTCTTGGACACCTCCCACCCACCCGTCGACTTCCGTCGGCAGAGACGAGCTCGCAGCAGCCCTGCAGTTCAGATCGAGGGAGAAGCCAGTGGCGATTGGCTCGCCGATCGTATTGTCGTCATCACCCAGCTCGCGGAAAGGCTTGATCAAGGGACCCTCGAGGTCGCGCTCCAGATCGTCCCGGTCCAGTGGTGGCGAGAGCGCCTGGGCACCGGCGCTCCTCCTTCGCCGGCCTAGGCGGCCGCTCAGGCGATGTACCCGATCAGGGCCTTCGATTGGCGGGTGAATCAGGGTTCGAGAATGACCTTGCCACGGACGCTTTGGGTGCTGACGAATCGCATGGCATCTACAGCGTCGACTAACGGAAAGCGGGCTGCGATTTGGGCGGTGATTGTGCCGTTGCGGAGCAGAGCCACTACTTCGGTGAGGTCGGCCGCCAGATGCTTGCGGAACCGTCCTGGCCGAATGTGCTTGCCCGCCCAGAAATTGTAGAAGAGGGCACGTCGGTTCGAGGTGAGGGTCCAAACGGCGAGCCGGCCGAACATCGCAACGAAGGCAAGGACCTGGTTGTTGGTGTCGTTGAGCTGTGCGCCAGCGCCAGTGCCATAGGCGACGAGGGTGCCACGCGGAGCGAGTAGGTCGAAGGATCGACGGAAACTGGAGCCTCCCAGGTGGTCGAAGACCGCGTTGACCCCTCCTGGGGCGAGCCGCCGCAGGGTTCCGCTGAGGTCGGGGTCGTGGTAATCGACGGGTTCGGCTCCGAGGGCCCGGAGAGCGTCGTGGTGCCGGGGTGCCGCGGTGCCGATCACGTGAACGCCGGCATGATGTGCCAGCTGGACGAGGGTGCTGCCGACCCCTCCACTGGCACCGTGGACCAGGATCGTCTGACCCGATTGCACGCCGGCTTTGCGATGGAGCATCTGCCAGGCCGTGATGCCGTTCACCACGAGGGTCTCTACCTCAGCAGGGTCGAGGTCGTCGGGCACCGGCACCAGATTCCGGGCGTCGACGAGAGCGTGGGTGGTCCACCCACCGGTCTTGGTGACCGCCGCTACTTGCTGGCCGACCAGCCGCCGATCTACGCCTGGACCCACGTCGCTGACTCGGCCTACCAGGTCGTAGCCGAGGACGAACGGGAACTTCGGCTGGCCAGGGTAGCGCCCTCGGATCATGGCCTGCTCGGCGAAGGAGATGCCGGTGGCGAGGACTTCCACGAGGGCCTCTTGGGCTCCAGGCGTTGGAACTGGGCGGTGGTTGAGGAGGAGCCCGTCAGGCTCGGCGATCTCGGCCACGACGACCTCGGTGAGGATCGGGTTCGAGCTGGGAGGAGGACTCGTTGCAGATTCCATCGGAGCGGCCTTTCGTGCATCGGAGGACGGGTTCCTCCCTAAGCGTGACGAGAGCCCTCATCTGTTAGAGATCGTAACAGACATGAGGATTCGACGCAAGGCTTACGCCCTGTTACGCTAGTGGCATGCCTTCCGGAGACGGCTTGACGCACAGAGAACGCCTGCGAGCCTTGACTGTCGGGGAGATCAAGGAGCAGGCGTACGCACAGATCGCCGAGGGCGGCCCGGCCGCCCTGTCCCTGAGCGGGATCGCGAAGGCCATGAGGATGTCCGGCCCCGCGATGTATCGATACTTCGCCTCTCGCGAGGATTTGATGGCCACCTTGGTCACGGAGAGCTTCGAGGATCTTGCCGACAGGCTGACCGACGTAGCCGCTGACGCAGCCAGCCAGGCGCCGGAGTGCCGCCTGCGCGCCGTGGCACACGGTTTGCGCAGTTGGGCCCTGGCGGTCCCGCACCGCTATCGGCTGGTCTTCGGCAGCAGCTACGGGACGGGCGAGCTTGACCCCGCACGGATCGTTCCCGCTGCCACTCGGTCAATGACGACGCTGCTCAACGCTCTCGCCGACATGGATGGCCCACCAGCAAGTGTCACCGACGCGACCCTGGAGCGGCAGCTCAAGGCATGGGGGGCGCGGCAGAATACCGACGCCGTCCTCGCACCAGGGGACCTCATGCTCGCCATGGTTGCCTGGACCCGGCTGCACGGGATCATCAGCCTCGAGATCGAAGGTTTCTTCGTCCAAGTTAGGGTTGATCCATCGCGTCTTTACGACAGCGAGATCGATCACCTCATCTCTGAGCGCCTCGCCAGCCACGTCTGATTCTGCGTCGCAAGCGCCGGCCCCGAGTACACCAACGAGGCATGAAATCCGGACGTTAGTCCGCGATCGCGCGTAC
>DASXNH010000187.1:0-4399 GCA_036495195.1 Candidatus Dormiibacterota bacterium
TCGGCACGGTCGTCGCGGGTCCCGTCAGCTCGCTCATGCCCCACACCTCATACAGAGGCATGCCGAGCGACGCCCAGAACTCGTGCACCTCGGGCCTGCAGGGCGCCGTGCTGGTGATCGCCAGATGGCAGCGGTCGAGGCCGACCTTGGAGCGAAGCAGCATGAACAGCGGCTGCGCCCCCTCGACCACGGCCGACAGCTCCGCCGGAGCCTCCTGTCCGTCGCGCCGCAGCCGGTATGCCTGCATCGAAGCCGCCACGGCTCCCTGCGCCATCTGACGCCTCGCCTCGTCGGGCTCGGCGCCAAGGCCGGCGTTGATCCCGGCCATCAGCTTTTCCCAGACGCGCGGGACCCCGACAAACGCCGTCGGCTTGGACTCGAGCAGATAGGGCAGAAGTTCGACCGCGTCCGGGCACAGATAGACCTCGTGGCCGTTGTAGATGCTTCCCCACTGCGAGGTGAAGCGCTCCGCCACGTGGGCGAGCGGCAGGTAGCTCACCAGCTTCTCGTTGTGCAGCTCCAGGATTCGTCGAGCCGACTCGAGGGTCCACACGATGTTGTTGTGCGAGTACACGACGCCCTTGGGAGGCCCCGTGGTGCCCGACGTGTAAATCAGGCCGACGGTGTCCTCAGGGCCAACCGCCCGAACGGCGGCCTCGAACGCGGCAGGGTCTCGCTCATATGCCGCGCCCCCCTCGGCGACCAGCGAATCCCAAGACAGCACGCCTTCGGGCGCCTCGCCTCGAATGAGGATGAGGTGACGGAGCTTCGGCGTTGACGACCGGATCTGAAGGAACTTCGCCAGGAACGCCTCATCCTCGACGAAGGCAACGGTGGCCTCGGAATGGTTGGCGAGATATTCGACCTGCTCGGGCGCGAGCGTGTTGTAAACGCTGACCGCGGCGCCGCCCGCATGGACGATGCCCAGGTCGGCGATGACATGCTCCGGCACGTTGCGCGCCATGATCAAGCCGAACTGCCCAGGCCCAAAGCCGAGCGCCTTCAGCCCCATGGCGACAGCCGCCACCTCGGCCCGGTAGCCCTTCCAGTCAAGGCTCTGCCATTCGCCGTCGCGCTTCCAACGCAGGGCCGGCAGATCGGCCCATTTCCTGGCCGCCTCACCAAAGATCGTGCATACCGTCTTGCCGGAAACGGCGGCGTCGATGTCCGCGCGCTCGGCCATCACGTCCATGCGTCTCGCTCCTTTTCCTGTGCCCACCCCAGGGCACTCGATATGAGGTCCCCAACATCATGCGGCCCCTGGGGTCGCATGTCACCTGGGGAGCCTAAACTACCGATCGTGGGGCGTCGATGATCTACGTGCGATCGCGCCGGCCGATAGTCACGCTGGGGGCCGCGGCGCTCGCCTTCGCCCTGCTCTTCGCCCTGCTGGCGGCGGGCGCGGCACGCCTGGCCGGAGGCTGGGTTGCCTCGGTCGCCCTCGCGGCGGGGTCGGTCGCGGGAGGAGCCGTGGCCGTCTCGGCCGCGCTGAAGCTTCGATCCTGGCCCCTGGGACGCCTGGGCCTCTTCCGCGACAGGATCGTGATCGTCCACGGAAATCATGAGATCTGGGCGGTCTGGAACCGCATGGAAACGGTAACGCTGGCGGACCCTGCCTCCTGGCCCGACCTCCGCCTGACCGACCGTTTGACCATTCAGTTCCGCAATGAGCCCCCGGTCGGCTTCAAGCCCGCGCAATTCGGCCTGCATCCGGTGGCCTGCCGGGACCTGATCCTCCGCCTACGCGACGACTCGAAGCTGCGAGGTCGCCTGCCTGAGTTCGACTCGGCCCGGGACCTGGCGGTTTCAGAGGTGATGTCCGGCGAGCTGATCGAACCGCGCCTATAGTCGCGCGCGGCATCATGATCCCTTCTGTGGGCACCCTCTCCGGATGCGACTTCATCGACATCGCCGATCTCGAGCCGGCCCAGCTTCGGGAGCTGCTCGACCTTGCGCACGCGATCAAGGCGGGGCGGTGGTCCGAGCGGCCGCTCGAGGGGCGCCACATCGCCCTCCTCTTTCAGAAGCCATCACATCGGACGCGAGTCTCGTTCGAGGTGGGGATCGGCCGCCTGGGAGGCCGGGTGACGAACCTGACCGAGCAGGACGTCCAGCTGGGGGTCAGGGAGACGGTGGGCGACGCCGCGCGGGTCCTCGACAGTTACGTGGACGGGGTGGTCGCGCGTTTGCGATCGCATGCCGACCTCCTCGAGCTCGCCGCGGCCTCGGAAAAGCCGGTGATCAACGCTTTGACCAACCGTTCTCATCCCTGCCAGATCCTGGCCGACCTGATGACGCTCGAGGCGGTGAAAGGTCCTCTGGCGCAGCAAAAGGTCGTCTATATCGGCGATGGCAACAACGTCGCCGTCTCGCTGATCGAAGCCGCCACGCGCATGGGCTTCTCGCTGACCGTGATCACGCCGCCTGGCTACGCCCCTGGGGCCGATGTCGTCGATGGCAACCTGCCGGCCGGCGCTGGTGGAGGCGGGGTCTCGTTGAGCACGGAAGTCGCCGACGTGAGCGGCGCCACGGCCATCTACACAGACGTCTGGGCGTCGATGGGACAGGAGAGCGAGCGAGCCGTGAGGCGTCGTGCGTTTGCGGCCTACCAGGTCAACCAGGCGTTGATGGACAGAGCGCCCGGCGCGGTTTTCATGCACTGCCTTCCCGCCCACAGGGGCGAGGAGGTGACCGACGAGGTCATCGACGGCCCGCGGTCGGTCGTCTTCCAGCAGGCGGCCAACCGGCTCTATGCCCAGATGGCATTGATGGCCCAACTCTTCGGAGCAAGCCATTGATTCAGGGCCTCTCAGACTTCCTGTCGCAACTTCAGGAAGTCATCCGGCACATCGGTTGGGGAGAGGTCATCGATGTCGCCGTGGTGGCCTTCGTCCTCTATCAGCTGCTGCGCCTGCTCCGCGGCACCCAGGGCACCCAGATCCTGGTCGGTCTCGTTGTGCTCGCGGTGATCGGCGTGCTCGCCATCCAGTTCAACCTGGTGCTGCTGAGCTGGCTGTTCAAGAACGCCGGCTACTTCATATTGATCGCCGTCATCGTGATGTTCCAGCCTGAGCTGCGAAGGGCGATGGACCAGCTGGGCCGGCTCGGCAACATCGGCCGCCCCCTCTCCGGCAACTTCAGCACCCGTCTTTACAGCCAGGCCATCTCGGAGGCGATCCGTGCGACCGAGCGACTCAGCGCTCGTCACAATGGCGCGCTCATCGCGTTCGAGCGCGAGGTTGGGTTGGAGGACTACGCCACGACTGGAGTGCGCATCAACGGAGAGATCTCGGCGGAATTTCTCCAGTCGATCTTCTATCCCAACTCGCCGCTGCACGACGGGGCCGTCATCGTCCGCGGGAATCGGATCGTCGCCGCAGGCTGCTTGCTCCCGTTGCCCGAAGAGGGCGTCGTGCGGGAGAGACTGGGAACTCGCCATCGCGCTGCCCTCGGCCTGTCACTCGCATCCGATGCGCTGGTCATCGTAGTCTCTGAGGAGACGGGTGCCATATCGGTGATTGAAGAAGGCAAGATCACGAAGAATCTCGATGGCGACAGCCTCAGGCGGATCGTCAGCGTGAAAGTGCCGGCCTCAGGGTCAACGGGGAATGGGTTCCTGGGACGCCTGAAATGAACCTGATAACCGAAAGCTGGCGCCTCAAGCTACTGGCGGTTGGGCTGTCGGTGCTCATGCTCGGGGCCGTCGCCTTCGCCCAGAACCCACCCACGTTCAAGACGCTCACCGTCGGCCCCATCAATTACGCGATTCCGTCGAACTGGCCTTTCGTCGTCATCAATGCTCCGACCAGGACCACGGTCAGGGTCACCGGCCTCGCCGATGCCATTCAGTCGATAAGCCCAAGCAGCCTCACCGCCACCATCGACCTGTCGAAGGCCACCGCCGGCCCGGCTGTAAAAGTCAACCTCGTCGTCAAGTCTTCAGTCGCCAGTGTCACAGTTTCGAATCCGACAGTCCCCGTGTACCTGAACATCGATCAGCGAGCCATCAAGCCATTGACTGTTCAGGTGCGGTATCGGCGAGTCACCGACGGATGGCAGTTCATCAGGTCAGAGAACAGCTGCTCGGTCGGGGCGGCCAACATCAGTCCCTGCGTCGTCAACTTCGACGGGCCGGTGAGCTGGCAGACGAAGGTGGCCGCGTATGCGGACATCACGGGGTCCGTGGAGGGTGACAAGACCTTCACCCCGACGGTACCCATCGACCTGGAACAGAACGGCGTGCCGGTCGACCTGACCAACTTCGCAAAGACGGTGCCTGTCTCGAGCCTGTCCATCTCAGCGGTGGGGGTCACCATGTACGCAAGAACCAGCACCACGACCAAGCAGGTGGTTCTACTGGACGCTCCCCCGATTCACCTGCCGCCACCCGGTTACCGAA
>DASXNH010000188.1:0-15481 GCA_036495195.1 Candidatus Dormiibacterota bacterium
TAGCGCCCACTCGACTGAGCGCTCCCATGCGACGCCCGCGAGCGAGTAGTCAAACTCCGTCCCGCCCTGCAGCAGCCCGTTGCTGCCCTTGGCAAAGAGGTTGATGGCAGCGTCGGGCAGATCGTCGGCGCCAGCATAGAAGTTATTGGTCGTCTTTCCGGCTTCCTTGCCGGCCTGCATGATCCCCTGCCATGTGTCGCCTCCCCACCCGAACATCACCTTGAGGTCGTGGTGGGCCTGGATAAGGCTGGCGGTCGCGTTGGCGCTGCCGGTCACGTCACCGTTCGGCACTGCCACCTCGTTGAACGTTATGTTGCTGTTTCCGCTCGCGGACTTGAAGCCGTCCTCAAAGCCCTTCACGCGCTGCATGAGTCCTGGGCTCTGCGGAGCGACGAGCACGCCGACCGACCCGGTGCCGCCATGGGCCGCATACCACTTGCCCGCGTCGAGGCCGACCAGGTTTCCGGCTGGGTAGTGCGGGTTGCCGAAGTTCTGGGTTGCGTCAGTGACCCAGTCCGCGCTGAAGTTGACGTAGACGATGTTCTTGGCCTTGGCGTCGTCGGCGGTCTTCTTCCAAGCACCCTGAGTCTGCGAGGAAATGGACGTGATTGTGCCGATTGCGGCGCAGTTGCCGCTGGCCACGAACTGCGCGGTGTCGGAGAGCTGCTTCGACAGATCGAAGTTGCCGGATACGAAGTCGATCTGTAGACCATTTCCGTCAGCCGCGGCGGCAGCGACCATGTTGTTGAACATCTGATCGAGCACGCCGATCGCGCCCGGCGTGGATACGCACCATCGCTTCCCGGCCAGCGCCGGCCCCCCTCCGGTGTTGTTGCTGCTGGGGGTGCTAGAACCGCAGGCGACCGCGAAAACAAGAGCTACTGTCAAAGCCGCCAGACGATTGGGCGCCATTGGGGATCCCCTCCTAATTACGCGCGGCATTCGAGTTCTGGAAAATTGTCAACAGTTTCCTGTCTTCTGTCAAGCGCCCAAAGAATCAGTGAAGAAACCTTGCCTTGATCAGTGCGATGTCTGCTGCGGGATCGCGCATCAAATCCACAAGCTGCTGTTCCTCCGCGAGCACCTGCCTCGCCCGCCCGGGCAGTTCGGCCGCGATCTCCAGCGGGATCGAAATCAGACCGTTGACGTCGCCGTGCAGGAGGTCGCCCGGCCGCACCACGAGGCCGCCTATGTCGACGGTCAGGTTGACGCCCTCGATCGCTCCGTTACCGTGCGAGGCCACCTTGCCCGATCCGAAGAGATGGAAACCCGGAGCTCTCTGCTGAATCATCTGGACGTCTCGGTTTGGGGCATCGGTGACGATCCCCACCGCTCCAAGGCGTTGCAGAAGCGTGACCACCATGTCTCCAGCAAAGCAACCGCGGCTTGGATCCTTGCCGACGTACTGGCAGACCACGATCGCGGGCTTTGGTGCCGCTTCCACCAGCGCGATCAGGTCTGAGAGCCTGGTCGGCCGACGCGGGCCGGGGGTCGTCGTGTCAACCGTGCAGGTCACCGCGAATCCGACCATCGAGCCCAGCTCGGGGTAGCAGCACGCGACCTCCTTCGACGCGAAGCCGATGGTCCGGTCGCGCACGTCGAAGCTTTCGATGGCATTCGACAGGGTCGCAGCGTCAAATTCGCGCAGCGCATCGCAAAGCTCGCGCGCGGACGCCTGGTCCAGCGGGTTCGCCGTCATCGCGGCAGAGACTCCAACTGCTCCCAGATCTCGTCTTCGATCGGGATTCCCTCTGCCATGCGCTTCCTCCTGGTCCTCGACTCGGGATCTCCCGGCACCTGGACGCTCTCGAAGCCCGGCGCTGGCGGAATCGCGCGGGTTCGCTTTGCCATCTCGACCGCCCTCGTCTCGAACTCCTCGCTCGACGTGAAAACGTCATCGCGAACCAAGAGGATCGTCACCCCCTGGTTTCTCATGATCGGCCCTCCCCTCTTCGGGTCCGCGTACGCGTTCGATCCAGTCAAGACACGACCGTAGTATTCCGCCGCGACATTCAAGGCGTAGCCTTTGTGTCCGCCGAACGTGGCGTGCGCGCCCCCGTCAAAGAAGTCCTGAGGGTTCGTCGAATAGTTGCCTGCGCGGTCGACGATGGACCCCGGAGGCAAAGACTTTCCGAGGCGACGGGCATCTTCGATCTTGACGCCCGACATGGCAGTGGTCGCGAAGTCGAACATCACGGGTGTACCAGGCTCGCTCGGAAAGCCCATTGACACCGGGTTTGTGTGCAGAAGGCGCTTGCGCCCTCCGAAAGGCACCGCGACGGGCGACTCCTCCGAATAGCCACCCGCCCAAACCTGAGCGACCAGGCCGTTCGCCGTCGCCATCTCTGTGTAGTAGCCGAGCCTGCCTATGTGGTGGGCCTGTACGACTCCGGCGATGCTGACTCCGATCTCACGCGCCTGGACGATGGCCTCCTCGGTGGCATATCGGGCGGCCACGTGGCCGAATGTCCAGTGTCCGGTCACAAGAAGGCTCGTCGACGAACTGCGTAGGGTCTCCGGGCCCGCCTTCCCGTCGATGAATCCGGCCGCAAGGTCATTGACGTAGCCGGGCAGGTGGCGCACGCCATGCGTGTCGACGCCGGCAAGGTTCGCCGAGACGAGGTGGTCGGCGACGATGGCAGCGTTGTCTGTGCTCGCTCCGGCGGCCACGAGTACAGCGGCAGCCATCTCCTCGAGCTCGTCGGCCTTCTTTACCGTCACGATTCCTCCTTGGCCTTGTGGCCGCGCACGATCAACTCGACGATGTCCTCCAAGGTGCTGCTCTCCGGCCTCACGATGCCGGCGATCTCGCCTCCCTTCATGACCACTATCCGGTCCGCCAGCTCAATGGCGTCCGGCAGCCGGTGTGTGATGAGGATGATCGAAAGTCCCATCTCCCGAAGCCTGCGCACCTGATCGAGCAGCGTTCTCGACTCGCGAATCCCAAGCGCAGCCGTCGGTTCGTCCAGAATCAAGACCCTCGCGCTCATGCCAATCGCGCGCGCGACCGCGACCATCTGCCGCTGGCCGCCTGACAAAGACCCGACCAGCGGACGCGCGGACTGGAGCGTGAGGACGCCAAGGTCTTTGACGGCGCGATGCGCGCCGACCGACATGTGTCGGCGACGAAGCAGCCTCAGGCCGAGCAGCGACCACGTCAGCTCGCGACCGGCGAAAACGTTCTCCGCCACATTGAGGTTGTCGAAGAGCGCGAGGTCCTGATAGATCGTCGCGATCCCGAGGTTCTGCGCATCCTGAGGCTTGGAGATGGCGGCCAGCTTCCCATCCACAGCGATGTGCCCATGGTCCGCGTGCGCGGCCCCGGACAGAATCTTGATCAGCGTCGACTTGCCAGCGCCGTTGTCGCCGACGATAGCGATGACCTCCGCCGGGTGTATCTCCAGGCTCACATTCCGCAGCGCCCGGACGTTGCCGAAGCTCTTGCTGATCTCACGTAACTCCACCCGCGGGATGGACATGGGGCCTGCCGCCTGCACCATCACAGGTCGCTCCGGATTAGATCGCGCACCGTCAGCTCGCGGCGGCGGAATTGGTCGATGACTAGCGCCACCACGACTAGGGCACCCTGGAAGACGTCCTGGACGTAGATATCGACCTGCAGCACCACGAGAGCGTTGTTGATGACGGTCAGGGTTGCCGCGCCGAGCAGGGTGCCCACCATCGAACCCGACCCGCCGGTGAGCAGCGTCCCGCCGATGATGGCTGAGCTGATGATCGGGAAAAGCAGCGTGAGCCCGATGCTCGGGATGGCGTTACCGACGCGGCCCAGCTCGACGATGCCGCCGATCGCCGAAAGGATGCCACTGATGACGAAGACGGCAAGCCACGTCGCGCTGACGTTGACCCCGGTGCGGCGCGCCGCTTCGAGGTTGCCCCCCACCTGTCGCACGCGCAGGCCGAAAAGGGTGCGAGTCAGGAGGAACTGCATGACGATTGTGACCACGAGCATGATCACCACCGGCGTCGGCACCGGGCCGACGTTTCCGGCGCCAGGCTCGAGGAGCGGGTCAGGCAGTCCGATTACCGGTCGACCCCTGGTGATGAAGTAGTTCAGGCCTGTGAAGATGGTTGAGGTCGCGAGCGTCATGACGATGGGATGCAGCTTGAACCGCGCCGCTAAGACGCCGTTGGCGAGTCCACACGCTGCACCCGTTGCTATCCCCGCGGTTATAGCAACCGCCGGGTCCGCCCCGAAGATTGACCACATCATGCCCGTCACCATGGCGACGAGGCCGGACACGGGCCCTTGCGAGAGGTCGAACGCGCCCGAGATGATGACCAGCGTCTGGCCCATCGCCATGATGGCGATCACAGACATCTGGATCAGGATGATCGTCAGGTTGTACGGGTCCCGAAACGTTGGCGAGATAACGAACATCGCCCCCGTGATCGCGACCAGGGCGACCAGAACGCCGGATTCGCGATAGGACAGGACCGACCTGGCGGACTCCATGAACCCGCCCGCGCGTACCATCACCGCTCTCCCTGCCGCTTCGGCCCGAAGCCAAGCTCAGCGCCTCCGCTGACGATGATCTCCGCCCCAGTGATGAAGCTGGCGTCATCGCCGGCCAGGAAGTGGCACACGCGCCCAACCTCTTCGGGCAGACCGCTGCGACCCAGCCACTGCCAGCTCTCGATGTACTCATGAAGCTCGCGCGGTCGCGGCGAGGCCGCCTCGAGCCGGCGCCGGCTGTCCGTGACGATATTGCCTGGAAGCACGGCGTTGACGCGTACGCCGAACGGCGCCTCTTCGATCGCGAGGGATTTGGTGAGCGCGGTCACGGCCGCCTTCGTCGCTGCATAAACCGCCGCCGCCTGGTGCCCGATCACGCCGGCAAGACTGCCGATGTTCACGATCGATCCCCGAACTCGACGGAGTTCGGGAAGCGCCAGTCGACAGGCAGTGATGACACCGACGAAGTTCGTGGCGATCAGATCGTCGATCTCGGGCTGCGTCGTTTCCATGAACGGCTGACCGGAAGGCGTCCTGCCTGCGTTGTTGATCAGGCAGAAAAGGCTGCCGAAGTGTTGAAGGGTCGCCACCAGCGCCGCCGAGAGATGGTCCTCGCGCCGAACGTCGCAGTCTACGAAAGCGCATCCGTCTTTCCTGATCGCGTTGAGCTCGCCCTCAAGCGCCCGGCCCGCCGGTCCGTCGACGTCCCAGACGGCTACGTTCCAGCTGCGCTCGTGGAATACACGAGCGCAGCCGGCTCCAATTCCCTTGGTACCTCCCGTGACGACGACCGTTCGGCTCGGTGTTCCTGGTGGTGTCAAGCGGTCCGGATCGGAGATGGCGGCATTGCTGCCGGCTACTTCATCACGTTTGTGTCGAGGTCCTGGAGGAGCTTGGTGCAGTTCGCCTTCACCGTGTCCTGGTAGTTGTTCACGTTGGCGCTGTCGACGATTGTGACCCCTGTATCGAAGAACTTTTGCGTCGGCTTGAGGTGCTTCGTCACCATCACGTAAGGAAGGTAGACCATCATGATCCCCTGGCAGTAGGGCGCCTGGACGTAGGTGAAGTACTGGTCGCTCCCCTTGATGGCGGCGATCGTCGTCGGATCGTCATCCACTGCGGCGACCGCGACCTTCTTGTGGGCCCGCGAGAACACCGTGAATGCGCCCACTGACGCCTGCCCGC
This sequence comes from Candidatus Dormiibacterota bacterium, assembly GCA_036495195.1. Classification (GTDB taxonomy): domain Bacteria; phylum Chloroflexota; class Dormibacteria; order Dormibacterales; family Dormibacteraceae; genus Palsa-872. The sequence continues at coordinate 5,660 of DASXNH010000188.1, forward strand.
CGGTGCCGTAGTAGCCCCTGAGGTTGGGGTGGCCGGACAGAGCAGTTTCCGCGCAGCTCACCGTTTTGTCGGCGCTGTCGCAGTTCGCGATCGTCTGCACGATCTTGATGTTCGGGTAGTTCTGGTTCATGTAGTCGGTAAAGCCCTTGATTCGCAGCTGATGGTTGGTATCGCCGGGCACTCCTGTAGCGATGACCACGTCCCCGGAGCCTCCCATTACCTGCCCCATCTTCTGGGCCACCGTCGCGCCGGCCTTCTCGAAGTCAGTGGAGTAGCAGATCGCCGCGACCGCTTGCGGAGTGCATGCGGACAGCTGGCTTAGTCCCAGGCCCTTTTGCTGGGCCTTCTTCATCACGCCCTCGAGGGAGTTTGGGTCCGCAGCGACGACGCTGAGCCCCGCGATGCCGGGTTGGCTGAGCGCCGATTCGGTGATGGTGAGCTGCTGCGCGACATCGAATGTCGTCGGCGTCAACCACGAGACTTTGACTCCGAGCTTGGCCCCTTCCGCCATGAAGCTCGCCTTCAGCTGCTCCTCATAGGGATCGATGCCAGGGTAGGTCCCCACGTACAGTGGGGTCGTGCTCGTGCCGCCAGTGCTGGATGACCCACATGCGCTGACGACGACGGAGACGATTGCAACCGAGAGAATCGCTAAGAACCTGGCGCCCTTGCCTGTCATCACCACTCTCCTGTATAACGTCCCGCCGATCGGGCGGCAGCGTAGACGATAGTCAGATAACTGTCAACAGTCTGCGATTCGCCTTCGTAACATCAGTCACGGCCGCCGCTCACCTCGACGGCCAAGCGGCGATGGGGAGATCTGTCTGCCGCTCGATCGAAAGGAGCCTGTTCCACTTCGCCAGGCGCTCGGATCGCGTGATCGAGCCGACCTTCAGCTGCTCGGCCTCCCAGCCGACCGCAAGGTCTGACAGCCAGGCATCCTCGGTTTCGCCGCTCCGGGCGCTGACGGTGACCGTCCAACCGTGGCTGCGCGCCGCCTCCAACGCGCGGCGCCCGTCGCTGAGGGTGCCGGCCTGGTTCACCTTGAGCAGGAGGGCGTCGGCGGCACCCGCCTCGGCGGCCTGATCGATTCGGCTGCGGTTGGTCGCCGTCATGTCGTCGGCGAGCACGATGGAGCGCCCGGCGACGCGGCGGCGCAGCTCGGACCAGCCTTCCCAATCGTCAAAGACGAGCGCGTCCTCGACGCTCACGATCGGGAAGTCCTTGATCCAGCCCACGACACGATCGATCATCTGTGCGCGCTCGAGCGCCGCGCTGTCGATCCTGTAGAGCTCCGATTCGTACACGTGCGTCGATGCGACGTCAACGCAGAGCGCGGCATCGACGCCCGGGCGCAAGCCAGCGTCGATCAAGGACTGAACCGCGTCCGCCAGCATGGCGTCCGTGCTGGCGAATTCGGGCGCCAGACCGCCCTCGTCCGCCACCAGTGCGCGCGACCCATAGCGTTTTCTGGTCAGCTCGATCGCCGCCGCGTACACGTCGGAGGTCATCGCCAGCGCGTCGTCGATCGTGCGCGCGGACAGGGAGACCACCAGCACGTCCTGGATGGCAATCTGCTTGCCCGCGTGGAGCCCGCCGCTGAAGAGGTTCACCGTGGGTCTGGGAAGTCGGTGCGGCGCGAGACCCGCGTCGCGCGCGAACTGTTCGAACGGTTGAAGCAAGCTCTCGTGCGAGCGAGCGATCGCAAACGCCATCGACGCGGCGAGCAGCGCATTGGCGCCGAGTCTTCCCTTCTGCGCCGTTCCATCCAGGTCGATCAGGACCTGGTCGAAGGACTCCTGGTCCAGCTCGCGTCCGGCGACCGCTTGGTTGATCGGCCCGCTGACATTCGCGGCCGCCGTGCGGCAGCCCAGTCCGCGGTACCGGCGCGGGTCGCCGTCACGCAGCTCGACCGCCTCGACCGGACTCGTCGACGCGCCCGACGGCACCGACACGCGGGCAGTTGCCCCGCCCTCCAACCGGCAGGTCGCGGCCACTGTGGGTCGTCCCCTGCTGTCGAGCACCTCCTCGCCGGCAATGCTTTCGACCCTGCTCATACCGTGCTGCCCTCGAAGCGGGCGAGACCTTTGACGAACTCGTCGACCAGCGTCGGCACCGCAACAGGCACCTCCTCCAGCAGCGCCAGTACCGTAAGTCGCTGCCTGGCCAGCTCGACTGGCGCGAGATACTCGAGCCGCGACCTGCCGTCAACCCTCGCGAGCAAGCAGGCGAGGGCGCTTGCAACCGCGCGCTGCTGCAGGGGCTCAGCCCATTCCTGCTGCCGCACGGCGTCCCAATAGACGGACCAGAACTCGGTGGCGGCCTGCTGGAACGCTGGCCGGAACCTCGCCAGGTGGTTGGCCTTGCTGAGCAGGTGCGTCAACGCGAACCCCAGGTCGAATGCGGGATCTCCCCAGTGGCACACCTCGTGATCCAGGAGGATGAGCCGATCTTCCCGAACGAGGATGTTCTTTGGGCTGAAGTCGCCGTGCACGAGGCAGACGCGGTTTGCCCGGGTTGCCGCGATTACGCGGTGTATGAACGCAGCGGCCTCTGGCACCTGCCGCGCCGTGTACACGTAGTACGGCTCGATACGAAGAGATTCGAAGAACCTGACATCGGAAAACAGGGCCGCGAGCCGGTCCGCGCCGCGCGATGACCTCGAGTGCATCTTCGCCAGCATCCCCGCGAACTCGTGCACGTGGGCCATCCGCACGTCACCATCCAGGAGCATCGTCTTCCAGTTCCGGTGCGGTTCCGCAACCGCCTCCATCGCCAGCACATGCACCTCCGGATCGTGGAAGACGAGCTTCGGCACCGCAATTCCCAGGGCCGCGAGCTCGAGCAGGGCAAGGGCCTCGCGGTCGATGCGCTCCGGGCTGCTGAACCAGTCGACCGGCACTCTCAGCTTCGCGAGCGCCTGCTTCATGACCCAGCGCACGCCTGATGGCCATCGCAGGAGGACGACCCGGTTTGACACACCGCCGTGAAGAATCTCGACATCGGGAGCGTCCTCGACACCGCGGGTTCGCAGGTAGGCGACAAGCGCGTCGCGATCTTCAATGTCCAGCACCGACGCGCCCAGGCGGCCCGCGCCCTAGCCGGCCGCCCGACCGGACAGGCGCTGGATGGCCTTGAGCATCGCCGAATGGTCGAGCGCTCCATCGCCGTTTGCCCGGAGCGAGGCCATCAGCTCCGCAACCACGGCGGTGATCGGTATGACCGTGCCTGTCTGGCGGGCCGACGTGAGAACGATCCCGAGATCTTTGTGATGGAGATCCACCCTGAAGCCGGGCTTGAAGTCCCGTGCCAGCATCGCACCGCCCTTTCGATCAAGCACGCGGCTGCCGGCGAGCCCGCCGGCGATCACCTGCAGCGCCGCAACCGTGTCCGCGCCTGATGCCTCAAGAAAGGTGATCGCCTCCGCCAGCAGGCCGAGAGTTCCGCCGACGATGAGCTGGTTCGCCGCCTTGACGGTCTGGCCGGCGCCGTTTTGGCCGACCCTGACCACGGTTGTTCCGAGCGCGGCAAAGACCGGGCGAAGATCCTCGAAATCGGCATCTTCGCCCCCCACCATGATCGAGAGGCTTGCCTCCTTTGCGCCCATTTCTCCTCCCGAGACCGGGGCGTCAACGACCCGAACGCCTAGGCGGCGGCCCTGCTCCGCAAGCTCTAGCGAGGCGTGCGGGCTGATCGTGCTCATGTCCGCGAAGATGCTTCCCTTCGCAGCTCTGGCGAAGACGCCGTAGGGGCGAAGGGCGACGTCCAGGACATCTGGAGTGTCAGGCAGCATCGTAATCACAATGTCTGCACCGGCCGTCGCCTCCGCGACACTTCCGGCCAAGCGGCCTCCTCCGGACGCAAACGCATCACGAGTGCCGGGACTCCGACTGTACCCGACCACGTCGAAGCCGGCTTTGGAAAGGTTCAGCGCCATCGGCCGGCCCATGATCCCGAGGCCGATGAACCCGATCCGGCGAACCGCCAACAGCTCCCTCAGTCGAGCGGAACGTACGTGCTGCGCTGCCTTGTCTTCAAGGCCGGGATGGCGCGTTCCAGCACGTGCTTCCGAAAGTAATCGGCTTCGGTGTGAGCGCGGATCGCGTCCTCGTCTTCGTACACCTCGACGAGCATGAAGTCGCCAGGATCGTCGGGAGAGCGAAATATCTCGTAGCTGATACACCCGGGCTCGTCGCGCGTGTGCGTCCGCATCAACCGGAGGATCTCCGCGATTTCATCGTGCCGGCCATCGTCGGCGATCCATTTGACGATCAAAGCAACACTCATCGGCCTCTTCTCCCGTGCAATCAGGCTGGTACCGCGACGAGGTCACGGCTCATTTTCGTAAGGGGGACGCACCCATCGGCGGTAACGACGACAGTCTCCTCCAGCTGCAGGCCTCCCCAACCGACTCCGTAGTAGGGGACTTCGACGTTCAGGACCATGTTCGGCTCTAGCTGGGTGGCGTCGTCTGGCGCGACCAGGAAACCGTCATAAGGACGGGCGCCAATGCTGTGGCCGACGTGCTTGCGGCGGTATCCCGCTATCCCGAGGGTCGCCTTGCCCATCGCAATGTCGTAGATCTCGGCGACTCTGACGCCTGGGCGTATGGCCGCGAGACCAGCCTCGACAGCTCCGCGGATCGCCGCGTAGCGCCCGGACACGAGCTCGGAAGGCTCTCCGACGCACGCGGTCCGACCCGTATCCGCCCAGTAACCGAGCCTCTCGATTGTGATGTCGAGGCGCACGAGGTCCCCTCGCGCAAGGGGCTCCTCGACCGGAGGGAAGAGGAAGCCGCTTCGCCAGCCAGCCCCTCCGCTGAAGAATCCGAACGTCGCGCCGCGCTCGGCGGTCAGCGCGGGAAGCCTGCCCACGAAGTCATCCCAGACCTTGCCGGCTTGAATGTGCTGGAACGCCAGAGCCTCGAGCTCTTCGACGATCCTAACCACTGCGGCCAGCCGCGCGATCTCGGGGTCGGTCTTCACTGCGCGGATACGCTCTAGGAGAGGGCGACCGGGCTCTATTCGGCACGATGGCAGCCTTTCCGCGACGATCTGCGCAATCCCCGGATCGTCGACCGCGATCCGAGCCCGTTCGAGCGACGCTCGGCGGAGCAGCAGGTCGACGGCGTCCGCCACAGTGGCCGCCGCGTCATCCGCTCGTTCGAGAAGATCCCGCGTCGCTTGGTCCAACTCATGATGCGAGGCGGCCTCGTTCGAGATCGGGAACTCGCCGTAGACCGCCACGTCGCACCCTTCGTCGATGGATGCGGTCGCAAAACCGGCGATCAACCTGGGAATCGCGATCGCCCGCAGCACCAAGGGTGTTCGGGTGAGGAGCGCAACGGTCGGCAGACCGATGGTGGCCGCAACCGAGTCACGCATGCCCGTGAGGTACAGCCAGTTCTCCGGCCGAGTAGCGAGGACGGCATCTACTCCCGACTCGTTCAGGACCTGAGTCGCTCGGGATGCATTGAAGAGGTCGTTCACGCCGGTTGTGTGCGCAGTGGGTCGATGCCGACCTCAGCCGCGAAGGCGTCGAGCGCGCTGAGAACACGAGGGCTGATCGGTATACCGTGCTGGAGGCGGTCCTGGCGACGCTCCCACTCCGGCTGCCCCGGCAGAAGGACGCGGTCGACGCCTTTGGCGAGCCGGGATCGGGTGAGGATCACCACCAGGCGCTCGAGAGTCTCCTGGAACGAGTGGTCGAAAACCTCGAGATTGAGGGCTAGCGCGAAGTGGCCGATCTTCCACGAGTCGAGCACGGTCGACCCTTCCTTCAGAAAATCCCTCGGCGCCTCAGCGGCAAGCTGCGAGCCGGACAGGACAGAGGACAGCACCTCCATCGCGACCGCGATCCCATAACCCTTGTGCCCCGCCATAGGTAGGATCACGCCCTCCATGGCGGCTCGCGCGTCGGTGGTTGGATTACCCGTGGCGTCGACCGCCCACCCCTGGGGTATCGACTTGCCCTCCGCCGCCAGGACGCGAATCTTCCCCCGCGCCGCGGTCGAGGCGGCCATGTCGACGACGATCGGAAACGCGGTCGCTCTTGGGATTCCCCAGGCAAATGGTCCATTACCAAGAACGGCATCGGCTCCGCCCCAGGCGGCCATGATGGGTGCCCCGCCGCTCGTGAAGAAGCCCAGCATGCCCTGGTCGACGGCACGCTGAACGTGCACCGCCAGCATTCCGGAGTGGTTGCTGTTACGAACGGAGACGGCACCCACACCGTACTCGCGGGCTCGCTGCACGGCCATATCCATCGCGACCTGTCCAACAACCATGCCCAGCCCATTGTCACCGTCGATCAGCGCGGAGGCACTGCCGTCGTTGACGACGCTTATAGCCGGTGCCGCGTTGACGATGCCCCTGAGAAAAGCCCGAACGTAGGCAGGGATGCGAATCATGCCGTGCGTCTCCACGCCACGGAGATCGGCCTCCACGAAGCTCGCGACGAATAGGTCCAACTGGGACTCAGGCACACCACCGGAGGCTCCAGCGGCCGCAACGAAAGAGCGGGCCGCGTCCGCGCTGACGACAGGAGAGGGCTGGACTGTCATGGCGTCAAGAGCGCACGGTGGCGCATTTCGTATAGCAGGGTGTTCTCAATCACGTCGACTGTCAACAGTCTACGTTTCTCAGTCCTTGACCACGTGCCAGCACACGATTACTGTTAACAGTCTGCGATCCGCCCGACGTACATGAGGATGAGATGAGCCTGAACACGACCTCCGCCGTCGGGACAGAGACGCTGATCGATTGGTATCGCCGGATGCAGCTCATCCGCCATGTGGAGGACCGGCTCGGGGCGGCGAGCAAAACGGGCGAGCTGCCAGGGCCCGTGCATCTCTCCATCGGCCAGGAGGCCATCGCAGTCGCGGTCGGGGCCTGCATGCGACCCGGCGACTGGGCGACGAGCACGCATCGCGGGCATGGACATTACCTCGGGCTCGGTGGCGACCCGAACCTGCTCGTAGCTGAGATCTACGGCCGCGCGACGGGTGCCTGCGGCGGCAAGGGCGGCTCGATGCACGTCGCCGACATCTCCCGTGGGATCCTGGGCGCAAACGGGATCGTCGGTGCAGGCATCGGGCTTGCCACAGGCGCCGCCCTCACCGCAAAGCAGCGCAAGGCCGGCAACATCGCGATCGCCTTCTTTGGAGACGGCGGCGCCAACGAAGGCATCTTCTTCGAGGCAATGAACCTGTCCGCCCTCTGGTCCCTTCCCTTGATCTTCGTCTGCGAGAACAACGGCTGGTCAGAGTTCGTGAGTACCGCCTCGATCACCGTAGGGAGCATCGCCGAGCGGTCGGCAGCATTCGGCATTCCCCATTCGGAGGTCGACGGCAACGACGTGCTGGCTGCGCACGACGCGGTCAGCAGCGCCGCCGCACGCGCCCGGGCGGGCAACGGACCCACGTTGCTCGAGATGATGACGTATCGCACGCGCGGACACGTCGAGAGCGAACAGACGTTTCTGCCGGGACCCTACCGCCCGCCGGAAGAGCTGGCGATGTGGCAGAAGCGCGACCCGATCGATCGCCTGCACGCCGTGCTGCGCGAGAACGGCGTCGAGGAGTCGGCGCTGAACGCCATTGTCGAAGAGGTGATCACCGTGACCAACGCGGCATTCCAGTTCGCGATCGACAGCCCGCTGCCTGAGCCTGAGGCGGCGCTACGCGACGTCTTCGCCGGGGAGCGCAACTAGATGGCGCGCATGCGCATGACGCAGGCGATCAACCAAGCCCTGCACGAGGAAATGGCCCGCGATGAGCGCGTGATCCTCTTCGGCGAGGACGTAAGGATCAGCATCTTCGCCGACACGAGAGGGCTCGCGGAGGAGTTCGGGAGCGATCGCGTGCTCGACACGCCGCTTTCGGAGGCGCTGCTCGCCGGGATGACCGTCGGGGCGGCCGCCACCGGCCTGCGGCCGATCTTCCACCTGATGTTCGGCAACTTCTTCTACACCGCCTGGGATGCCATCGCGAACCAGGCGGCCAAGTTCCGATACATGACCGGGGGCCAGGTGACCATGCCGCTCGTCTTCATGGCCGTCTTCGGAGGCGGTCGATCGCAAGGCGCACAGCACTCGGACACCATGCATTCGATGCTCGTCAATCTTGGCGGGCTCAAGGTCGTGACCCCGGCCACCCCCGCCGATGCAAAGGGATTGATGAAGGCCGCAATCAGAGACGACAACCCTGTGGTGTTCTTGCAGTCGGCTGGTCGCGGCGGCGACCTTGGCGAGGTGCCCGACGGCGACTGGATCGTGCCGCTCGGCCAAGCCGACGTCAAGCGGCAGGGCGAGGACGTGACTGTCATCGCGATCGGCGCGATGGTCCGGCTCGCGATGCGGGCCGCGGACGTCCTGGCCAAGGATGGCGTAGGCGTCGAGGTCATCGACCCCCGCACCTTGAGACCCCTCGACACCGACACCATCCTTCGATCTGTCCGCAAGACCGGGCGGGTCGTCGTCGTCGACGAGGGGCGGCTCAGCTGCGGCATGGCGAGCGAGATCGCAGCCATCGTCGCCGAGCACGAGTTCGAATCGCTGAAGGCGCCGGTGCGACGAGTCGCGGCAGCGGATGTGCCAATTCCATTCTCACCGCCGCTCGAGCGTGAGGTCCTGCCTTCGGAGGACCGAGTCGTCAGCGCGATTCGCAGCACCCTGACCAAGCGATGAGGGTCGAGCTGAGGCTGCCGCGATACGGTACGAGCATGGAGGAAGGGAGCATCGCCAGATGGCTGAAGTCGCCCGGCGACGCCGTCCACGTGGGCGATGAGCTGTGCGAGGTCGAGACCGACAAGGTCGCGGCCGTCTATGAGTCACCGTATGCGGGACGCCTGGTCGAGATTCTCGTCAGCGAAGGCGACAGCGTTCCGGTCGGTGAGGTCATCTGCACGCTCGACACCGAAGAGTGAGGTCCGCGTGAATCAGCAGCGCATGAACTGGAGGGAGGGTCTGATCTGATGGGGGACATCTTTTCTCTTTCTGGAAAGACCGCCCTCGTGACGGGCGCCGGGAGGGGCCTGGGCCTCGCGATGGCTCGCGGCCTAGCGTCTCATGGAGCGAACATCGCCATCGTCGACATCGACGCCGAGCGGGCGAAGGAAGCGGCGCGTAGCCTTGCCGGTGAGACCACCCGCGCCGTAGGAATCTCAGGCGATGTCACGTCGCGGGCCGAGGCGGACCGAGCCATTGCGGAAGGGATCCGTGAGCTGGGCCGGATCGACATCCTCGTCAACAACGCCGGGATCGCGATCATCGCGCCGGCTGAAGAGGTTCCGATGGCGGACTTCAGGAAGACCTATGAGGTCGATGTGTTCGGCCTCTTCACGATGTCGCAGGCGGTGTTCGAGCACATGCGCCAGTCCGGCGGCGGGGTGATCATCAACATCTCCAGCATGGCGGGGATCTCGGTCCTCGTGCCTCAGGAGCACGCGGCATACAACTCCGCCAAGGCGGCGGTGATCATGATCACGAAGTCTCTCGCCGTCGAGTGGGCGGAGTTCGGCATTCGGGTCAACGCGATCGCGCCGGGGTACATGCTCACGCCCCCCGTCGAGCTGCTTCGCGACCAGGACCCTGAACGCTGGGAAGGCTGGATGACGCGTGTGCCGATGGGACGCGTCGGAGTGCCCGACGATCTCGTCGGCGCGGCCGTCTACCTGGCGAGCGACGCCTCGGGTTACGTGACCGGCTCGACGCTGGTCGTCGACGGCGGATACACCGCCCTGTGACCCCTCTTTCGGAGCTCGTCACCTGACACTGGCGGCGCCGGCACAAATTCTCATCGACACCCACTGCCATGTGTGGCGG
>DASXNH010000189.1:0-3242 GCA_036495195.1 Candidatus Dormiibacterota bacterium
CTACGTCTACATGATGGTCACCGCCTACGGAGACCAGCTCGGCGAGATGTGGTCGGGGACCAACAACATCGGCGGTCTGTTCGACCGCGAAGTGACCTTCACCATACCGGTCAAGTGGTACGTCGGCGACAAGCTGGTGACCGTCGCCCTGGTCGAACCTTTCACCTATTCGAACAGCGGGCGCGCGGTGGCCACAGACCGCGAGGTGAACGGGTACAATTCGATCAATGCGACGATCGAAAGCCCGGCCGACGCCTGGCTCACCCCCAACGGGCCGATCGCGCGCCGGCGCTTCCTGCACCTGGCGACCGAAGTCATTCCGGCCCTGAACGTGGGCCAGAAAGCCACCCAGCGCACCCTCGTCGACATCGACGAACAGGACGCGGCGTCGGCCGACGACGTTGTGAGCTGGGGCGTGATCGCGAACACCTGGGGGCGGGCGGTCACCGATGAACTGAAGCGCAAGACCCACTTGGACCAGCAGAACCGCGGCCCCGACCCGGCCTGGACAGAGACCGACGCCGCCGACAATGCAAAGGCGTTGGCGCTGGAGATTCTGGCCCATGGAGCGCCGGTCAACCGGCTCATCGTGAAGGAATACCGGGACGGCGAAGAGCTCGACAAAGCCTGCTACCAGGGGCTCGTCCTGGCGAGCTCCGCTATTACTTCGGTCTACGACCTGCGGGAGATGGACCCGATGGTGCATGTTCGCATCCACCAGCAGCCAGGTCACGAGATCGTCAGCGCCCTGGGCCTCGAGGTGAAACACCAGGAGTCGACCGACGGCGACGTGGTCGACGTTCTCCAGCCGCTGCGTCCGTTCTGGATGCGCATCGCCATGCGGGAGGACCTTGCGAGCATGGCGTGCTACCGCGCCAGCCGGGACGCTTGGCAAATCGTTCACCCGTGGTTCGAGGCCACCTCTGCTCCGGCCTCGACTTACGGCGAGGCGTATCCGCAATCGCCTACCGCGCCGGCGCGCCAGCCGGTTGCCAGGGGGCCGTTTTTCGTCGACGGCGGGGAGACCCGGGTCGGCGCCTGGCTGGCGAAAGTCCCGCCGGACACCATCGCCCCGCGGCCCTCCGGCGATACGCTGGCTTTGTTCCAGAACGCCGAGGCCGTGGAAACGTGGCTGTCCACCAGATCGGCGGGCGTGATCGTCGGGGGGGACCTTCACCTCGACCTGAAGAACGCGTCCAACGACTGGCTCCGCCGGGCCCTGATCAACGAGCTCGCCTGGCTTCGCGTCTGTGTCGAACCGTGTCTGGACACACTGCAACCGACCTTTGCGAGCGTCACCGATCCGCAAAAGCAGGTCGCAGACGCGGTGAAGCAGTTCATTGCCTGCAGTATCACTCCGAACGCCATCACAGATTTTGCCGAGCTTTACAGCATCGATCAGCTTATGAAGATCGTCGATCGCCTATCCGATTTGATTCCACATGAACTTACCTGCGCGCCCGACGAGCTGGCGGGAGACTTAGCCGCACCGGCGCCCGAGGTCGCCATCAGCAATCCATCAGAGAACAGCTACGCCGTCACGCTCGAGGGCAATCTCGCCCGAATCACGACAGCATATCGGGATTTCTTTGCAATATCGACCCAGGGAATCAGGAATACTGGACTGGCATGGAGCTGGGACCAGTTTCTGGATGGGATGGTGACCAACTATATATTGAGTGAATCTTGCGCGCGCTTTGCCCGGCTGCCAGAAAAGCAGAAATGTGCACTCCTGATGACGTTGCCGAAGGCGGCTTATCCGCTGCTGGAGGATGCCAGCGACTATGTCGGAAGCGACAAATACAAGTTCGATACGACGTTTCAAAACTATGACGATGTCCAACTGTCCAAGATACAGGATGTCGTCTACAGCATAGCGCGGTTGAGGCTACTATCCGACTCGATCGACACGAGCCTGCTGGACTGGACATATCCCAGTCGATGGCGTCGGATCTCGCATGAAGATGCGGCCAGCGCCGTCGCCGAACTGGACGATGTGCAGGTGGTCATCGACGACATCCTCAGCAGTGAGTGGGAGAATCACAGCGAGCACGCGAGGTTCCGGAACCCTTATGGGGGACGCAAGCCGACAGAATGCATGCGCCTGGAAGGGCCCCTCGAACAAACGGCCAAGTCGCAGGGATTGGAGCGCTGGATCGACCCCATCACCGAACAGGTCAGTGAGTTCTGGGTCGTGCCGATACCGGGCCACAGCGATTCGGTACTGCCTGGACCATCGCCGAGCCTCTACAACGGCGTGTCCTGGGGCTACCCGTCGGGCCCCGCGCCGCCTTCCTCGACCCCGCAGGACGCCGCGTCAACTGAACCCGACAACACCGTGAGCGCCTGAACCGAAGCTGTCGCGCTACTTCACGCGCGTTGCAGGACCCAGGGGATCAGCGCGCCGATGAAGCGCTTGTCCCGAGAGTCGGGCAGCTCGGCATAGACCTTGCCGTACTCGTAGGAGGCCGCGCCGAGCAGGGCGCGGGCGACCATCTTCGCGTGGTCGATCGACCCGTGCCGGTCGATCGCGGCGCGCATCCACGCCACCTCTTCGGCGGTGCGCCGTTCGCGCGGGAGGGACAGGATTTTGTCGAACATAGCCTGCTCCGGTGCGGCGCTGACCTGCCGGGCGTGGATTAGCATCAGGGTCCGCTTGCCCTCGTAAAGGTCTCCGCCGAGTTCCTTGCCGTAGCTTTCGTCGCCGATCAGGTTCAGGAGATCATCCTGGATCTGAAACGCTGCGCCCAGGAAGAAGCCGAAGGCGTTGAAGACCGAAGGATCGGCCTTGCCACCTGTGCCGATCAGGGCGCCCACCCTGGCCGGGTAGATGGTCGAAAACCAGGCGGTCTTCTTGAGGACCATCCTCATGTAGTCGGCCTCGGTGACATTGGGGTCGTTGAGATCGCGCCAGCCCAGTTCGAGGGCCTGGCCCTCGGCGCTCTCCCGCGCCATCACCTCGGTTTCCCGAAGCACCTCCAGGGCCAGCGCCTCGCCCAGGCGATCGCCATTGTCCATCAGCGGGCGCAGGCTGAGAAGCATCAGCATGTCCCCGGCGTTGAGGGCGAGAGGAATGCCGTGCAGCGCATGGAGGGTCGGGCCGCCCCGGCGCTCCTCGCTGGAGTCCTGGATGTCGTCATGGACCAGCAGGGCGTTGTGCAACATCTCGATGGCGGCGGCGGTGAGCACCGCCTGGTCGAGGCCGGCGCCGAAGGCTTTCGCGTGGGCGATGCAGAGGCTGG
>DASXNH010000190.1:0-5180 GCA_036495195.1 Candidatus Dormiibacterota bacterium
TCAAACCGCGCTCAGCGCCGCCCAGGCCTACAACGACGTCACCAAGAAGCGCGCCTATTACGGCGTGCCGATCCGCGGCGCCTGCGTGCCTTGTCATACCTGGAAATCCCTGGTCGAGAAGGCCGGCATGACCATGGCCGAGCGGCCGCGAACGTGGGATGCCTATTTCGACTTCTACAAGAAGGTGCAGGATAACCTGCGCAAGAAGGGCGAGCGCAAGATCTATGGGCTCGGCTTCCAGGTGACGGCCAACGGCGTCGATCCCGCCGCCCTGTTCAATGCGTTCATGCACGGCTATGGCGGCCAGGGCATCGTTACGCCGGAGGGCAAGCTCAATCTCGACGAGAGGATCAGGGAGGCGGCGATCAAGGCCTGCGACTATCTCGGTGGGGCCTACCGCGACGGCTATGTGCCACCGAGCGCGATCAACTGGAACGACGCCGACGACAACAACGCGTTCCATGCCAAGCTGATGGTGATGGATGTCGACGGCACAATTTCGACCGAGGTCGCGATCAAGGATAAGCACCCCGAGTGGTATTTCGACGAGATCGTCAGCGATGGCCTGCTTTATCCGACCACCAACGATGGCAAGCCGATCACTTGCATCACCGCGATGGTCAATGCGGTGATCCCCAAAGGCGCCAAGAACGTCCCGGTGGCCAAGGAATTCCTCAAATACTTCATCCAGCCGAAAGTCCTGCAGGAGACCGTCGAAACCGGGTTGGGCCGCAACCTGCCCCCGATGCCGGAACTCGCCAAGACGCCGTTCTGGGAGAACCCGAAGGACCCGCATTTGAAGGGCTACGCCCACCAGGGCCTGCTCGGCCCGACCCAGCCGGATTACTACGTCTACAATCCGGCGATGGCGGAGGTCTATCTGCAGCACGTCTACAGCAAGGCGATGATCACCGTTGCAAAAAAGGGAAGCAAGGCGACCGACGCGATCGACGTCGCCTTCAACGAGATCAAGGAGATATTTGCCAAATATCCGATCCAGCAGTCGTAAGAGGCGACCATGACCGCTGCGACCGAACTTGATGTCGGCCTGCCTTCTCCGACACGAAGGCGATCGTTCTTGCGTTATTGGCGCGGGAACCTCAAGGGATCGGAGTTCACCTGGGCTCTTGCCTTCAGCGTGCCCTACATCACCGTATTCCTGGCCTTTGTCGCCTATCCCGTGTTCTACGGCCTGTGGATGGGAAGCAACCCGGCGCTGTACGCCGATGTGTTTTCCGACGTGATCTACCAGGACACGGTGGTCAACACCCTGCTTTTCGTGGCGGTCGGGGTCAACCTCAAGCTGTTCCTGGCGCTGCTGCTGTCCGGCCTCTTCATGCGGCCGGGCTGGCTGACCAAAGTGATGCTGATGCTGTTCGTGCTGCCCTGGGCGGTGCCGCAGCTGCCAGCCTTCATCTCGCTCCATTGGATGCTCAACGGCGAATGGGGCCTGCTGAACAACGCGCTGTGGCAGCTCGGCGGCATCGAGGGTCCGTCGTGGTTGAACGACCGCTGGACCGCGCTGGGCTCGGCGATCGCCGCGCATGTGTGGAAATGGACGCCGTTCTGGACAGTGATCCTGCTGGCCGGCCGCATGTCGATCCCGCAGGACATCTATGATGCAGCGAAGGTCGATGGCGCGACCGGGTTGAACAGGTTCCTGTTCGTGACCTTCCCGCTGCTCGCCAACCTGTACCTCGTGTTGACCTTGCTCGCGACGATCTTCCTGCTGGGCGACTTCAACACGGTGTTCTTCGTGACGGGGGGCGGACCGAACAACGAGACGCATCTGCTGGCGACCCTGGGCATCCGCAACGCCTTTGACCTGGCCCGGCCAGATCTCGGTGTCGCGGTGGTGATGACGGCATTGCCCGTGCTGATCCCCCTGGTGATCATCCTGATGCGCAAGCTCCGGACCACGGAGGTGCAGCTGTGAGTATGCGAAGCTTCGCCGCTGCGCCGCCGGTGGCGGTCGCCGCCGCGTCGGCCTCGGCCGGGCGGAAGGGGCGCGCGGCACGACGCCGGCGCCATGCGACCAGCACGGCGCTTGTCCTGGTCTATGCTGTGTTGATGGTGTGGACCTTCCTGCCGATCTACAACATGGTGATGATCGCCCTCGAGCACGAAGGCGATGTCTACGGTAACAACATCGTTCCGGTGCAGCCGTCGCTCGACAGCTTTTGGGTCGTCTTTACCCAGGGCTACTGGTACCTCGAGCACTTCTGGCACCAGTTCGGCAACAGCGCCTTCATCGCCGGCATGGTGACCTTCCTGGTGCTGCTGATCGGCTCGCTGACCAGCTTCACGGTCGGGCGAATGCGGCTGCGCAATGGCTGGCTGCTGACCAACGCGGCGCTGCTGACATACGTGATCCCGGCATCGTTCCTCGCGATCCCCTTCTACCTGATCATGAATCACTACGGGCTGGCCAACAATCCGTGGTCGGTGATTGCCGCTTTGGTGACGTTCGCGACGCCGTACGCGATCTTCATCTTCCAGGAGTACGGCCGGAGCATCCCGATCGAACTGGACGAGTCGGCGCGGATCGATGGCGCCTCGCCGCTTCACATCTATCTGCGCATCTATCTGCCGCTGATGGCGCCGGCATTAGTCGCCGTCGGCACCTATGCACTTCTGCTGGCGTGGAACGAATACCTGTATCAGTTCCTGTTTCTGTCAGAGAAACGGAACATGACCGTGCCCGTCGCACTGGCGCAGTTCCTGAACAGCGACGTGGCGCCGTGGAATTACATGATGGCGACCGCGATCATCTATGCGCTGCCACCGATCGCGACTTATTACGCGTTTCGCCATCGCATGAGCTCCGGCCTGACCATGGGCGGCGTCAAGGGCTGAGCCGCCGCGCTGCGCGAAGGATGACCGCCACCATGGATCTCGCCCTCAGAACATCTCCGGTGTGATGACGTTCTGCGGCCGCGGGCCGACCAGCGCCGCGCGCATGGTTTCCGCCGCCTTGAGCCGGGTGTCGTCCCAGGCCTCGGGCGTGAAGAAAGCGGAGTGCGGCGTGATGATCAGGCGCCCCTCGCACCACGGTTCGCGCGCGCGGTAGGCGCGCAGGAGCTCGGGGATGGGTTCGACCGGCGGCTCTACGGGAAGGACGTCGAGCCCGACACCGGCGAGATGCCCGCGCTTCAGGAGCTCGGCGAGCGCGTCGACATCGACGATCGGCCCGCGCGCGGTGTTCACCACCACGCCTCCCTTCGGCATGCGCTCCAGCATGGCGCGCGAGATCATGCCGCGTGTCTCCGGCGTAAGCGGCGCATGGATCGACAGCGTGTCGGTCTGCTCCATCAGCGCCTCGAGCGAGTGCACGCGTTCGACGCCGACGCCGAGTTCGGTGCCGTTCGGCATGTACGGGTCATAGGCGACGACGCGGAACTGGAAGGCCTTTGCCCTGAGCGCCGCCGCCGTGCCGATGCGGCCCAGGCCGACGATGCCGAAGGTCTGGACGCCGTTCCGCCGCAGCAGCGGATCGCGCGCGTAGCTCCACGGCGCGGGCTGCGGCCGGCGCTGCGCCTCGAGGTGGAGCGCGATGCCGCGGCGGAGCGACAAGGCAAGGGCCAGCGCGTGGTCGGCCACCTCGGTGGTGCCGTAGTCCGGCACGTTGCACACCATCACCTTGCGCTGGGCGGCTGCCGTGCGATCGATCTTGTCGTAGCCCACGCCCATGCGCACGACGCAGGCGAGCCTGGGGAACCTGGCGAGGTATTCGGCGGTCACCGCGTGCCGCATCACCATCAAGCCGTCGATATCGGCGCAATCGCGCTCCTCGAGCTGCGACAGGTTGGCGACGTTGCGCCACACCACGCGCACGTCGGACCCGAACACCTCGCGCTCGACCTTGTCGTTGTCGTACAGCTTCTCCGCGTAGAGCACCGTCTTGACCATGGCTTGGGCTTCTCCTCCGTGATGCGGGCATCCTAGAGCACGTACCGATCCCTTGGAATCATGTCATTGCTGGGGGCGCGTCATGGTCTTCCGGACCGCGAGCCTCTGGCTCGCTCATGATCTTGAGCGAGCCAGAGGCTCGCGGTCCGGAAGAGCATGAGAAGACGCGCCACTTCAGCGCGGAGTTTACTCCGCGCGCAGTGGCGCGCCCCTAGCAAAGCTACCCAGGCGTGGCGGAGCGGGTTCGGCGCCAGCGCGCGACGACCTGATCGACGTCCAGCTTGCCGAGGCGCGTCGGCGGCCCCTCGACCACGGTCGCGTTGACCCTGGCGATCTCGACGTTGAGCGCGGCGATCCGGCGACGGACCGTCGCTTCGTCAGGGAGCTTCTCGATCGTGGCGAGCTCCCTCTCCACCTTGCGGAGCAGCTCGAGCGAGGGCGGCAGCGGGGAGAGCGAGAGCTGCTCGCGCTCCGCGAGCTGCTTCACCCACCAGAGCGGGTCGTATTCCTGATCCATGTTCGGGAGGGGCTTGCCGGCGCCCGGCAGGTTGTCGAAGGCGCCCTGTTCCTGGGCGACACGGATCTGCGCTTCGATCCACGATTCCCAGCTCGTTCCCGGAGGCTTGCGCTGCGTCATGGTCCTCACCGCTTTGCGGCCGGGCAACAGTGTATCATCCGGACGCTGAAACGGAGCGTGACAGGCTGCCGCTATGGACCCGGGATCTGCTCCGCTGGGAGGTAGAGCACGAATGGACACGTTCGCGACTCCCCGACTGAAAGCCACGAAGCTCGCGCGCGAGGATTTGCCCGACCTCGTGCAGCTCCACCTCGATGGCGAGGTGTCGCGCTTCATCGGGGGCGTCAGAACCCCCGCGGCGACAGCCACCTATCTGGAAAGCAGTCTGCGTCACTGGGCAGATCATGGCCTCGGTCTATGGACGCTTAAAACAGGCGACGGGACATTCATTGGCCGCGCGGGTCTGCGTCACGTGGAGCTGGAAGGCGTTTTGGAGCTGGAACTCGCCTACACCTTCGTGCGTAGCGCCTGGGGGCAAGGCTTTGCCACCGAGATCGCCCGGGCGCTGGCGGAGATCTGGGAAACACGATGCTCCGGGCCGAGTCTTGTCGGCATCGTCATGAAGGGCAACCCGTCTTCCGAACGGGTTCTCTTGAAGGCTGGCTTCTCCCACGAACGCGACGCCGTCTTTCACGATGAAAATTGCGGGGTTTTCCGACGTCTCCGTTGAATGCTGGAGGTCCGAGCTCCGCGC
>DASXNH010000191.1:0-1547 GCA_036495195.1 Candidatus Dormiibacterota bacterium
CTCGATCACTGTTCCGTCCTGTAGGCGGACGGTGATCTTGACGGGCATTTTCCCAGGATATTCGTCCGTGTATTCGTGGTTCGGCCGGACCGAAACCTTCTTCAGCAATCCCTGCACATCGGCTCTCGCGATGCGGTCCGGGTTGAACTGCGCCGGCATCACGTCGCCGTCAAGGAGCGCCACCGAAAGCAGGTACGGCAGGCTGTGATCCGCCTGTTCCTTGGTAAGGATGACTTTGTCCACGCCGTAGAGACCGCCGCCGGCGAAGTCGTAGGCGAGTTGGAACACCTCTGCCTCAATCGAGATCACCTTGCTGGGGTCGAGTTTGTTCTGCCTGGCGAGTTCGATCATGCAATGGACCGCGGACTGCGTGTGGATCATAGCGTTGTACTTTTTGATCGTGCCCTCGGTGACGCCCTCGTACCCTTCCTTGTCCCAGTCGATGTCGATCTTCATCCTCAGCAGATGGTCAATGCCCAACGGGCCTTCGATCACGCGCAGCGGCCCCATCACGCCGCGGCGGGCGAGGAACAGCGTGTTCATGGAGCCTAGCGCCGATTGTGCCGAGGCGACGCCCTTCCATTGCGACAGAGGCTTTGCCCGAACATTGGCGAAGGACGCATCGCTGACCGCGGCCATCGCGATAGCGTTCGCGATCTGCTGCTCGCTTAGGCCAAGCAGGCGGCCCGCGGCCGCGTTGTGCGAGAACGCCAGTTGCGTCGTGTGGTCGAAGCCGCTGCTCATGAAGTTGGCGTGATCAACGAATCGTGACTGGACCGTATAGCCGACTGCCACGCCGAGCATCAGGTCACGGCCGCTGGCGCCCACGTAGTCGGCGATGGTCAGCGCCACGCCGAAATTGTCGGCCGTGTGGCACGTTTCGGTCGGCGCCAGGAAGTTGTCCATGAAATCGACATAGCGCACGAGTGCTGTGTGCCAGAACGAACCGTAGATCGGGTTCGCCTGCCCGCCACCAATCAGCGCGCACGGGCCGGCGCCACCGAACTCAGCGACCTGCTCGCGACAGGCCTGGACAGGTCCGGCGCCGAGAGCGGCAATGCAGCAGCCCAGCGAGTCCAAGATGTGGATCGGCAGCTGCCTGCGCGATTCGGCCGAGAGGTCGCCGAAGGAAGCGCGGGCCGCATACTTGGCGAGAGCTTCGACTTGGGTCATGGACAGATCCTCCTTCTCTGTTGGACGAGTTCACTCGCTTTAAGACGTCAGTGCGATGAAAACCCCCATCGTGATAAACGAGCCGATCACGCTGAGGAACACGGCGGAAGCGGCCTCCGCCTCTTGGATGCGGTATTGGAGCGCTAACATGATCACAATCGGCATGGCTGGAATGGCCGTCGTCAGCACCGCCTCGCCAACAATCGGATTACCATAGCCGAGCCATCGCAGACCACTCAGGACCAGCGCGGGCTGCAGGATGTTTTTCAGGAATACCAGGAACAGCACGTACGCGTTGAGTTTGATCGCGCCCGATGCAAGCACGATCCCGGAGGCGAACAGTGCGACGCCCCCCGACGTATATCCCAGAGTGG
>DASXNH010000192.1:0-36948 GCA_036495195.1 Candidatus Dormiibacterota bacterium
CAGCGCCAGAGGCCGCACCAGCGACCACCGACCGGTCGCCTGCGACGGGTCGACGATGATCGGCAGGTGCGACAGCTCGCGCGCCAGCGGGACCGCGTTGAGGTCGAGCGTGAAGCGAGTCGACGTTTCGAAGGTCCGGATCCCCCTCTCGCAGAGGATCACGTCGCGGTTGCCCTGGGACAGGACGTACTCGGCTGCGAGCAGCCATTCCTCGATGGTCGACGACATGCCTCGCTTGAGCAGGACCGGCTTGCCGGAACGGCCGGCCTCCTGCAGCAACGCGTAGTTCTGCATGTTGCGGGTGCCGAGCTGGAGGATGTCCGCGTAGCGCGCCACGAGCTCGACGTCGCCAGGCGACACCACCTCGGTCACGACCTTGAGGCCGGTCTCGTCCCGAGCCAGCGCCATCATCTTCAGGGCCGACTCGCCCAGCCCCTGGAACGAGTAGGGAGAGGTCCGCGGCTTGAATGCGCCGCCGCGCAGGATCGTCGCGCCCTGGGCGGCCACGTGGCGGGCGGTCTCGAGAAGCATGTCCTCGCCCTCGACCGAGCACGGCCCGGCCATCATCACGACGTCGTCGCCGCCGATCTTCACCCCGCCGACGTCGACCACGGTGTTCAAAGGCCGGAACTCGCGGCTCGCAAGCTTGAAGGGCTTGGTGATGGGGATGATCTCGTGGATGGCGTTGAGGTGGGAGAAGGCCTCCTTGTAGGCGTACGCGTTGCCGCCGATCACCCCCACGAGGGTCCGCTCTTCGCCGCGCGACAGCTCGGTCTTGAGCCCGATCTCGTGGACGCGATCGACCACCGCCTTGATGTCGGCTTCGGTCGCGGCGTGCGTCATGACGATGATCACGGAATCGCTGTTCCTTTCAATGTGTCGAGGTCGGCCTTGATCGCTCTCGCGCCGCGGAGGTAGGCGAATCGCATCGCCGACTGCGGCTTGGCGGTGTTGTAGAGCAGAAGGATACGGATGCACATCGGCACGGCGCGCGGGTTGGGCAGCGGGACGTCCATGTCGTGGCCGCACAGCAGCGGCACCTCGAGCCAACCCAAGCGGCGCGCGGCATACGCCGGGAACTCGGCCGTGAGGTCGTGGGTGGTCGTGAAGTAGGCGAAGCAAATCTCGTCTTTGTCCAGGTCGTTGAGACGGGTTAGCTCGACCAGCAGCTCCTGCGTGGCCTCGGTGATGGCCTCGGGAGTGTTGACGACGGCCGTGGTCGCGCCACGGATCCCTCTCACCGGCACGCCTTCAACAGCTCCTTCACCAGCGGAAGGGGATCTCGGCCCTTGTCGATCTCGGCCACGATCGCGCTGCCAACCACTGCCGCGTCCGCGGCGCGGATGAGAGCCTTCAGGTGCTCGGGCCGCGAGATGCCGAACCCGGCAGCGATCGGCAGCTTGGTGTGAGCGCGCACCTGCTTGATCAGCTCAGGCATCCCTGGTGGCAGCTCCTTGCGCGCTCCCGTGATGCCAGTGACAGTCACGCAGTAGACGAATCCACTCGAGTGCTCGCAGACGGTCGGCAGCCGGTGTGAGGAGGTCGTCGGCGCAACCATGAAGACAGTGTCGAGCGACGCCGAGCGCAGCCATCCGGCCACAGGCTCGGATTCCTCGACCGGCAGGTCGGGCACGATCACGCCCGCAACGCCGGCCTGCGCGGCCTCGGCGGCAAACTTCCTCGGGTCGTAGGCGAGGATCGGGTTGATGTAGGTCATCAGCACGACCGGCGTGCCTTCTTTGGCGATCTCGGCGGCCAGCTCGAGACAGCCCTCGACCGTCATTCCATGTTCGAGGGCCACCTGGCCGGCGCGCTGGATGACGGGACCATCTGCCAAAGGATCTGAATGAGGGATGCCGATTTCGAGCGCAGCGATGCCGGAGTTCGCAAGCTTCTTCCCCACCTCGACCGATTTCTTTCGGTTGGGATGGCCGCCCATCATGTAAGCGACGAGCTTCAGGTCGCCATCGGCCCTGAGCGCATGGTCGAGGCGAACGGCGTTAGACACCTTCGACCGAGTCCATGTCCTTGTCGCCGCGCCCCGAGAGGCAGACGAGGATCCGCCCCCCTGGCCCGTACTCGCGCGCCAAAACCCCCGCGTGATGAAGCGCATGGGATGGCTCCAGGGCCGGCATGATCCCCTCCAGCCGGGTGCAGAGCTTGAACGCGGCGACCGCATCCTTGTCCGTCACCGCCACGTACTGAACCCGTTCGGAGTCGCGCAGAAACGAATGCTCAGGGCCCACGCCTGGATAGTCGAGGCCGGCCGAGATCGAATGGGTCGGCAGGATCTGGCCGTCGCCGTCCTGCAGAACGTATGAGTAGCTGCCGTGCAGCACGCCGGGGCGGCCGCCCACCAGCGAGGCCGCATGCTGGCCGGAGCGAACGCCCTCTCCGGCGGCCTCGACGCCGACCAGCGCCACGTCCTTGTCGTCGAGAAATGCCGTGAACATGCCGATCGCGTTCGAGCCACCTCCGACGCAGGCAATCACTGCGTCGGGCAGCTTTCCGTCAACCGACAGGTACTGCTCGCGCGCCTCATCGCCGATGACGCGCTGAAGGTCGCGAACCATCTCCGGATAAGGGTGGGGGCCCACGACCGAGCCGATGATGTAGTGGGTGGTCCGCACGTTGGTGACCCAATCGCGGATCGCCTCGGACGTCGCGTCCTTGAGCGTCTTCGTCCCCGCCGTCACCTCGACGACCTCCGCCCCGAGAAGCTTCATGCGACGGACGTTCATCGATTGCCGGCGCATGTCCTCGGTGCCCATGTAGACGACACACTCGAAACCGAAGCGGGCGCACACGGTCGCAACGGCGACGCCATGCTGGCCGGCTCCAGTCTCGGCGATGATCCGTTTCTTCCCCATCCGCAGAGCGAGAAGGGCCTGGCCGACCGCGTTGTTCAGCTTGTGCGCGCCGGTGTGGCACAGGTCTTCGCGCTTGAGGTGAATGTGCGCCCCGCCGAAATGGGCACCCAGGCGCGTGGCCGCGTAGAGCGGCGTTGGGCGGCCGACGAAGGCTCGACGATGGCCGGCGAGCTCGAGCTGGAACTGGGTGTCGGCCTTGGCCTCGTGCCAGACGTCCTCGAGCTCGGCGAGCGCAGCCATGAGCGTCTCGGGCACGTACTGCCCGCCGTAAGCGCCGAAACGTCCGTGCTCCGGGTGGCTCAACTCAGCTCTGAGGCGCGGACCGCTCGCACGAAAGCGCGCACCTTGTCCGGGTCTTTGACCCTGACGGTGGATTCGACACCGCTCGACACGTCGACGCCGTATGGCTTGAACATGCTCACGACCTTGGACACGTTACCCGGTTGCAGGCCGCCGGCGATGAACACCTGGCGCCCAGCGAGAAGTTCTCGAGCGCGCTCCCAGTCCCACGTCTGCCCGGTGCCCCCGCGCTGGTCCGCAGACCAGGAGTCGAGCATGATCGGGTCGGGCCACATGGCGGCGTCGGGTATCCGGCCATCCTTGACCTTCAGCACTTTCATCACCGGCCGGCCGGCTTCGTAGCCCACGGGCTCGGAGCCGTGAAGCTGCAGCAGGTCGAGCCCGACGAAGTCGGCGATCTGCCGCACCTCGTCGGCGTCCTGGTCGATGAACACCCCCACGATCGCGGGCCGCGCCGACAGCCCGTCGATTATCGATCTGGCCTGTTCGGGCGTGACCCGGCGGTCAGAGCGGCAGAAATGAAAACCCAGCAGGTCGGCGCCCGCCACGATCGAGGCCTCCGCACCGCCGCTGTCGCAGATGCCGCAGATCTTCACCTGGATCGTCATGCTGCCGCGAGCTCTCGTATTCGAGCGACGGGGTCGTCGGCACGCATGAGCGACTCGCCGACAAGGATCGCGTCAGCGCCCGCCTCGCGCATGCGGCGCGCGTCGTCCGCTGTATGAATGCCGCTCTCCGCCACCACCACGATGTCGGCCGGGATCGCCTTGCGCAGCCGCTCGGTGAGACCGAGGTCGACATCGAAGGTGCGCAGGTCGCGATTGTTGACGCCGATCACACGCGCCCCGGCGGCCAGCGCCGTTTCGACCTCGCCCTCGTTATGAACCTCGACCAGCGCCGCGAGGCCGCGGCTTCGCGTCACGCGCAGCAACTCACCCAGGCGCTCGAGGTCGAGCGCGGCCACGATGAGCAGGATGGCATCGGCGCCCGCGGCGCGCGACTCCCCCACCTCGTAGGGATCGGTGACGAAGTCCTTGCGAAGAATTGGTAGGTCGGTAGCGAACCGAGCCGCCACGACGTGCTCTGGCCGGCCGCCGAAGCTGGCCATATGAGTCAACACCGAGATGGCGGCCGCGCCGCCGACCGTGTAGGCGCGCGCCAGGTCGCCCGGCCGGTAGTCCTCGGCGAGCACACCCATGCTCGGTGTGCGCTGCTTCATCTCGGCGATCACGGCCAGGCCTGGCCTGCGCAATGCGCCGACGAAGTCTTTCGGCGTGTGCGCGAAGATCGCGCGCTCCAGGTCGTCGGGAGTGATCAGTGCTCGCCGCCGCTGCATGTCCTGCCGGGCCTCGGCGACCAGGCGGGCGAGCAGGTCTTCGGTGGGGCTCACTCCTGGGAGATTGTCGCCCAGCGCTGGAGCACGTCGCCGGCGCGGCCGGAGTCGATCGCGTCGGCGCCGGCGCTGAGGCCCTGCTTCCAGTCCCTGGCGACGCCCGCCGCACGCAGGGCGGCCGCCGAATTGAGAAGTACCACGTCGCGACGAGGCCCGCGGGCCCCTTCGAGCACCTCACGCGCGATCCGGGCGTTGTCCTCGGGGGCGCCGCCGCGCATCGCGTCCATCGGCGCGTGGCCGAGGCCGAGGTCAGCAGGGTCGAGCTCGTACTCCTTTCGCCGGCCATCGATCTCGATCACGTGGGACGGCCCGCTCACCGAGAGCTCGTCCATCCCGTCACCCGCGTGAAACACGATGGCGCGCTCGACCCCGAGGCGCAGGAGCACGTCGGCCATCTTGCCGGCGACTTTCCCGTCGGCGACGCCGAGAGCCTGATACCTGGCACCGGCGGGGTTGCACAGGGGCCCGAGAACGTTGAACACGGTCCGCAGCGCCAACTCTCTGCGCGGGAGGCCCGCAAACCGAAAAGACGGGTGGAAGTTGGGCGCGAACAGAAAACCGATGCCGACCTCCTCGACGCACCGGGCGACGCCCTCGGGAGCGAGGTCGATCTTCACCCCAAGCTGCTCGAGCACGTCCGCCGATCCGCACAGCGACGAAGCCGCGCGGTTGCCGTGCTTGGCCACGCGCGCGCCGCAAGCGGCGGCGACGATCGCGGACAGGGTCGAGATGTTGAAGGTCGAGAGGCCGTCCCCGCCGGTGCCGCAGGTGTCGAGGAGGGCGCCGTCGATCTGGATCGGCGTCGCCATCGCACGAGCGGTGCGGGCGAACCCGGTCAGCTCCTCGACGGTCTCGCCCTTGATGCGAAGGGCGACCAGAAAGCCGGCGATCTGCACAGGCGTGGCGTCGCCACGCATGATCTCCTCGAAGGCGGCAGAAGCCTCGTCCTCGGGCAACGACTCACCGCGAACGAGCTTGGCGATGACCTCGATCATCAAAAATATCCGGCGCAGCCGGCGGGGCGGGGTGCCGGATGAAACACCACCGCTCTCATGCGATCTTCCTCGCTGCCCGTCGAATGAAGTTCGCCAGGATCTTCTTGCCTTCCTTCGTGAGCACGGACTCGGGGTGGAACTGCACGCCATAGGTCGGGTGCCTGCTGTGGCGCAACCCCATGACGGTGTCGTCAGCTGTCCACGCCGTCACGACCAGCTCGTCCGGGATCGAGGCCCGCTCCACGATCAGCGAGTGATATCGGGTCGCCTCGAACGGATCGTTCACCCCGGCGAGAACGCCCGAGTTGTCGTGCCTG
Organism: Candidatus Dormiibacterota bacterium; assembly: GCA_036495195.1. Classification (GTDB taxonomy): domain Bacteria; phylum Chloroflexota; class Dormibacteria; order Dormibacterales; family Dormibacteraceae; genus Palsa-872. The sequence continues at coordinate 5,876 of DASXNH010000192.1, forward strand.
ATCCAGGACGTCTTGCCGTGCGACGGCACGTTGCGCACGACCTTGGCGCCGAAAGCCTCGCCCAGGCACTGGTGCCCGAGACAGACGCCAAGGATCGCCACCTTACCGCTCAGCTCCCGAATGGCCTGCGTCGAGATACCGGCATCCTCGGGCGCCCCTGGGCCGGGCGAGATGACAACGCCGTCGAAGCCCGTGAGCTCTTCCACCTTCACCTCATCGTTGCGATAGACCATGGGCTCGACGCCGAGCTCGCCGAGGTACTGCACGAGGTTGTAGGTGAACGAGTCGTAGTTGTCGATCACCGCAAGCTTCGGCGTCGGGAGGATCGTGCTCACATCGCTTCCGCCATCTCGATCGCTTTGAACATCGCCCCCGCCTTCTCGAGCGTCTCATCAAACTCCCGCTCAGGTCGCGAGTCCGCCACGACGCCGGCGCCCGCCTGCACGTAAGCAATACCTTCGGCGATGACGACCGTGCGCAGCGTGATCGCCATGTCAAGGTTGCCACCGAAGCTCACGTAACCCAGCGAGCCCGCGTACACCCCGCGCTGGTCGGGCTCGAGCGCGGCGATGACCTCCATGGCGCGAATCTTGGGAGCGCCGGAAACAGTGCCGGCCGGAAACGCCGCCCTCAGCGCGTCGAGCGATGTGCATCCATCGCGGAGCTCGCCGCTCACCGTCGACGAGATGTGCATCACGTGCGAATAGCGCTCGACCTCCATGAGGCGGTCGACGCGTACGGTGCCCGGCCGCGCGACGCGACCGACATCGTTGCGTCCGAGGTCGACGAGCATCACGTGCTCGGCTCGTTCTTTCATGTCGTTGAGGAGCTCCCGTTCGAGACTCGCGTCCTCGCCCGGGTCCGTGCCACGCCTGCGCGTGCCGGCCAGCGGGCGCGTCTCGACGCGCTTGCCCTCGACCTGCACGAGCTTCTCCGGCGAGGTGCCGACTATGTGACGGTCACCGCCCAGAGCCAGGAAGAACATGTAAGGCGACGGATTGATCGCGCGAAGGCAGCGATAGACGTCGAACGGGCTCGCGGCCAGAGGCTTCTCGAAGCGCTGCGACACGACGATCTGAAACGCATCGCCGGCCAGGATGTGCTCCCTCGCCGCATCGACCATCGCGTGGAACTGGCCCGGGGTCACATTCGATTTCCACGGCGACCCATCCCCCCCGCGAGGCCATACGGCCACCTGGTCTGAGGCTAGCCGCTCCTCCATCGCATCGATCCGCGCGGCGGCCGCGTCGTAATCCTCGCGGTCGGGCCGGAAGATGGTCAGCAGCTTCAATCGCCGCGTGACGTGATCGAAGACTGCGAGGTCCTCCGCGCGCAGGAAGGCGCTCTCAGGCATGGCCGGCGACGCGCCCTGGGCCACGGGGAGCCTCTCGAAATGGCGCGCCGTCTCGTAACCGAGGTAGCCGACCGCGCCACCGTGAAAACGGGGAACGCCGCGCACAGGTGCGGTCGCCTCGGCGGCGACGGCGCGAAGGGCCGGCAGCGGGTCACCGTCCCCGAGATCGAGGGCGCGTGGCTCGAAGCCGATGAAGGAGTAGCGCGCCTGCCTTTCCCCACCCTCAACGCTCTCGAGCAGGAAGCCGGGCGTGCCTGGAGGGCACAGGAGCGTGTAGGCGCGAACGGGAGTGAGCATGTCGGCCAGCACTTCCCGGTAGACCGGAATCAGCTTGTAATCCTTGGCCAACGCCGAGGCTTCGTCGCGGGTGGGTGTGTCAGTCAAAGGTCCGCCCCGCTTGCCGTTGAGGTGGTTAGGTCAGGCCATCCCGCCGGACCGTGCCCTCTCCGCTTGCCGGGGAGGTGGCGCGCGAAGCGCGACGGAGGCGGCGTCCCAATCAGCGATCCCGCGCATGCGCTCATCTCAACCTCATCTCAACTGACTCTCCGCGCGACTCCCTGTGGCCGCGCCGGAGCGCAAACGTTATCAGATAGCCAGGCCGCTACGACCCCTCTCGCGCCCGCCTGCCGCGAGGCCGGGCGGAACCTCCCCCGGTCGAGCGGGGGGAGGCGGCCTTCATCTCCCGTTTGACCACCCGCGCCTCCGCCATCGTCTCCACTGAGTCCACGTCGGCCACCGTGTGCCAGTTGGCCGCGTGCTTCTCCCAGCCCGCCGGCTTGACCCCGAACTTCTTGGCGAGCACCGCCACCAGGATCTTCACCTTCATCTCCCCGAACCCAGGCAGCTTCTTGATCCTGGCCGCCAGGTCGTCCCCGTCTCGGGCCCCCGTCCAGACCGCGGCGGCATCGCCGCCGTACTCCTTCACCACGCTCTGGCACAGGGCCTGCACGCGCTGCGCCATGCTGCCCGGAAAGCGATGGAGGGCCGGCCGCTCGCGAAACACCGCGGCGAGCTCGTCAGGGTCCGTGGCGGCGATCTTGCCGGCGTCGAGGTGCCCGAGACGCTGCTTCAGGACGTAAGGGCCGCTGAACGCCTTCTCCATCTTGACCTGCTGATCGAGTACGAGGCCGATGAGCAAGGCGAGGGGATCGGTCTCCAGCAGGCGATTGGCCTCGGGGTCCTCGGTCCAAACAATGGGCACGTGGGCATTATCCCAAGAGTCGTCTCACCAGCCGAAGTACCCATTGCCGTTATATAGCTTCGTGCTGAAGCCCCCCGACTCGCCAAGCCAGTACGAACCCGGCTCGGCAGCGGACTTCGACCGCCTCTATCGCAACGCCTACCCGCGTGTCTATCGAACCCTGGTCGCCATCCTGGCCGACCCCGCCGAAGCCGAAGACTGCGCTCAGGATGCCTTCGTGCACGCCTTCAAAGCCTGGAAACGCTGGCGCCCGGATGCCCCGGCCGAGGCGTGGATACACCGAATCGCCGTCAACTCGGCGATCTCCTACCGGCGCCGGGCGCGCCTGAGATCGGTCGGCGAGGTGATCAGGCGGCTGGGCCATCCCTCCCCAGGCAAGGACCCTGCCGACGTCGCTGCTCAGCCAGACCTGCTGGGAGCCCTGCGCACCCTGCCGCCCAAGCTGGCCGCGGCGATCGTGCTGCGGCACTACCACGGGTACAACAACCGCCAGATCGCGGCCTCCCTGGGGGTGTCGGAGCGGACAGTGGGCGCCCGTTTGCGACAGGCGACTGAGCGCCTTCGCGCCACGCTGGGACCTGAGATCGCACTCGGCGCCTTCTCACTTGACGCGCCAGTAGCGTTGTCTTCCCGCACAGAGCAAGAGATTTATGCCGATACCTAACGAAGAAATGCTTGGCCCTGGCCTCGAGAGTCGACTGAAAGCCGCGCTCGACGAGGTGGTTCCGCCTTCCCCGGCGCTCTCGAGCGCGCGCTACCGAATGGGCCCAGCCAAGAGCTTCAGCAGGGCATGGCGCTTTGCGCCGGCCCTCGTCGCGATCGCCGCTGCGGGCGCGGCTCTGACGGCCACCGCGGCCACAGGCAGCCCGAATCCAGCGATCTGGCGGGACCGCGCCGGAACCGTGATCCAGAATGTCAGCCACTTTCCGGGCCCAAGCCCGAAGTCTGTGCCGCGCGCGAAGCCCGCTCCACGCGTGAGCCCGACTGGCGAGGGGAGCATTCCAGCCCACCCCACGCCATCCAGCGGACGCCCGAAGCCGACCTCGGAGCCGACAGACAGGCCGGAGCCGCCGCCGAGCCCGGAGCCTACGGACCCGCCGGAGCCCACCCCGACCCCAGACCCGTCGCTAGGATCCGGTCCCGATCCGTCCCCGTCACCAGATGGCGCCAGCGGCTGAACGGAGGGCCTTCCGACTTTCAGCGACGAGAGCGTTATTAGCATCGACCGGCCCAAAAACCGGCATACCGAGGAGGAACTCGAATTGCGTAGAACGGGAATCATCAAGGTTGGAGCTGCCACAGTCGCGGCAGGGGCAGGCCTGGTTCTGGCACTGACGTCAGTTATGGCCCACACCTCGCAGTCAGTGGCGCTTCACGTGCCGAGCAAGTCCGGGGTGGCGAGCCTCATGAACGCCATCGAGGACAAGCAGGACGCCGCCCAGGCGAGTGCACAGCTGGCGGCTGAGCAGAAGAAGGCGGCAAAGCTTGCCGCGAGGATTCAGTTCGAGGCGGCGCAGGCCGCGGAAGAAGCCGCTGAGTCGTCGACGACCGAGGCGGCCGAGGACTCGACCGCCACCGGCACCGAGACCGACACCGACACCGACACCGACACTGACACCACCGAAGTGGACACCGACACCGACCAGACACAGGACGGGCCGGGCGACACGACCGACACGCAGGACACGACCGACACGCAGTCGGGCGACCAATCAGGCGACTAACTAAACAGTTTCGGGAGAAAGGGTCGGTTCCCTACCCGGCCCTTTCTCCATTTATGGGGAAAGCCCTGCCCCGTAGCGAGCCGGAGAAAAGAGGACCGGGCGTCGCCTACTGTGAGCGCCCTCTCCGCTGGACGAACTGAAAGCCGAACCGCCCCTTGACGCACAGGTGGCCGGCGGTGACGCTGTGGTCCAGCGGTGAGCTCACCTTCACGATCGAGTTGTCCTGCACGTGAAGTTCGAGCATGCAGCCCACGCCGCAGTACGGACAGACCGTCTCTGTCACTTTCTGCTGCGACTCGTCCCATGTATCGGCCTGGCGCATGTCGTACTCGCTCTTGAACATCAATGCGCCGGTCGGACAGACGCCGATGCAGTTCCCGCAATACACACATGCGGACTCAGGCAGCTCGACGGCGAACTCCGTGGAAATATGCGCGTCGAAACCGCGACCCGCGACCCCGATCGCGAACGTGTTCTGCGCATCGATGCCACAGGCCTCGACGCATTTGTAGCAAAGGATGCAGCGCGAGTAGTCGCGCACGTAGAGGTCGTTGTCGATCTTCACAGGCTGCGCCACGGTGGCGGAGCCAGGACCGAACCGCTGAGGCTCGGCGCCGTACTGCGACATCCAACCGCGCACCTGCGGCCCACACAACGACATGTCGACAGACGAAGCGAGCATCTCGAGAACCATGCGACGGCTGTGTCGCACACGCTCCGAGTCTGTGCGCACCTTCATACCGGCCTCGACCTTCCGGGAGCAAGCGGGAACGAGGACGCGAGAGCCCTCGACCTCGACGACGCAGACACGACAAACGTTGACCGGTGTGAGGTTCTCCAGCTGGCACAGCGTGGGCGTGTCGATGTTGAGGCCGCTGCAGGCCTCGAGGATCGTCGTGCCCTCGGTGACCTGGACCTCCTCACCGTCGACGTTGACGGCGACCATGCGCCTGGGCAGCCCGACGAACACCCCGCTCGCCACCTAATTCGTCCCAGCCATGTTCAGCTGGATCAGCCCTGAACCAATCGCATTGGCGGCAGTCTGCCCGAGCCCGCAGATCGATGCGTCGCGCATCGCGCGCGCGATGTCGCTGAGAAGCGCAATGTCCGTTTCGCGAAGGGACTGCGTGCGCTCGCTGAGAATTCTCTTGAGCGCCTCCTCCTGCCGCACGGTCCCGACGCGACACGGGACGCACTGCCCGCACGACTCGTCGCGAAAGAAACGGGCGATGCGAAGCAGAACCTGCTCGAGGTCGGCGGTGTCGTCGAATACGATCACCGCACCCGAGCCGAGCGTGGCACCGATCGCGCGAGTGCCCTCGAAGCTCAAAGGCACGTCGAGCTGCGACTCGGTGACAAAGGAGCCTGCGGCGCCACCGAGGAGCACGGCGCGCAAGGATCTGCCCTCGTGCAGCCCGCCCGCAAGCCGAATGAGCTCGCGGAGGGTGGTGCCCATCGAGACTTCATAAAGGCCCGGGACGCGCACGTGGCCGGAGAGGCAGAAGAGCCTGGTGCCCGCGGACTCAGGCGTGCCGGCCTTGGCGTACTCCGCGCTGCCGTGGTTGAGGATCTCGAGCACGTTGGCCAGCGTCTCCACGTTGTTGACGAGCGTCGGCTGGCCGAAGAGGCCGACGGCGACAGGAAAGGGAGGCTTGTTGCGAGGCTCCCCCCTCTTCCCCTCGATGGAGTTGAAGAGCGCCGTCTCCTCACCGCAGATGTAGGCACCGGCTCCGCGCCGCACCTCGATGTCGAAGGTCAATCCTGAGCCGGCAACGTCGGTGCCGAGAAACCCTTTGGCTCGCGCCTGCGCAATCGCGTTCTCGATCATTTTGCGCGCGGTCGGATATTCGGTGCGGACGTAAAGGTAACCCTGCTGGCAACCCGTCGCGAGGGCGGCGATGGTCATGCCCTCGACCACGGCGAAAGGATCGGACTCCATCAGGACGCGATCTTTGAATGTGCCTGGCTCTGATTCGTCGGCATTGCAAACCATGAAGTGAGGACGGGCCGTGGCTTTGGCCACCGCGTCCCACTTGCGTCCGGTCGGAAACGCGGCCCCGCCGCGGCCCAGCAGCTTCGCGTCGGTGACCTCGCGAATCACACCTTCCGGGCCGAGCTCCAGCGCATGCCGCAGCGCGGTGTATCCGCCCGCCTGCACGTAGCTACCAAAGCTTTCAGGGTCAACCACACCGACGCGGCGAAGCAACCGCAAACCGTCGTGGGGCTGCTGCACAGCAGGTTCAGGGCCGGGCCAGGCGCCGGCGAGCACCGCGGTGATCGCCTCCTGACTGGCTGGGGCGACACGGGCTTCGGCGTGGTCGCCGCCGGCTCGCTCGATCAGCGCCGCGGGAGCGCGATCGCACAGCCCGAGGCATGGGCTGCGATACCACACCGCGGAACCCGAAGCGATGGGCGCTCCGGGGGGCCCAAAGTTTCTCTCCAGCGCCTCGCAAAGCACATCGGCTCCAGCGCATTTGCAGGCGATGTCGTCGCAAACGTGAACGGCGAGCGGCGGCCGCTCGTCGAGGGCGAACCGCGAATAGAAGCTGGCGACGCCATAAGCGTCAGCGGGCGGAATCGAAAGGCGCCTGCACGCGTACTCGAGCGCGCCGCGGCTGACCCAGCCGGCGTGATCCTGCACAGCGTGCAGCACGGGCAGCAGGAGGTGGCGGCGCGAGCGGGCGGCGCGGCCACCGTAGGCCAAATGATCGTCTGTCTCGACGCGTTCACCACCCTCCCAGAGGGATTCCGGGGCTCCGAGGCATCCATCGACAGCAGCAATCTCCTCGGCTGTCGGCGGTCCCCCGGCGGTCCGTATGTCCAATTACTTAGCTGGGACCGGGACCAGCTTGTCGATCCGGATCGCGCTCGCCTTGAACTCGGCGGTGCCGGATTTGGGGTCGGTGGCGTCGATGGTCAGTACGTTGGTGGCGACCTGGTCCGGGAAATGCAGCGTCATGAACGCCAGGCCGGGCCGCAGCGAAGCGTCGAACCGAATTGGAACCTCAACCGACCCCCGCCGAGAGCTGACGCGCACCCTCTCGCCATCGGCGATTCCGAGCCGCGCACCATCGGACGGCGAGATGAGGATCGCCTCGCGGGTGCGCAATGGCGACGTGTAGCCGCCGGTTTGCACGCCGGTGTTGAATGAATCGAGCCGCCTGCCGGTGGTGAGCCGGATCGGAAACTCGGGCGTAAGAAGGTCGACAGGCGGATCGTTCTCGACAGCGTGAAATGGCGCTGCGGGCCCGTCGATTGGGTCCTTCCAAAGCCGGGCGTGAAGAAACTCGGTCCCGGGATGGCTTTCGTCAGGACATGGCCACTGGATCCCACCCAGCTCATCGAGGCGGTGGTAGGACATGCCGGCGTGCATGGGGGAAAGGCTTCGGACCTCGTCCCAAACCTGCTCAGCGGTCGGGTGGCCCCAATCGGCTCCAAGCCGCCGAGCAAGCTCGCAGATGAGCTCGACGTCATCGCGGGCGGCGCCAGGAGGCTCGAGCGCGCGCCTCACGCGCTGCACGCGCCGCTCGCTGTTGGTGACGGTGCCTTCGGACTCGGCCCAGCCGGCAGCAGCGGGTAACACGACGCTCGCGAGCTCGGCGGTTTGGGTGAGGAAGATGTCCTGTACGACGAGGTGGTCGAGGCCGCTCAGGAGGCGGACCGCGCGAGTCTGGTCAGCTTCGCTTCGAGCGGGGTTCTCACCGATTATGTAGAGAGCCTTCAGCTCTTCGTGATCCATCGACTCGAACATCTCGCTCAGGTGGTAGCCCCTCGTCGCTGGAAATCTCGCACCGCCCCATGCGCTGGTGAACTTGGCGTGTATTGCGGGCTCCTCGAGGTCCTGGAAACCGGGGAATCGGGCTGGGATGGCGCCCATATCACCGCCGCCCTGGACGTTGTTCTGCCCGCGTAGGGGATTCAAGCCGCAGGCGAACCGGCCAACTTTGCCGGTGAGAAGTGCGAGGTTGATGAGGGACAGGACGTTGTCGGTGGCGTTGTGATGCTCGGTGATGCCGAGCGTCCAGCAGATCATTCCGGTCTGCGCCCGGCCGTATGCCAACGCGACCTCCTCGATCGCAGCCGCAGGCACGCCAGTCTCACGCTCAGCGCGCTCCAACGTGTAGGCCTCGACACATCGAGCGAACTCGTCGTACCCGCTCGTCGCACGTGCGATGAAGCCGGTGTCGGCAAGTCCTTCGTGGATGATCACGCGCGCCATCGCGTTCGCCAGCGAGATGTCACTGCCAACGTCGAGGCCAAGCCATACATCAGCCCACTCCGCGGAACCAGTGCGCCGAGGATCGACAGCGATGAGCTTGGCGCCGCTGCGAACGCCACGCAGCAGGTGATGAAAGAAGATGGGGTGTGTCTCGCGAGCGTTCGAGCCCCAGAGGATCACCAGGTCGGTCTGCTCAACCTCGCGATAAGACGAGGTCCCCCCTCCGGCTCCGAACACTGTCGCCAGACCGGCGACGCTTGGCGCGTGTCAAGTCCGATTGCAGCTGTCGACGTTGTTGCTGCCCATGACGACGCGGGTGAACTTCTGCGCCATGTAGTTCATCTCGTTGGTGGTCTTGGAACAGCTGAACATTCCAAACCCATTCGGCCCCAAAGCGCGAGCCTTGGCAAACCCGGCCGACGCCCGATCCAGAGCCTCATCCCACGACGCAGGCCGCAAGCGACCACCCTCACGCACCAACGGTTGGGTCAGGCGCTGGAGCCCGTCATCCATCGCAGACACACAATATAGGGAAGGCGCGGGCCCAAGCCGCCCACCGCAATCGGGGGCGCCCGTCCCACCACATCGCAACAGCTCCAGCGTCGCCGCACCCCGCCGGCCCCACTCGCGTATGTAAGCTCAATCCATGGGAAAACTAGTGGTCACCGAATTCATCACCCTTGACGGCGTCATCGAAAACCCACCTGGCTGGTCCTTCGACTTCAGCACCGGCGACGAGGGCCAGGAGTACAAGGGCACCGAGCTCAAGACCGCCGACGCCCAGCTCCTGGGCCGCATCACGTACCAGCACTTCGCCCAGGCCTGGCCCAGCATGGAAGGCACGGGCTGGTTTGGGGAAAAGATGAACGGCATGCCGAAGTACGTGGTCTCGACAACGCTCAAGGACGAGGACGCCACGTGGAACAACTCAACAGTCATTCGCAGCGACATCGAGGGCCACGTCAAGAAACTGAAGAAGGAAGTGGACGGAGACATCCTCGTGGCCGGCAGCGCCAACCTCATCCAAACCCTGGCCAAGCACAACCTCGTGGACGAGTACCACCTGATGGTCTACCCCATCGTCCTGGGCGGCGGCAAGCGGCTCTTCCAGGAGGGCTTACCAAGAACAGATCTCAAGCTCGTCGACACCCAGCACGTGGGTCCAGATGGCGTAACGATCCTCACCTACCGCGCGAAACCCGTTTCCGCGTAGGACCGGGGCGCGGGCAGCGGCCTACCCGCGATTTGCGGAAATAAAGTCCCCGATCTGCTTCAACCCGCGCTTGAGCTCATCCTCCGACTGTGTGTAAGCGAGCCGGATGTACCCCTTGCCGGCAGCCCCAAACGCGGTCCCCGGCAGCACCGCCACCCCCGCCTCAGTCAGCAACCGATCAGCCAGCTCCCGTTCGTCAAACCCCGTCTCCTTGATGTTCGGAAACGCGTAGAACGAGCCCTGAGGCCGCGCGCACCGCACCCCCGGTATCGCGTTCAGCCCATCCACTACCAGATTGCGCCGGTGCTCGAACACCTTGACCATCCTGTGCACCGCGTGCTCCGACTCAGGCGCGCTCAGCGCCTCAATCGCCGCCATCTGCGTGAACCCAGCTGCACACGATGACGAGTTGATCATCAGCTGGTCGAGCTTTGCGGCCAGCGCCTTGGGCGCGACCGCGTAGCCCAACCGCCACCCCGTCATCGCATACGACTTGGACAAGCCATCCATCAACACCGTGCGCTCTCTCATCCCAGGCTGCGACAGGGGGGACACGTGTTGGAACCCGTAAACGAGCTGGCTGTAGATCTCATCCGACACCACCAACAGGTCGTGCTTGTGCGCCAGCTCGCACACGAACGCGACATCCTCCTCGGTGAGTATCCCCCCGGTGGGGTTCTGCGGCGTATTGATGATCAACATCCTCGTCTTGGGCGTGACCAGACTCTCGAGCTGATCGAGGTCCATGCGGAATCCCGTCTCCTCCCGCAACGTGACGTACTTGGGCACGCCCCCGATGAAGTTGACCTGCGACGCGTAGGCGGGATAGGCCGGGTCGGGAATGATCACCTCATCCCCAGGCTCGATGCAGGCAAGGAGCGTGAACAAAAGGACATTCTTCGAGCCGGGCACGAGCACGACGTCAGTCGGATCGATCTCGACCTTGAGCGTGCGCGACACGAATCCCGCGACCGCCTCCCTGGCCTCCATGATCCCGCTCGCGGGCGTGTAGTGCGTGTAGCCGTTCTGCATCGCCGAGATGCCCGCCTCCACGATGTTGTCCGGCGTGGCAAAGTCCGGCTCGCCAATCTCGAGGTGCACGATCTTCTTGCCCTCGGCCTCGAGCTTCCGCGCCTTGGCGAGCACGACAAACGCGCCCTCGGTCCCCAACCTCGACATACGCTCCGCGAACTTGATGCTCACGTACGAAGCATAGGGTCAGGCACCGGACGGCTCAACCGAAATGTCTGTTGCAGCGCTCCGGCGGCGCCCGAGGCACCCTTCGGGTTCATCCGGGTGGGCGACTTGGGCTGATCCTCCGGCCCCTGAACCTAATGCACGCCGATCAAAGCGCCCCCATCCACCCCAAGCGTCTGCCCCGTGATGTACCCCGCCTGTCGCGAGCACAGGAACGCGCAGGCGGCAGCGAACTCGGATGGCTCGCCAAACCGCCCCATCGGTGACTCCGCGGCCATCCGCTGGAGCTGCTCCTCGGGATCGCCCCCCGAAGCCGCTGCCATCTGCCGGATGCGGTCGGTGAGGATCTTGTCGGGCGCCAGGCAGTTGACGGTGATTCCATCTCTCCCGATCTCGCGCGAAAGCGTTTTCATCAAGCCGGTGACCGCGGCCCGCAGCGAGTTCGACAGCAAGATGTTCGGGATCGGCTGCCGCACCGCGATCGACGTGATGAACACAACCCGCCCCTGCCCCGACCGCTTCAGGTGAGGCAGGCTCGCGTGGACCAAACGCACAGCGCTCATCAGCGTCAGCTGATAGGCGGTGTCCCAGGCCTCCAACGGCGTCGACTGAAAAGTCCCAGGCGGCGGCCCGCCGGCACTGACCACGAGGACATCCAGACCCGCGAGCGTCGCGACCGCGGCCTCGATCAATGCCCCAACGTCTCCCGCCTTCGCCACGTCGGCGGCTTGCCACCCCGCCGCCCCCATCGCCTTGCCGGCAGCCTCAATCGCCGCCGCATCGCGCGAAGAAATGAACACGGACGCGCCCTCCGCCACCAGCGCTTCGGCGCAGGCGCGCCCGAGTCCCTTGCTGGCCGCCGTAACGAGCGCGCGACGTCCCCCGAGTCCGAGATCCACGCTCACAATTGTGGCGTGCAACGAACCATCCACGTCGCGGCCGATGTAAACGCGAACGGATGGACGTGCCACGTCCGAATCGATGAGGAAGGTGGGACGATCACCGAGCATACAGTGGCTGTAACGAAGGCCGACAAAGAGCGCCTCGCGCCTCAATCGAGTGTCGAAGACCTGGTCACGCGCAGCTTCGCGTTCCTGCTGGAGCGCGAGCCGCCAGCGAGCATCCTGGCTACGTTCGCCCTACCGGAAATCGAACGCTACTTTCCCGGCTTCACTCGCGCGATCAAAACCTAGCTCCCGGTATTCACGTACCACTGCGTGACGTACTGGAGGCGATCGCCCGGCTCGATCACGTTGTTGAGCCGCACGCCATGCACGCGCTGAGAAATCGCGTAGTCGTAATGCGGCGCATATAGAAAGATCGCGGGCGCCGCGTCAGCGATCAGCATCTGAAAGTCGATGTACGCGTTGAGGCGCGCGGCCTGATCGACCGCGGCCCGCCCTATCTCGAGGTCCTGGTCAATCACCCCCCAACCGCGCTGATACGCAAAGTTCAGCGAGTTGGGGTCCGCGCCGGAATGCCACAGCGAGTATTGGTCGGGGTCAGGCCCCACATCGAACGCCACAAGCGCCATCTGATACTTCCGACCGATCAGATACTGCTGCACCAGCGCCGTCGAGGTGACCGGCGTGACGTCCGCCTCGACCCCCACCGCCAGCAGCTGCTTGGAAACGGCATCGGCCACCTGCCGGTTGGGGAACGACCCCGCGGTGACCAGCACCACCTTGAAGGGCACACCCGCCTTGGTCCGGATCTTGGCCCCGGGCGCCAGCACCCAGCCCGCGGACTCGAGCGCCTTCACCGCGGTAATCCTGTCGTACGGATACTTCGCGGCCGCCGCCGCGGAGTAAGCCCAGTCCGCAGCGGGGATCGGCCCGGGGTCAGGATCACCGCGCCCGGCGATCACGTCATTGATGATCTTCTGGCGATCGATCGCCTGTGTCAGCGCGAGCCGCACCCTCACGTCGCTGAAAAAGGGCTTGCCAGGCCCCTCCACGTTCATCGACACGAACGCGTCGGTGAACGTCCGAACATCCTGCACGGTGATATCGCTCCGGCGCAGCAGCGTGCCCACCTCCTGCGGCTCGAGCCCCCCGACCAGGTCCGCCACCCCGTGCACGACCCCATCGATCGCGGCCTGCGGATCGGTGGCCGGATTGGCAGAGTAGGTGCGAAAGATCAGGTGATCCAGGTATGGCTGCGGATCCGCGTAAGGGTTGCGATTGAGGGTGACTGCGAGAGGGCTGACCGCCGATACCTTGAACGGCCCGGTGCCGATCGCCTGCACCCCGCTGTAGGGGCTCGCCGCGATCTGCGGCGGAGACATCCCCGCGAACAGGTGCTTGGCAATGATCCCGATGCGAAGGGCGAGCGGGAACGAGGCACTCGGGGCACGCAATGTGAAGATCACGTGTTCCGGACCCGCCGCCGCCACTCCGACCTGCCGCCACGAGTCGGCGCCTGGCTGCTGGTACTCGAGGTCCTGAAGCACGTGGAATGTGAACAGCACATCGTCCACGGTGAACGGCTGCCCGTCGGCCCACTTGACCCCGCTGCGGATGTTGAACGTGTACGACAGGTGATTTGGCGCGATCGTCCACGTACTCGCGAGGAGCCCGACCACGTTCTGCTGGGCGTCGATGGTGGTGAGACCCTGATAGATCACGCTGTCGATGTCCCGAGTCGTGGCATCGACCTCGAACAGAGGATTGAGGACGCCAGGCGCTCCGACCAGCGCCTCCACGGCCGTGCCTCCGCGCGCGGGCTTCGGCGCGGTGGCGACGGGCTGGCAACCCATGAGCACCACCACCGCGAGCAGGGCGGTGGCGGCTAGCCGGCTACGCCCCCGGATGAGCAGCGATCCAGTTGGCGACCCAGATGTTGGCCACTGAGCACACCAGGAAAGCGGCGACGAGGACCCACGACGTCCAGTAGATCTGACGCTCCAGGCCGCGGCGCGTCCGATACCCTCCGCCAAGTCCCCCATCGCCGCCTCCGATGGTGCCACCCAGGCCTGACGCCTTGGGTGTCTGCACGAGGACGCTGATCACCAGAATGAGGGCGATGATCGCCTCGAGGATGACCAGCGTGTGAGCGACGTTTTGCACCGGGTCTCCCTTAGCTGACCCAGATCGAGCTGAACCGCGCCTCGATCGCCTTCCAGTTCAACGTGTTGAACCATGCCGCGACATAGTCGGCCCGCTTGTTCTGGTACTTCAGGTAGTACGCGTGCTCCCAGACGTCGACCCCGAGGATCGGGGTGAGCCCTTCCATGTAGGGGCTGTCCTGGTTCGGATAGCTCTTGATCGAAAATTTTCCGTTCTTGTCGGCGAGGAGCCAGGCCCAGCCGCTGCCGAACTGGCCGACCGCTGCCTTCGTGAGCTGCTCCTTGAACCCGTCGTAGCTCCCAAAGGTGCTCTTGATGTTGTCGCCGAGCCGGCCCGGAGGGTTGCCACCGCCGCCGGGGCCCATGATGCTCCAGAAGATCGAGTGGTTCGAGTGGCCGCCCGCGTTGTTTCGAATCGCGGTGCGGATGTCCTCCGGCACCGTGTCGATGCCCCAGAGCAGGTCCTCGACGGTCTTGGTGCCGAGCTCCGGGTGCTTTTCCAGCGCCGCGTTGGCGTTGGTGACATAGGTCGCGTGGTGCTTGTCGTGATGGATCTCCATCGTCTTCGCGTCGATGTGCGGCTCAAGAGCGTCGAACGGGTATGCCAGCGGTGGAACCGTGAATGCCATTTGGGACCCCCCTTTAGTTGATCTGTTCTTACCTTCTACCGTGAATCAGTCTAAGCGGACCGGGAAGCCTGGGATTTGACAGCCGCCGCCCGGCTCGCGATCTCGTCCGGATCGCCGAGGTAGTGCGCCGTGGTCGGTTTGAAATTCGAGTCGAGCTCGTAGACACGAGGCACCCCCGTTGGAATGTCCAGGTCGACCACCTCCTGGCCGGTCAGGCCCTCGAGGTGCTTGACCAGAGCACGCAGGCTGTTGCCATGGGCCGACACCAGGACGCATTGGTGACGGAGGAGGTCCGGCACGATGCTGTCGAACCAGTGGGGCAGCATCCGCTCGACCACATCCTTCAGGCACTCGGCACTTGGCAGCAGCTCGGGTGGCAGCTCGGCGTACCTCGGGTCATGCGACGGATGGTTCTCGTCGGACACCTCCATGTCCGGAGGGCGGACGTCGTAGCTCCGGCGCCACGCTTTGACCTGCTCGATTCCGTACTTTTCAGCGGTCTGCTGTTTATTGAGACCCTGGAGCGCTCCGTAATGCCGCTCGTTCAGCCGCCACGAGCGAGTCACCGGAATCCAGGTCCTCTTCATCTCGGCCAGGGCCAGGTCCGCCGTCGTGATGGCGCGCACGAGAAGCGAGGTATGCACCACTCCGGGCGTAACGCCCGCCTGCTTCATCAGGCGGCCGCCCTCCTCAGCCTCCGCGACGCCACGCTCGCTGAGCGGCACATCCTGCCAGCCCGTGAAGAGGTTCTCCAGGTTCCAGGTGCTCTGCCCGTGGCGCAGCAGGACGAGGACGCCTGGTTTTCTAGTGATGGCCATAAACGGCGCCCGTCACCCTCACGATCTCCGAGAATTCGTCGGCCTTCAGGCTCGCGCCCCCGACCAGGCAGCCGTCGCACAGCGGAAGCTCGACGTACGACTGCACGTTGGCGGCGTTGACGCTCCCGCCATAGAGCACGCGTACCTTTTTAGCCGCGCCCGCGCCGATGGTCTCACCCACCACGCGACGGATCAAGCGCATCGTCTTGTACGCATGTTCGGGATCCGCGCTCTTGCCGGTGCCGATCGCCCAGACCGGCTCGTAGGCCATGACGAGACGCGCGGAATCGTCAGCCGACAAGCCGGACAGCCCTGCCTTGACCTGGGCCGAGACCACCTCGTCTCCCGTGCCGGCGACGTAGTGCTCGTCCAACTCGCCAACGCAAAGGATCACGCTCAGGTTGCAGGCGAGGGCCGCGGCCGCCTTCTTGGCCACCATCTCGTCAGTCTCCCCGAGGTATGCGCGCCGCTCCGAGTGCCCGACCAGCACCCACTGGCACCAGCCCTCGAGCATCTTGGGCGACACCTCGCCGGTGTAGGCGCCCGACATCTCCCAGAAGCAGTCCTGGGCGCCGAGCTTGACCCCCGACTCGCCGAGCACCTCGGCGACGCCCAGCAGCCACGGGTATGGCGGGAACAGCGCCACCTCCACCTGGTCGACGTTGCTGGCCGCGGCTGGGAGGATGGCGTTGACGAGCTCGAGGGCGGCGCCGCCGTCGGTGGGGTTCATCTTCCAGTTGGCTGCGAGGAGGGCCTTCTCCGCTGCGGCCATCAGGCGTCCTTCAAGATCGCGACGCCCGGCAGCTCTTTGCCCTCGAGGTACTCGAGCGTCGCGCCGCCGCCGGTCGATACGTGGGAGAAGCCGGAGAGGCCGAGCGAGTCGATGGCGGCAACAGTGTCGCCGCCTCCCACCAACGTGTAGGCGTTCGATCTCGCGATCGCCTTCCCCACCTCGCGAGTCCCCTTGCTGAATTCGGGGATCTCCGCGACGCCCATCGGTCCGTTCCAGACGATCGTCTTGGCGGAGGCGATGTGCTTCGCGAACTCGGCCACCGACTCCGGGCCGATGTCCAGCGCCTTCCAGTCAGGCTCAACGGCGTTTGCGGGCACCGTCTTCGTCTCCTGCCCTGCCTCCATCTTCTGTGCGCAGACCAGGTCGACGGGCAGGACGAGCTTCTCGCTCCCCTTCTTCGCCACCTCGGAGGCGTCCTTGAGCGCCGCCTCTTCGACCAGGCCCGCGCCTGTCGGATAACCCTGCGCTCTGAAGAAGGTGTTGGCCATGGCTCCACCGATGAGTAACGCGTCAACCTTCTCGAGCAGGTGAGTGAGGACGCCGACCTTGGTCGAGACCTTGGCCCCGCCGACCACCGCGACCAGCGGACGCTTGGGCTCGTCCAGGGCCCGGTGGAGGGCGGTCAGCTCCGCGAGCATCAGCTCACCGGCATAGGCGGGCAGGTGCTCGGCGACACCGACGACCGAGGCATGGGCTCGGTGCGAGGCGGCAAACGCGTCGTTGACAAAGATCTCGCCCAAAGACGCCAGGCGGCTGGCGAACTCAGGGTCATTGGCTTCCTCCTCCGGATGAAAGCGCACGTTCTCCAGGAGGAGAACCTCCCCATCCTTCAGCCGGCCGACGGCGCCGCGGGCCGCCTCGCCCACGCAATCTTCCGCAAATCGCACCTCACGACCGAGCTCTTTAGAGAGCGCGGCCGCCACGGGTCGGAGCGAGAGTGACGAGTCGACTCCTTTCGGGCGTCCGAGGTGTGACATCACGATGACCTTCGCCTTGCGCTCCGCGAGATGCCCGAGAGTGGGAGCCGCTGCCTTGATGCGCGAGCCGTCGGCGATTGCGCCCTTTGCCAGCGGCACGTTGAGATCCTCGCGCACGAGAACCCGGATGCCGGCGACCTCGATGTCGGTAATCGACGCTTTCAGAGCTTCGCCGCCATGTAGTTGATCAGGTCGACCATGCGGCAGCTGAATCCCCACTCGTTGTCGTACCAGCTCACCACCTTCGCCCAGTGAGCGCCAAGCTCGAGCGTGAGTGGCGCATCGACGATCGACGAGTGCGGGTTGCTCTTGAAATCGGACGACACCAGCTCTTCGTGGCTGACCGCGAGGATGCCTTTCAGCGCACCCTTCGACGCTTCCTCGAAGGCCGCGTTGATGGCCTTGGCATTGGCCGGGTTCTTCAGCTCGACGGTGAGGTCGACCACCGAGACATCGAGGATCGGGACGCGGAACGCCATGCCGGCGAACTTGCCGGCAAGCTCCGGCAGCACCTCGGCGACGGCCCGGTTAGCCCCGGTCGAAGTCGGGATCACATTGTCGGCCGCCGCGCGGGCACGCCTCAGATCCTTGTGCGGCAGGTCCTGCAGCTTCTGGTCGGCCGTGTAGGCGTGAATCGTCGTCATCATGCCTCGCTCGATCCCGAACGAATCGTTGAGGACCTTCGCGAGCGGCACGAAGCAGTTGGTGGTGCAGCTCGCGTTGGAGATGATGTTGTGCTTCTTGGGGTCGTAGCCCTTGTGGTTGACTCCAAACACGACGGTGTAGTCCTGGTTCGTCGCGGGCGCGGAGATGATCACCTTCTGGGATCCGCCCTTGTCGATGTGGACGCGGGCTTTCGCCGCGTCTGTGAACAGCCCGGTCGACTCGACGACGACATCCACACCAAGGTCCTTCCACGGCAGCTCGCCCGGATCCTTGACGCTCAGGAACTTGACCGTCCGGCCATCCACCTTGATCGAATCGGCGCTTGCGGAAACCTCAGGCCCGAACGTGCCCAGCGCGGTGTCGTGCTTGAGCAGGTGGGCGAAGGTGGCGGCGTCCCCGAGGTCGTTGACAGCGACGATCTCGAAATCACCCTTCAGCTGGTCGGCGGCGCGGTAGATGTTGCGGCCGATACGCCCAAATCCGTTGATACCGACCTTGATGGTCATCTAGGCAAAACTCCAGTAAGCCGTGGCGGCCCAGCACGGCTGATAGCAGGGAGAGGGCGGCGAACGTAATGTTAGGCGGAGCGGCGTGACCGCTTCGCTTCCGCGCCCTCGGCCCGGTCTCCAGCGCCCACCGGCGAGAGGCCGTCGGCCATCTCCTGTAGGCGGCGCAGCCGATGGTTCACAGCCGATTTGGAGAGGCTCATCCTGTCGGCGAGCTCCCCGAGGTTCAGCTCCGGGTTGGCCGTGCGCCAGCGCGCCATCTCACGAAGGGCGGGCGGCACCCTGTCCAGCCGGCCGGTCGCATCGAGCCGCTCGATCGCGGCCGCCTGGCGCAGCCCGGAGCCGATCGTCTTGCCGATGTTGGCGGTCTCGAAGTTCAGCCGCCGGTTGACCTTGCCGCTCACCTCCCGAACAACGCGAACGTTCTCGAACTCCATCACTGCACGGCTGGCGCCCATCAGAGACAGGATGCGGACGATGCCGTCCCCCTCCTTGATGTACACGACGTTCTGGCCGCTCCGCTCCATGATCCCCACGCGCGCGCCGGCGGCCGAGGCGACGTCACCAATCGCCTTCGCCCACGCATCGTTTGGGGCCACAAACTCGAGGTGGTAGCGAGAGCTCGGGGCGTTCACCGACCCGCAACCAAGGAACAGCCCGCGAAGCATCGCCTTTTGATCGCAGGCGGCCTCAGGCACGGCGCGCGCTGCCGACTGCGTGAACGCCGGTGCGAGGCCAGGCGGCAGGGAGAGCTCGACGAAAAGCGATACGCGTTTCTTTGTCCTGACGACCTGGTACTTCGCGTCCAGGTGGCCGACCGCGCGCCCGAGCCTTACGACCTTGCGCGCGATCGGATTGCGCAGCAGCGAGAAATACGCCGCGGGACCCTCGCTCTGGCGCTTGATGAGTCGCCCACGCGAGCCGAAATAGATGCCCAGCAACTCGCTTAGCTGACAGCATGGTCGGGCCGGAAGATGGCCGGCCATCTCGTCCTTGACGTCCGCCGAGAACGAAATCTCGCGTACCTCCCCAGGACCTGGAATGTGCCCCTATTTCTTGGGTTCAGTCTACCCTTCCAGTAATGCCGGAATTGCGAATGGTCGAGGCTGTGCGCTCGGCCATCACAGAGGAGATGGAGCGCGACGAGCACGTCATCGTGCTGGGCGAGGACGTCGGCAAGAAGGGCGGCGTCTTCGGCGCCACCGAAGGCCTGTATGCCCGCTTTGGCGAGGCCCGGGTGCTGGATACGCCGCTGGCCGAGTCGGGCATCGTCGGGGTCGCCATCGGCGCAGCCCTCAATGGCCTCATCCCCGTCGCGGAGATCCAGTTCGCCGATTTCATCCACCCCGCCTTCGACCAGATAGTCAGCGAGGCGGCGCGCACGCGCTACCGATCCAACGGGGACTGGTCGGTCCCCGTCGTGATTCGCACACCGTTCGGCGGTGGCGTCCACGGCGGGCTTTACCACTCGCAATCGATCGAGGCCTTCTACGCGCATGTACCAGGCCTGAAGGTGGTGGTCCCCAGCATGCCCGGAGATGCGAAAGGACTGCTCAAGTCGGCGATCCGCGACCCGGATCCGGTGCTCTTCCTCGAGCACAAGAAGGTCTACCGGCTGGTCTCGGAAGAGATCCCCGACGGCGACCACCTCGTGCCCATCGGCCCAGCCGCCGTCAGACGCGCCGGCACCAATGTCAGCTGTTTTGCATGGGGCTTGATGACGCACTACTGCATGGAGGCCGCGGAGCAGCTCGCCGATGAAGGCATCAGCGTCGAGGTGGTCGACCTGCGCACGCTGGCGCCGCTGGACCGCGGCTCGATCCTGGAGTCGGTACGCAAGACGGGCAAGGCGGTGGTCGTATACGAGGACAACCTGACCGGAGGGTTTGGCGCAGAGGTATCGGCGGTCATCTCCGAGCATGGCTTCGACGACCTCGATGGACCTGTGGTGCGGGTCGCGGCCCCAGACATCCCGGCCATGCCGTTCAACTCCCCCCAGGAAGACTTCTTCATGCCGAATCCAAAAAAGATCGCAGAGGCAATCAGAAAACTTGCCGCCTACTAGTAAAAAAGGCGCGACTCCCCGCTCGCCGAGGAGGCGGCGCGTAGCGCCGGTGGGAGCTTCGAGCCCAGCCGGCCCGCTGGTTTC
Source organism: Candidatus Dormiibacterota bacterium (assembly GCA_036495195.1). Classification (GTDB taxonomy): domain Bacteria; phylum Chloroflexota; class Dormibacteria; order Dormibacterales; family Dormibacteraceae; genus Palsa-872. Next base: position 26,389 of record DASXNH010000192.1, read on the forward strand.
GATCGGCGCCCAGGAATATGCCGACCGCCGCGACGCCGTCGCCGCCGGCATGGAGGCCGCCGGCCTCGACGCCCTCTGCGTCTTCTACCCCGCCAGGATCGCTTACCTGACCGGCTTTCACCACATCCCCACCGAGCGCCCCATCGTCCTGATCCTCGAAGCGAGAGGGGATGCCACGCTCGTCGTCCCGGCGGTCGAGAAGGAGCACGCCGAGTCGACAGCCGCGACCAGGGTCGACGTCTACTTCGAGTACCCCGGCGCCGAACACCCCATGGAACGGGTGGCCGCCAAGCTGGCCGAGCAAGGCGCCAAACCGGGCGGCACCGGCGCGGACCACGACGGCTTCGTTCCTTACTGGGGCTACCGAGGGCCGCGCCTCAGTGACCTGAGCGGGGAGCGCCCCATCGACGCCGAGATGCTCATCGAATCGCTGCGCAGAGTGAAATCAGCGGCCGAGATCTCATGCATCCAGCTGAGCTGCGACTGGGCGGTGCGAGCGCATACGCGAATGCAGGCGGGAATCCAGGTCGGCAGGACGGAGATGGAGTGCTACATGCCGCCGGCGGCCGAGACCCTCTTCGAGATGGTCCATGAGATGCCCGGGTGGGGCCCGCGCGGGCACGACGGCAACGGTTTGACGGCAATGTTCGTCGGCGGCCGCTCGACGGCGATGCCCCACGGCTTTGTCAAGGGCCACGGGATCCAGCCGGGCGATGTCCTCGTCAGCGGCGCGGGCGCCGACATCGACGGCTACCAGAGCGAGCTGGAGCGAACGATGATCGTCGGCGAGCCGACGCCCGAGCAGGAGCGCGCTTTCGCCGCGATGCTCGCCCTTCAATCGCGTGCCATCGAGGTGATGGCGCCAGGTGTCACCGCCGGGGAGGTGGAGCTGGCGACCGTGAAGCTCGCCGACGAGCTGGGCGTCGCGGACAGCCTGCGCCACCACACCGGCCACTCGATCGGCCTGGAAGGCCACGAGGCGCCGTTCCTCGACCGGGGCGACGAGGCGGTGCTCGAGCCGGGGATGGTGTTCACGGTGGAACCCGGCGTCTACATAAGGGAGCTCGGCGGCTTCCGGCACTCCGACACGGTCGTGATCACCGAGGGTGGGAATCGGGTCATGACCAAGTACCCGCGCGAGCTGAGGGATCTGATCATCAAGCCGTGACCGCCTCCGGCAGGGTCCGGACTTTCGCGGTGAACATGTGCAGCACTGCCGTCCCGTTGTTGACGTGCCGGTGGACGCGATCGACGGCCATGGGCGGGAGCATGTCCTTATCGTCCGCGGTCACGACGGTCTCCCTCGGCGCCACGACCCTCCAGACCTCGGCAACCATCTCCCTGGGCAGATTGCCAGGCACATAGACGTAGCGGCGGTTCGGAATCTGCTTACGCGCGAGCAGCTCAGCCCGCGAGAACCCGTCGTGCGCGGCGTAATCCCTGAGATACGGATCGCCCACCTCGAGCAGCTCGTGATGCTGATTCGGGTAGCGGTTGCCCCGATACAGGAACACGGCTCCGCGGCCGGCGGCCGCACGCAAAGCCTCGCCGATCACGGCTTCGGCCTCCAGCTGGTCGTGGGGCAGGATGACAAGCACCTCGCCGGCCGAGGGCCGGTTGCCGAGCATGCTCGCGATGGACGCCGCCGCCCGCTGAGGCCGGAACGGCACGGGGAACACGCGTGGTCGCCGAGCGCGGTTGTACCGATAGGTCGCAAGCCCCGCGACCAAGCCGAGCAGCGTCAAGCCGCCACCGAACAGTGTCGCGTCCTTCTTCTCGACAATGTTCACGATCCAGGCGACGAGCACCAACGCGGTGGTGGCGGCTCCCACCGCGAAGAAGGCGACAACGGCGGGACTCCAGCTCTTGTATTCCCTCCAGCGGACGACGTCAAGGCTGACGCATGTGAGCACGAACGTGCCCAGCAGGCCGAAAGCGTAGAGGTCGCCCAGCAGGTTGACGCTGCCGCTCGACGCGATGATGACGACGATGGGCAGAACTATCGCGCCGAGAATCGCCCAGTGCGGTGTCCGGCGCCATGCGTTGCGATGCTCCAAAACGCGCGGCAGGAAACCCATCCTCGTCAGCGCGATGAAGACGTGATAGGCGCCGATAATCGCCGTGTTGCTCGCGAATACCAACAGCAAGGCGCCACTGATCGCGACGTAGTCGCCCAGCAGCTGTCCCGCGACATGTGCTCCAAGCAACGAGATGAATTGATTCGGATCTGAGTTCGCGTTCAACAAAGTGGTCGACCACAACGTCAGCAACGGGCTTGTGATCGCCATCGTCACGACAACGGCACCCATGGCTCGGTACGAAACTCGCTTGCGCGGCTGGCGCATGGCCGGGGCCAGCTGCGCAATGCTCTCCAACCCTGAGAAGGCCAGGAAGGCGGCGCCGTAGCCGGTGAGCCACAGAAGCGGTGTCAGCTGAGGGCCGCGCGTAACCGCGGTGAAGCTGTCCAAGACTCCCGCCGGTCCGAGGAACAGAGCGGTCGCGACCACCACGGCCAGCTGGCCACCTCCTGCCAAGCACACGAAGATCGCAGTCGCGCGGGCGCTCTCCTTGATACCGAGAAAGTTCAGGATGCCCAACGCGATCAGGGCCGCGACGGTGACGCCCACGGCCCACGGCGTGACAGCGGGTATCAGGACCGCCAGGTACAGGGCACCCGACAAGGCGCTCAGGGCTGCGGTCAGGTAGTAATCGACCAGGATGAACAGCCCGCCAAGCAATCCGGCAAACGGGTGCAGCGCCTGCGACGCAACGTTGACGACACCGCCGCCCTCCGGATACCGCCAGGTCACCTCGGCGTACTTGATGCACAGAAGGATGAAAACGAAAAGGGTCATCAGTACAAAGAGCGCCGACCGGGTGGTGAAATGGGAATACAGGATCCCCGGCACGTAGTAGATGGACGTCCCGATGTCCGCAAACACCACCGCCCAACAAAGGAAGGGTCCTAGATGACCGCCGCGGATCTTGACCTGGCGGCGGACCGGCCCCACGGCTTGCCTCAAGCGTGGATTCCGTCGCGCCGATCGATGAGGTGGCGACGGAGGCCGTCCAGGTCGGCGCGCATCCGCCTGACGCACGACTCCACTGCCGGATCACCGACGTCCATGCGGGCCACGGCGGCGAGGTGGATCTCGGCACGGTCGAGCTGCCGGACGGCTGGCCTCAGCACCTGGCGGTGCTCCCCGCTCGAACGCTGGGTTGGCAGAGTGAGGATCGCGTTGCGCATGGATCGCACGGTAGGAGGGCGGCTGTGAGAACTCCGTTTGGGCGACCCGCCTTCCCGTATGGAGGTCGTATGGATGTGACCCGATGAATTAACTTCTCCTCGATGAGCCACGACTCGGTCGCCAGGCGTGGTCGCCGCCCCGGCGATCTAAGGGTCGTCGTCCGACGCGCCGCCAAGCTTCCGCGCACCCTTGGGGCGCCCTCACTTTTCGCTGCTTGCTACGGCAACGTCGGCTCCAGCATTTACTACGCGCTTGGAGTAACCGCGGCCTTCGCCCTCGGGCTGACGCCGCTGGCCCTACTCCTCGCCGGGGCGATCTTCGTGACGACAGCGCTCAACTACGCGGAGGGAACTGCTGCACTGCCCCACGCCGGTGGCAGCTCGAGCTTCGCACGGCGCGCTTTCAACGGGCCGATCGGGTTCCTGGTCGGCTGGGTGCAGCTGCTGAACTACACGGCGACGGTTTCGATCTCCGCCTACTTCGCGATCAGCTACCTCGGCGTGTTCGGCAAATACCTGCCGCTGCTGGACCAGCTCAAGAACAACGACCAGTCGCATGTGGTGGCCACCATCGTCCTGATCTCTGCGCTGATCGTTCTCAACGTGTTCGGCATCCAGGAGTCGAGCATCCTCAACCTGATCCTCGCGTTCACGGACCTCGTCACGCAGTTCGTGCTTGTCATCCTCGGGCTCGTCCTGCTTCTCAACATCAGCACCGTCCTTCACAACATCCATCTCGGAGTCGCCCCCACCTGGGGCAACTTCCTGGCCTCGGTTTCCATCGCGATGGTCAGCTACACCGGAATTGAAACGATCTCGAACCTTTCCGAGGAAGCAAAGAACCCAGGCCGGTCGGTGCCACGAGCCACGTTCTGGGTCATCGCGGCCGTGCTTTTCGTCTCAGCGTTCTTGCCCACGATCGGCTTGAGCGTCTTCCCCGTTCACATGGTGAATGGGATGTTCAGCACCGATCTGGGAACCATCTGGAAGGCGGACCCGGTCTCCGGCATCGTCACCCTTGGGTTCGCACAGCGCGGATTCCAAACGCTCGCCTTCTGGTCTGGCCTGTGGGTTGGCTTTCTTGCGTTCACGATCCTCGTCATCGCCACCAACGCCGGCCTGATCGGCATCTCACGGCTTGGCTACTCGCTGGCCGGCGCGGACAGCCTGCCGCGGGTTTTTGCGGCCCTGCACCCCAAGTACAAAACCCCCTACATGTCGATCATCATCTTCGGCATCGCGGCCGGGCTCCTGGTCCTCCCGGGCATCCTCATCGGCTCCAAAGAGATCGACCTGATGAGCGCCGTCTACTCGCTCGCGGCGACGTTCGCATTCTGCTCGGCCCACCTCTCGGTGATGCGCCTCCGGTTCGTGGAACCCGACCTCTACAGGCCGTACAGGATGCCCGGCAACGTCAAGTTCGGCCGCGACAGCATTCCGATTCTGTCGGTGGTCGGGGCGATAGCGATCGGCACCGTTTTCACCCAGCTCATGTTCCAGAACATCTCCAACTCCACGTTCATCTACCTGGGCTGGCTCGTGCTCGGAGTGATCAGCTTTGTGCTCTATCGCAAGCACCGGAAGCAGCCGCTGTGGGAGCCACTTGAGGAGCCTCCGCCCCCCGACCGAGAGGTGGAGCACCTCCCTCCCGAACCGCTGCCCACAGCTGCCCGTTTCAAGCACGGCCGGCGTGTTCCAGCGCACGCCGCAGTTGCCCGACAGCTCCGACACCGATCCCATCGCCGCGGCTGGCGATTGGAGATGGAGCTTTTCTTCGCCAGGCACGGCAACGTGCGTGGCGCGCTGATAGTGATGGTCTTCGCTGCGGTCAGCGGTCTTGCGGTCGGCATCGACCTGTCGTCTTACGACCCATTCGGACCCGGCCTTGGGTGGTCGCCCGGCATCGTGGTGACGACGCTGCTCGCCGCGTACCTCCTCAACCGCAGCCACAGAGAGGTCTGAGCGCCGTCAGCTCTCCAGGCGGTAACCCACTCCGGGCTCGTTGACGATGTAGCGCGGGTCGGCCGGGTCGTCGCCCAGTTTCTTCCGGAGCTGCGCAACCACGTAACGCGTGTTGTATTTGTCCCCGACCGCGTACTCGCCCCAGACCTGTCGCAACAAAGTGGTGTGGGTCACGGGTTTGCCGGCGTGCAGCGCCAGGTACCGCAGCAACTCGTATTCCGTGGGAGTCAGACGCACGGCCCGGCCCCCAACCGTCACGGAACGGCTGGCCAGGTCGATCTCCAGATCCCCCGCCCGCACCACCGGCTCCTCAGCGGAAAGATCGACCTGACGCCTCAGCACGGCCCGAATCCGGGCCACCAACTCTTCCGTACCGAACGGCTTGACCAGGTAGTCGTCGGCCCCGAGGTCGAGCGCTCGCACCTTGTCTTTCTCGCCGGGCATGACGCTGACCACGATCACAGCAGCGCGCTTCGCCGGGCGCAGCGCCTGCAGCACGCCGAAGCCGTCCAGAGCACCCGGCAGGCCGAGGTCGAGCAGGATGACGTCAGGACGCCACGCCGCCGCCTCGCGGATCGCAGCCTCTCCGTTTCCCACCGCGCGCACGTCGAAGTCGTGATATCCCAATCCGGTGCGCAATGCTCGCTGCATCTCCACCTCGTCGTCGACCACGAGCACGCGACCGCTCAAGGTCGGGACACCACTCGAGCCAGAGGGAGGGTGAAGGTAAAGCGAGGGCCCCGCCGCCGATTCTCCGCGTGGATCGTTCCGCCATGCGCCTCCACCACGCGCTTGCAGATCGCCAGGCCGAGTCCGCTGCCACGAGCGCGGCGAGTCCAGAACGTTTCGAAGATCCGGTCCAGGTCCACGGGCGCGATCGCAGGCCCATCGTTCTCCACCCACGCTTCCAGGTCCGCATCGTGCGCCACCGCACCGATGCCGATGGCCCCGGTCGAAGGTGCCCACTCGAGGGCGTTTTCAATGAGGTTGGTGAGCACCCTTCCCACCTGGAGCTCGTCGACCTCCACGGGTGGCAGGTCGTCGGCCAGGTCGACGGCGACCCCGTGCCCCTTCAGGTCGGAGCGCAGCTGGTAAAGGGCGGTGCCGACCAGCTCCGCAAAGCCATGTGGCTCTTTGGCCAGCTCGAGCCCGGCCTCCAATCGCGACAGGGCGAGCATGTCGCCGACAAGGCGGTCGAGACGCGTCGCCTGCCGGTCAAGGTCGACCAGCAGCTCTTTCTGCTCTGGCGCAAGCCCGGCCTGTGGCGCGAGCAGCGCCGTGAGCCCCGCTCGCAGCGAGGCAATCGGGCTCTTGAGCTCGTGTGACAGGGACGACAGGATGGCGGCCTTCAGCTTGTCCGAGGCCTCAAAACCACGCGCCCTCTCTATTTCAAGAGCCGCACGTCGGCGATCCAGCAGCAGATCGGCCAAGCCGATGAGAGCGCCCAGCATGCGGAGCTCGCGGCGTTCCGGCCGGCCCGACTGGATGCGCATCACCGCCACACCGCTCGCCAGAGGCAGGTATGCGGGAGAGGCGGCCACCGGGTGGGTCTTCATGAGCTTGACCGCACCATCGCTGATCGTGAGGCCCACTGAGCGCTTGTTCTGGTAAGCCCGCCCCGCCTGGTTGACCTCGTCAGGAGTCAGCTCATCGCCCGCGAGGAACTCCGCGTCCCGGCCTGAATCCACGGCAACGAGGGCAAACCGGCTGACCGACGGCAGCGTGCGCGCGCGGTCACGGACCATCGACAGCGCGACGGTCGGCTGAGGGGTGCGCAGTGCCACCGTCGCCAGCTCGTACAGGACGCGCGAATCCGCGGCCAGGGTCTCGGACTCGGCCTGCGCGCGGCGAATCGACGCCGCAAGCTGGCTGGTCACCAGCGCGACAGCCAGCAGCACCACCAGCTCGAAGACCTGGCTTGGAGCGTTGACTGCGAAAGTCCCAACGGGTGGGACCAGGAAGAAGTCGTAAAAGAGGAAGGCGGCGATGCTCCCGGCCACGGCCGGCCCGCGGCCCCAGCGCGCCGCGACCCACAGAATCAGGAGGAGGTAGACGACCGACAGCCCCGAAACGTTGGCGCTTGACGCGACCACAGCGATCGCCAACGTGATCGCGACAACGCCACCGAGGACGATCGCGTAAGGACCCAGTCGACGCATGACGGTCAGGATAGGTCGGCGTTACGCGCCGGCGATGGCGAGCTCCTGAGCCCGGTTGGCGTATCCGGGGTGCGACGGATGCGCGACGCGGTACCAGGCCAGGGTTTCCGCCAGCGCGTCTTCCAGCGCCGACGGCTCGAATCCAAGCTCGGTGCGCGCTCGGTCCAGCACGTATCCGGCCGAGCGCCGTGGATCCGGACCGTACGGGCTGGCGTCGGGAGGAAGCTCGGCAAACGGGATCGGATGCATCCTGGCCGGCACGCCCATGACCTTGGCGATGGCTTCGATCAGGTCGCGCAGGCTCACGCCCTCGAATGAGGCATTGAAGGCTTTGTGATCCGTCGGTTTTCGCATGTCGCAGGCAAGGGCGCACGCATATCCGATGTCCTTGACCCATGCGAGACCAGCCTGGCGTTCATAGGATTCCTGCGGAACGAAAAGCGGGCCGCCATCCGCCACGCGCTGGATGTAAGCGGCAATACGGAGCGTGTGGTCGGCGGCTCCAAAGATGGCCGGTGGCCGTACCACCGTCCACGGAAAGTCGTGGGATCTCGCGATCAGCGTTTCGCACCAGCGCTTGCCGTCCATGTAATCAAGGCCTGCCGGCGGCTCTCCCGCGAGCGGCAGGAAATCCTCCTCGCGCGCCGGCTTGCCGTGGAGCCACGGATAGACGCCGGTCGACACGAACACGTAGCGGTCACCCTTGAAGTTGCGGATCACGGAGTCCACCTCGACCGGTTGGAAACACGCAAGGTCAAGCAGCACGTCGGGCTTGACCTCAGCCAGGGTTCGCTTCAGATGCTCCTCATCCGTGCGGTCCAGCGCGACGTAGCTGGTGAAGACTCCGTAGGGTCGATCTTGGCGCCCCGCGGCGATCGTCTCGACGCCGCGGCGCATGAGCTCCTTGCACGCCGCGCTCCCGACAAACCCAGCGCCGCCAAGCACCAGCGCTCGCGTCACTTCTGTCTAACGTCAGGAAGCGGGCTGGGGGATTTGCATCAGCTGTCCAGCTCCCGAGCCACGAATTCCACGTCTGTATCCTCGACGTCCTCGAGGCGACTCGCCATCTCGCGCGCCATCGCGACCGAGCGATGCCGGCCGCCAGTGCACCCGAACGCGACGACGAGCTGCGAGCGGCCGCGCTCGCGGTAGTGCGGAAGTGCCGCCCGAAGCGTGCGTTCGAGATTGTCGAGGAGCTCTTGCGCCACAGGCTGCCCGATGACGTAGTCGCGCACGCGCGTATCGCGACCGTCGAGCGGACGCAGTTCCTCCACCCAGTAGGGATTTTCGAGAAGCCTCACGTCGACAACCCAGGCGGCGCCGTCGGGGATGCCCTTCTTGAAACCGAAGGCGAGGCAGGTGATCAGCATCCGCTCGCGCGACTTTAGCGACTGCGCCAGCTCCCGCAGCTGCGCGACGTCGACGCGATGATGTGCGCGCTCGTGGCTGCCACCAGCCTTGCCATCGTTGGCGCCGACGTGCACGAGCACGTAGCTGATGCCACGAGCGTCGGCGTCCTTCAACACCACCGCCGCATCGCCTCGCAAGGGCAGAACGCCGTCCGAATCATCGAAGGGCGACAGCCAGCGGGCCAGCTGGAAACCGTTATCGACGAAAACCCCAATCCCTTCGTCGAGGTCGGGTTCCGAGGTCGCCCCCACAATCACCAGGGTCACAGGGTTTCCTTCAATCGCCGGGCCAGGCGCTCGGGAACACCCAGCGCGACGATGTCCTCGACGGGGGCCTCGCGGATCGCCTGCACGGATCCGAAGTGTCGCAGGAGGGCGCGCTTGCGCGTGGGCCCAATGCCCTCGACCGAGTCCAGAGGCGACGTCAGGGCCTTCTTGGCCCGGACCTTGCGGTGGTGGGTGATCGCGAAACGATGCGCCTCGTCGCGAATCCGCTGCACCAGGAACATCCCGGGCGAGTTTTTCTCCTGCACGATCGGCTCAGCGCGCCCAGGCGCAAAGATCTCCTCGCGCTCCTTGGCCAACGCAAACGTCGGGATGTCCGCATACCCCGCCGACTCGAGCACCTCCAGCGCAGCGCTCAGCTGTCCCTTGCCCCCATCGATGAGGATGAGATCGGGACGGCTGGTGAAGGAGCGGTCGCCAACTATGTCCGCGTCCTCGCGCCGCTGCGCCGATTCCAGCCTCTCCAACCGGCGCCGAAGCACCTCCTGCAGCATCGCGAAGTCGTTGGGTCCCGGCACGAACTTGATCCTGAAATGCCGATAGTGATCGTTGCGAGGACGGCCATCCTCGAACACGACCATCGCGCCCACCGCGCTGTCCCCTTGGATGTTCGAGATGTCGTAGCACTCGATCCGTTTCGGTGGAGTCTCCAGGTCGAGCGCTTCGGCCAGCGCCGCGAGCATGGGCTCGGTGCGGCTCTTGTCGTAATCGGCCTGGATACGCAGCTGCTCCAACTCCTGCGCCGCGGTCTCCGCCAGCTGTGTCACGAGCGCCCGCTTCCGGCCACGCTGAGGCACCTCCATGGTCACCGGCCCGCCGCGCTTCTGGGTCAACCACCCCGTCAGCAGCTCGACCTCCTCTGGGGGCCCGGGGAGGATCACCGTCCGAGGTACGTGGGTGGCGCTGGCGTAGTACTGGAGAACGAAGCTGCGCAACAGCTCCGCCTCGGTCGCGTCGCCCGCGCCGTCGAGAGGGTGGCCGTCATGGCCGACCATCTTTCCCTGCCGCACGTAAGCGACCTCGACGTAAACGTCGCCCCCGCTGCGCGCATAAGCGATCAGGTCCTGGTCATCACGGCTCTGTGTGATCACCTTCTGGCGGTCCGCGATCTTTTCGATCGACTGCAGCTGGTCGCGATAGCGCGCCGCATTCTCGAAGTCGAGCTGGTCGGCGGCGCCCTCCATTCGCTCATGGAGCTCACGAACGAGCACGTCCGAACGACCTTCCATGAAGAGCGCGACCTCGTGGATGCGGGCCTTGTAGTCATCGGCGCCAATGCGCCTCTCGCAGGGCCCCGGACACCGCTTGATGTGGAAGTCAAGGCAGACCTTGCCCTGCCTGAAGATCTCGTCGGAGCAAGTCCTGAAAGGCAGCAGCTGCCTGATCGACTTGACGGTGCCGCGCAGGGATTGCGCCGATGTGTAAGGACCGAAGTAGAGGGAGCCGTCGTTCTGTACTCGCCGCGAGTAGTGCACACGCGGGAACTCCTCGTTGACCG
>DASXNH010000193.1:0-11343 GCA_036495195.1 Candidatus Dormiibacterota bacterium
CACCCACACCCGCTTGCCCGCCGAGCGCAGCGCCTCCGCAAATGCGAGGCTGCAGCCGAGGGTGTCCCCATCGGCGTCCTTGTGCCCGAAGATCAGGATCTCCTCATTGGCCTCGATGAGCTCCTTGATGTCGTCGTAAACGTCTGCCTTGGGGCGAGGGCTGGCTATGTCGTCTCCTCCTTGCTCTCATCGGTCGAGGCGATGTCGGCGTGGTCCGGCACCGACGGGAGGACTTCCTTCAGCAGCTCGTTGATATGGGCGCTGTACTCGATCGATGGGTCGATCTCGAAGCGTAGCTCGGGCGAGAACCTCAAGTTCTGCAGGCGTTTGCCGAGCTCGTGCCGGATCAGACCCTTGGCGGAGATGAGGCCGGCGATCGATGCCTTCTTCTCCTCCGGGTTGCCGAGCACGCTGACACGCACGCGCGCCTGGCGAAGGTCAGGCGACATGCGCACCGCCGTGATGCTCACAAACCCGATACGGGGATCCTTGAGATCTCGGCGGATGATCGACATGATCTCCTCGCGCACCTGCTCGGCGACCTGGTCGGCGCGGTAGCTGGTCATCACGACCTCCGCTTTCAGCAAGACACGCCTTGCCTAGATTTCTTCCCGCTCGAGGCGGTATGTCTCCATGACGTCGCCGGGTTGGAAGGCCTCGAAGCCTTCGAGCCCAACGCCGCACTCCTGGCCCTCGGACATCTCGCGCACGTCCTCCTTGAAGTGCTTCAAAGAGCTGATCCTACCCTCGAATATCTGCTCCTTCCCCCTGAGCAGCTTGGCCCAACCACCACGGGTGATCTTGCCCTCGACCACGCGGCAGCCGGCGATCACGCCCTGGCGGGGGATCTTGATCGGGATGACGACCTCGACCTTGCCCTCGCGGATCTGACGGTACGTCGGTTCGCGCAAGCCCTTGGCCGCCCGCTCGACGTCCTCGGTGAGCTTGTAGATGACGTCGTAGTAGCGCACCTCGACCTTCGCTCGCTCCGCGGCCGCGACAGCGGCCGGGGTCGGCTTCAGGTTGAAGCAGATGACAATCGCGTTCGATACGCTGGCCAGCAGCAGGTCCGAGTCGCTCACGGCCCCCACGCCCTGGCCGACGATCTTGATCGCGACCACCGGGTCTTCGATCTTCTGCAGCGCGCTGAGCACCGCTTCGAGTGTGCCCTGTGCGTCCGCCTTGACGACAAGGCTGAGCTCCTTGACCTCGCCTTCCTTGGCGCGACGGGCAAGCTCCTCCAGGGTGATTCGCGGCGCGAAGTCACGTGCCGCCTCCTGCGTGCGCCGCTCGGTCAGCTTCGTCAGCGCGATCTGGCGGGCAGCCTTCTCGGATCCGACGACCTGGAAGATGTCGCCGGCCTGGGGGACCTCGCTCATGCCCGACACCACCACGGGGGTGGCCGGCCCGGCTTCGGTCACTGACTCGCCGCGGTCGTTCGCGAGGGCCCGTACGCGGCCGTAGATGTGGCCACAGACGAAGTCGTCGCCGACGCGCAGGGTTCCGGCTTGCACCAGCACCGTGGCGACGGGTCCACGACCACGCTCGAGGTGCGCGTCGACGACGGTGCCGATGGCGTTCCGGTCGGGGTTCGCCTTGAGCTCGAGGATGTCGGACGACAGCACGATGGTGGTCAGGAGATCGTCGATGCCCTGGCCGGTCTTCGCGCTGAGGTGCACGCACTCGTGCTCGCCGCCGTAATGACGCGTGACGATGCCTTGCGCACCGAGCTCCTGGTGAACGCGATCCGGGTTCGCCCCCTGGACATCCATCTTGTTGATGGCGACGATGATCGGGACATTCGCGGCGCGCGCGTGGTGGATGGCCTCGATCGTCTGCGGCTTGACTCCATCGTCGGCGGCGACAACGAGCACCACGAGGTCCGTGACCTGCGCACCGCGTGCACGCATGGCCGTGAAGGCCTCATGGCCCGGGGTGTCGACGAACACGATTGGATGGCCGTCGGCCGTCTCGATCTTGTAGGCGCCGATGCGCTGGGTGATGCCTCCGGCCTCGCCCGCCGCGACCCTGGTCTTGCGGATGGCGTCGAGGATCGAGGTCTTGCCGTGGTCGACGTGCCCGAGAACTGTGACGATGGGCGCGCGCGGGACGAGCTTGCTCGGGTCCTCGTTGGCGACGGAGAACAGCTCCTCACGCGAAGTGGTGACGACCGCCTCGCCTTCCGCCGATTCGGTCGCGACCACGTCCTCGCTCAACACAGGGTCGACGGTGTAGCCAAACTCGTCGGCCACGATCTCGGCCGTGGCGAAGTCGATGACCTGGTTGATCGTGGCCATGATGTTCGAGGCCATGAGCTTCTTGATCACTTCGACCGGGCTCACCGACAGCTTCTCCGCCAGGTCCTTCACCGACAGGCTCGGCGGCAGCACCGCCCGCCGATCGCCGTTGGGGGCGATCTTGACCGCGACCGCCGCCGGCTTGAACGCGTTTCGGGCAGCCTCGATCGCCGGCGGCGCCAGCGGCGCGGCGGCGTTGCGCGTCAGCCGCCTCTGCTGGAGGAAGTTCACCAGCTCCTTTTGGCTGATCCCGAGTTCGCGTGCGAGTTCGTGTGCTTTCATGCGGAACTACTGATTATGCCCAGATCGCGGGGGAAGCAGGCCTGCCCCGCGGTACCCCGACCGATGTTTGGCCACGCTTGGAGGCGCTTGGGAGAGACGTCGGTGACGGCCGGAGTGGACCCGGCCTGCCGGTTCACCTGGGTATTTATTTAGCTAATTCCGCCCAGACTTCGGATCCTACGGAGGTTTTCAGCGATCGCTCCAGGGCCCTTCGCTTACGGGCGATTTCAAGGCATGCGGCGGCCGGGTGGACGTACGCGCCGCGGCCCGACGCTCGCCCGGTCCTGTCGACCGCGGCGGTGCCATCCTGGCCGCGAACTATGCGCACCAGAGCGTTTTTGCCGGCCTCCTGGCGACATGCGACGCATGTCCTGGCCGGCTCACGCCGTGGGTTCGGCAACGCCCCCGCCCTCGGCCTCGGCCTCGCTGGCCTTGATGTCGATACGGAATCCTGTGAGCTTTGCCGCCAGCCGCGCGTTCTGCCCGTCGCGGCCGATCGCCAGCGATAGTTGCGCGCGCGGCACGAGGACCGTCGCTGTGCGCGTCATGCGATCGATGATGACTGCGTCTGGCTTGGCCGGCCCCAGCGATGAAGCCACGAACGCCTCCGCATCGTCAGACCAGGGCACGATGTCGACGTGCTCGCTCGCGAGCTCGCTGAGGATGGCGCGATGCCTCACTCCCTTTGGCCCGACGCACGCGCCCACCGGGTCAAGCCCGGCCTGGGTGGAAGAGACACCGATCTTCGTGCGCAACCCCGGCTCGCGCGCGATCGCGCGGATCTGCACCGTCCCCGCCTTGATCTCCGGCACCTCGGCCTCCAGCAGTCGGTGCACGAACATCCGCGAGGCTCGCGAGACTCGCACCTGCGCTTGCCGCGCGTTCCGTTGCGCCTCCATGATCACCACCAGCACCGGCTTCCCCGGGTGCAGCTGCTCGCCAGGTATCTGCTCCTCGAGAGGCATCACGCCTTCAGCTTTACCAAGATCCACGTAGACGGTGCCCATCTCGCTCCGGTCCACCACGCCACTCGCAAGCTCGCCTTTGTGCTCGGCCACGTCGCGTAGCACCTTGTCCCGCTCAAGGTCGTGAATGTGACGAAGCACCGCATGCTTTGCCGTCTGTGCGGCCAGGCGCTTGAACTCTTCTGACGGAAGCATCTCGACCATCTCGCTGCCGTCACTCCGAACGACGCGACTGCGCACCTCGAGCGTGCCGGTCTTGGTATCGAGCTTCACGGAGATCTCACCCGAAGGGCTAAACGCCCGCGTGTAGGCGACCGCCAGGGCACCTTCCACGGTGTGCAGCATCTCCTCGAAAGGAATACCCACCTCGGCGCAGAGCGCGGTCAGCGCTTCGGCGAGGCTTTCGGTGGACGGTTCAGAGTGAGACCGCGAGCCTGCCCGCGACAACGTCACTCCATGCAATGTGCGTGACCACAGGTGCGCGGCCTCGAAGCCCCTGAGCTTGCACTGCTATGCCGGCGCCGTCGACGGCGACCAGCTGACCTTCGACCACCGTGTCGGCGTCACCGCTGCGGTAGCGGATGTTGACCCGCTTGCCATTGAAACGCTCGTAATCCGCATGCGCGCGCAGCGGTCGCTCAGCGCCCGGCGAGGACACCTCGAGGTTGTATGGCCCATCGATGAGCTCGGCATGTTCGATCAGCGGACCTGCAACCCGGCTCACGCTCTCGCAATCCTCGATGGTGATCGGCTCCGCGTGGTCGATCGAGATGCGAAGCGTGCGGCCTCCCTGTCCCGATTGCTCGAGCGAGTACAGCTCGAAACCCATGTGCTTCAGGGTGGGTTCGATCAACTCCTTGATTGACGATATGGGCCAGGTTGGCATGTGAGGTGTCTGAATCCAACGATAGCTGGATTGAGCGGTCAGCGGACCGGTTGGAGCTTTCGCCACACCACCAGCAGCGGCGCCGCGTTGAAGATCGAGCTGTAGGTGCCCGACGCGACGCCGATCATCAGGGCCAGTGCAAAGCCCTTGAGCGTGTCGCCGCCGGAAATCAGGATGGCGGCCAGGACCAGGATGACCGTGAAGCTCGTGATGATCGACCGGGCCGCGGTCTGCATGATGCTCAGGTTGACCACCTGCTCGAATGAGAGCCGCTGGCTGACGCGCAGGTTTTCGCGAATCCGGTCGAATACGACGATGGTGTCGTGGACCGAGAAGCCGACGACCGTGAGTACCGCCGTCACGAACAGGGCGTCGATCTCGCCGATGCGATTGTGAAAGAACGTGCCGATGATCGAAAAGACTCCGGTGAGTATGAACACGTCATGCAAGAGGGCCGCGAGGGCTGAGCCGCCGAACTGGAATCCCGCGCGCCAGCCGCCCGGCACATTGTGGAATCGCCACGCCAGCAGCAGCAGGATGCCGACCGATGCGGTCACGACCGCAAGGAGCGCGCGGGTGATCGTCTCGCCGGCGATCGTCCCCCCCACCTCGGTCACCGACTCGTTCTTGATGTCCACCGGCCCGAGCTTGTTCACGAGATCGCTGACCACCGCGGCCTGATGGTCGGGGGACAGCGGCAGGGCTCGGATGATGTACCTCCCGGTCTGGCCGGCGGGAATGACGGTGCCGTTGATATTCTCCGCAGAGACTGCGTTCTGGACCTGCAGCAGGCTCGGCTTGTTGAGGAACTGGAGCGAAAACTCCGTGCCGCCCGCAAAGTCGATGCCGAGCAGAAAGCCTCCTCCCGGCCGGGCCATCGAGATGATGCCGGGGACGATGATGATCAGAGAGATCAGGAAGAAGAGGTTGCGCCGGCTGACGATGTCGAGCTTGCGCACGCGCGGCTCGCGGGGCGGGGGCTCAGCCTTGACGGGCTCGGCTGCGACCTGCTCGGGCGCCGCCGCTTCCTCGGTTTCCTCTAACTCGTCAGGAGACTCGAGCACGATCCACCCCCAGAAGGCCGGGGCGCCTGAACGCCGCCGAGTTGAGGACGATCGCCAGGAGGTTGTGGGTGACGATGATCGAGGAAACTAGGCTGGCCACCACGCCGATGCCGAGTGTGATCGCAAAGCCCTGCACCTGCGGCGGTCCGACGAAGCCAAGGATGACGCAGGTCATGAAAGTTGACGTGTTGGAGTCCCGGATTGCGGGCCACGCGCGCCGGACTGCAGCATCGACCGCGGCCGGGATCGTCCGGCCAGACCGCACCTCCTCCTTGAAGCGTTCGAAGATCAGTACGTTGGCGTCGACGGCCATACCTACCGACAGGATGAATCCCGTGATGCCGGCGAGGGTCAATGTCACCGGCACCCATTTGAAAACGGCCAGGACAGCTGCTGCATAGAACAGCAGGGCGATACTCGCAAGCAGGCCGGGGATGCGGTAGTAGACGATCATGAAGATCACGACGATCGATAATCCGAGGAGCCCGGCCGCCAGGCTGAGCTTCACCGACTCGGCGCCGAGCGTGGACCCGATCTGCGTGACCCCAAGCACCTGCAGGTCGACCGGGAGCGAACCGGCGTTGATCCCGGTCGCGAGGTCAGTGGCGCTGGCCTGGTTGAAGCCGCCGCTTATATAGGCCTGCCCACCGAGGATCGGTTGGATGGTGTTGGCGTCGACCAGAAACTTTGGACACGTCGCGTTTGGGCCCTTGGTCGCAAGGCAGTTCGGGTCGTAGGTGCCGGACACCGTCGTCGCGTAGGCGGAGTCCTCCCAGTGGTTGATGTCGTTCTGTGTCAGGTCCAGCCAGATCGTCAGGCGGCGCTCGGGGCAGCTCGCGGTCGTTGAGACGGCCGGGTCACCGGGGCACGCGGCCACGTTGGCGGTGGTGAGCTTGCCGAAGAGGTCTGAGCCGTGTGAGGTGAAGCTGATGTTGACGACCCAGCCGACTCCGTTGGGATCGAGGCTGGGGTTGGCCGATGCGATGTCATCGCCGGTCAGCCCCGTAAGGGCCGGTTTGTAACCAGGCTGAGGACCGGCTGTCACCTTGGCGTCTTTGACCCATTTCGTATAGACGAGCTTGGTGATCGAGCCGATTGTCTTTTGCGCCTGCTGGGCGGTGACTCCCGCAAGGTCGACGGTGATCCGGTCGTTGTTGCTGCCCGCCCCTCGAACCTCGGGCTCGCTCACGCCAAGGGCGTTGACTCGCTTGAGGATGACCGAGATGGTCCGCTGCTGGACGTCGGCGCGCGACTGGCCGGCAGGAAAGTTGGTCAGCCCGTACTCGATGTGGGTTCCACCCGACAGGTCGAGGCCCTTGTGGATGTAGACCTGCCAGCCGCCGAAGTTGGGAGGCAGGCCAGGCACGCTGCCTGTGAGGGGGTAGTGGTTGACGATCCGGTAGATGTAGCCGGCCCCGTCGATGAACACTGAGAACATCAGGATCGCGACCACGAGCAGGCGGACCGGCCAGCTGAGGACTACTTGCACAGCCCGAGAATCTTACGTTCCGGGAACTTCGCGATGCTCCGGGGCCCCTGGCCGTGAGGACCCACTCCCCGGCTGATCGCGGGACCCACCTACCGCTGCCGGAAGAAGACGTTCAACACCACGGTCAGCACGACCGACAGGATGATGCTGGCGGCGATCGGCACGTAGACGGTCACGCTGCCGCTGCGAAACGTGAAGTCACCGGGCAGGTTGAACCGGCCGAAAAGCATCAGGCCGCCGCCAATCACGGCGAGGAGCACGCCAAAGAACAGAAGCAGCTTCCCGAAGTCGTACATCTCCACCTCAAGACTAGGCGGGTTTGGTCCCTACAGCAGGCGGGTTTGCTGCGGGGCGGGGTCCGGTGGGACCAGGCCCAGGTGCCGGTACGCAAGCTCGGTGGCGACCCGGCCCCTTGAGGTGCGAGCCAGGAACCCGATCTGGATCAGGTACGGCTCGTGCACGTCCTCGATCGTCTCTCGCTCCTCGGACAGCGAGGTGGCGATCGTGTCGAGTCCGACAGGGCCGCCGTTGAACTTCAGGATCACCGTCTCGAGCAGGTGGCGATCAAGCGACTCGAGTCCCAGCTCGTCGATGTCCAGCATCGCGAGCGCCGCTTTGGTCGACTCCGCTGTCGCGCGGCCGTCGCCCCGTACCTGTGCGTAGTCGCGAACGCGGCGGAGCAAGCGGTTCGCGATTCGCGGGGTGCCGCGCGACCGGCGCCCAATCTCCGACACAGCTTCGTCATGGATCTCGATGTCGAGGATCCTCGCCGACCGGCGAACGATGCTTTCGAGCTCAGCCTTGGTATAGAAGTCAAGGCGGTACACGGCACCGAAGCGATCTCGCAGCGGCCCGCTCAGCAATCCCTGACGCGTGGTGGCGCCGACGCAGGTGAAATGCGGCAGGGGCAGCGTGGCGGCGCTGGCGCCCACGCCCTTGCCCAACACCGCGTCGAAGCGGAAATCCTCGAGCGCTGGATACAGCGACTCCTCCACGACGCTGCTGAGACGGTGGATCTCGTCGATGAAGAAGACGTCGCGAGTGCTCAAGTTCAGCAGGATCGACCCCAGCGCGCCCTGGTGATCGATGGCCGGCCCGGAGCTGACTTTGATGGCAACTCCGAGCTCGTTGGCGATGATGTGCGCGAGCGTGGTCTTGCCCAGCCCTGGGGGCCCGACCAGCAGGACGTGCTCGACCGGCTCACCCCGACGGCGCGCCGCCTCGAGCAGGATGCTGAGGTTGTTCCGCACCTGCTCCTGGCCGACGTACTCGGACAGGAGGCGTGGGCGCAGGGTCAGGTCGAACTGGTCGTCGTCGGCGCGGGCGTCCAGGACGGGTTCGTCGCGAGGCGGCACGCCGGCCTTGCCCGTCATTTGCGACCCAGCGCTTTAAGCGCCACCGCGAGCGCCTGTTGCGTGGACGGCGTTGAGCGCCAGTCCACCGACTCCAGGCCGATGCGCGCCTCCTGCGACGAGAAGCCCAGGTTGCGCAGCGCTGATTCGACTGCTTTCGGAACCACTCCATCGCCGGCGAGGGCAGTCGCCCGCGGGATCACCTCGACCTCCGCGATTGCATCGAGCCTTGGCTTCAACTCGATGATGACCTTGGCCGCTGTGCGAGCTCCCACGCCGCTGGCACGACGGATGGGGGCGGGATCCTCGCTCACGATGGCGCGCTTGAGAATCTCAAGGCTGCCCGCGCTGAGGATGTTGAGACCGACCTTCGGGCCGACGCCGTCCACCTGGATCAACATCTCGAAAAGCTCCAGCTCCTCCACCGATGCGAAGCCGTAAAGGGCGAGCTGGTCTTCGCGGACCACAGTGTGAATATGCAGCTCGTACTCACCGCCGGGCGCTGGAAGCCTCTGCCGCGTCGTCGAGCTGACGCTGACCAGATAGCCGACACCGCCAACGTCGAGGACGACGAAGTCAGGTCCAGCGCGCCGAACGACGCCGCTGAGGTGCGCGATCAACGCGCGACCTGTGCGAGCTTGCGGCTCCGCGCGTGGCAGACGGCGATCGCTATCGCATCCATCGCGTGCGCATCGACGCGGCCTTCTGGCACCTTCACCTGGGCTCCGAGCATGCGGGCGATCTGCGTCTTGTCAGCGTTGCCATACCCGGTGAGCACCATCTTCACCTGGCTCGGCTTGTACTCGAACACCGGCACGCCGCATTCTTCGAGCACGGCGAGGATCGCGCCACGCGCTTGCGCCACGCCAATCGCGCTCGAGGTGTTGCGGCCCATGAACAGCTCTTCGAGCGACGCCTCGGTGGGCGGATTCGCCGCCAGAAGGTCGCGAAGGTGCTTGGTGATCGCGAGCAATCGCACGCCATCTCGCCCTGGACCGGTTACGAGTGTGCTGCACGACAAGACGAGTGCGGAGCCGGAGAGCAGGGCGAACCCGGTACTGGCCAGGCCGGGATCGATTCCGAGGATTAATCCGTTTGCAGAGCCCGGCATGTGTCCACGGTCCTACACCTGTGCTGAGACGCGTTCAAGAACGTTGGTTGGGATGTCAAAGTTGGCATAGACCTGCTGGACGTCGTCGTCCTCTTCCAGTGACTCCATGAGCCTGAGCACCGCCGCCGCCTTGTCTTCGCCGACGGCCACCGTCTGCTTCGGCTGCATCGTGATCTCGGCGTTGTCGATGGTGACGCCCATGCCCTCCATCGCGGCCTTGACCCTCTCAAAAGCCGCGGGCGGAGTCGTGACCTCGACCGACTTGCCTTCGACCTGTACGTCATCGGCGCCGGCTTCGATCGCGGCGAGGCCCACGTCTTCGGGGTCGATTTTGCCTGCGTCGGCCGAGATGACACCCTTGCGCTCGAACATCCACCCCACCGAGTTGGACTCGCCAAGGTTGCCACCAAACTTCGACAGGCGATGCCGGATGGACGCCGAGGTGCGGTTGCGGTTGTCGGTGAAGGCATCGACCATCACGGCCACGCCCGCGGGGCCGTAGCCCTCATACCGAATCTCTTCCAGCTTCTCGCCCGCCAGCTCACCGGTGCCGCGCTTGATCGCGTTCTGGATCTTGTCGGAGGGCATATTGATCTCGCGGGCCTTCTGCACCGCGAGGCGGAGGCGGAAATTGCTGTCGGCGCTGCCGCCGCCCTCTTTGGCGGCGATCAGGATCTCGCGGGCTGCCCTGGTGAAGGCCTGGCCACGTTTGGCGTCGACGATCGCCTTCTTGTGCTTGATACCCGCCCACTTCGAGTGGCCAGACATCAGGCGTCCAATCGGCAGGAACCGTGGGAGTCGACTCCCGGGGTCCCCGCGAAATTGGCGATTTCGTGGGGTGGGAACATGCTTTCGATGATTCTATCTCAGCTTGATTCGGACGAAGTTTCTTTTGCCGGCCTGGAGCACGTCGCCATCCTTCAGCTTCGCATCGGCATTCGCCTTCTCGCCATTGATGCGAATTCCGCCCTGGTCGATCAGCCGCCGCGCATCGCCTCGGCTCTTGGCAAAACCTGCCTGGACGATGGTCGACACGAGATCCTCTGGATTCTCTGCCACCAGCTCGCCCATCACGTCGGGCGCTTGCCGCTTGCGGAACCTCGCGTCGAATTCGGCTTCCGCCTTCTCGGCGGCCTCATCTCCGTGCAGCCGCTTCACCAGCTGCCTGGCGAGCGCCGCTTTCGCGTCGCGAGGCTTGAGCGCCAGCATTCGTTCCAGATCGTCGCCGCTCAAACCTGAGACGAGGCGACTGTACTTCTCGGTCAGCGAATCCGGAATCGACATCGTCTTGCCATAGACGTCGGCCGGCGGTTCCGTCAGGCCGATGTAGTTGTTCAAAGACTTGCTCATCTTCTGAGATCCGTCCAACCCTTCCAGGAGCGGAAATACCGCGATGTCCTGCGGCTCCTGTCCATAGGCCTTCTGGATCTCGCGGCCGAACAGAAGGTTGAAGAGCTGGTCGGTGCCACCGATCTCGACGTCGGCTCGTATGGCGACCGAGTCATAGGCCTGGTTGAACGGGTACAGGATCTCGTGGGCGCCGATTGGGGTCCCGGCCTTCAGCCGATCGGCGAAGTCCTCGCGCTGCAGGACCTGCTGCAGCGTTGCCTTGCCCATGAGCCGCAGCACGTCGGCCGCACCCATCGCGCCCAGCCACTCTGAGTTGCTGTGGACCTCGGTGCGATGACGGTCGAGCACCAGATAGATCTGGTCGAAATAGGTCTGCGCATTCATGTCGATCTGCTCGCGGCTGAGCACCGGACGTGTTTCCGAACGGCCGCTGGGGTCGCCGATGAGCGCCGTGAAGTCCCCGACGATGAGTACCACGACGTGGCCGTCGTCTTGAAACGCCCGCAGCGCATCGAGCACGACCAGGTGGCCAACATGCAGGTCGGGC
>DASXNH010000194.1:0-8495 GCA_036495195.1 Candidatus Dormiibacterota bacterium
TGGCTGATTTCGAGATCCGAGACCTGCGGGCCAGCGTCGAAGGCAAGGAGATCCTCAAGGGCGTCACGCTCGCCATCAACAAGGGCGAGGTGCACGCGGTGATGGGCCCCAACGGGTCGGGCAAGTCGACGCTCTCACACACGCTGATGGGTCACCCTGGCTATACGGTCGACGGCGGCGAGGTGATCTTCAAGGGCAAGAACATCCTCGAGCTCGAGGTCGATGAGCGGGCGCGAATGGGCATGTTCCTAGCGCTGCAATACCCGGTGGTGGTGCCCGGCATCTCGATGACCAACTTCCTGCGCACCGCGATCAACGCCAAGCGCGGCTATGACGGCAAGGACAAGTCCAAGATGGTCTCCCCCAAGGAATTCCGCTCAATGCTCAAAGGTGAGCTCGAGGTTCTTCACATGGACGACTCATTCCTGCCCCGATACATCAACGACGGATTCTCCGGCGGCGAGAAGAAGCGCGCTGAGATCCTCCAGATGGCGATGTTGAAGCCAGAGATTGCGATCCTCGATGAGACCGACTCGGGCCTCGACATCGACTCGATCAAGTTCGTCGCGGAGGCGGTGAATCGCATGCGTGGGCCCGAGCTCGGCGTGCTGATCATCACCCACTACACACGCATCCTCGAATTCATCAAGCCCGACTTCGTGCACGTGCTCGTCGATGGGAAGTTCGTGCTGTCGGGCGGTCCCGAGATCGCCAGCAGGCTGGAGAAAACCGGTTATTCGGAATGGGCTGAGGCTGACGAGCCGGCAGTGCTCAAGCCCGAGGAGATTGCCTGATGGCGACAGTACCCAAGCCAATTGAGATCGGTTCCGATTACAAGGAGAAGTACGGCTTCTTCGTCCCCGAGGACTACATCTTCAAGGCCAAGCGCGGCCTGAACCCCGAGATCGTCACGGAGATCTCGTGGATGAAGAAGGAGCCCGAGTGGATGTTGAAGATGCGGCTCCGCTCGCTCGAGATATTCCGCAAGAAGCCGATGCCCACGTGGGGCGCGGACCTCAGCGTGATCGACTTCGAGAACATCTTCTATTACCTCAAGGCCGCCGACAAGCAGTCGAAGACGTGGGAGGACCTGCCGCCCGACATCAAGAAGACGTACGACCGGCTGGGCGTCCCGGAGGCGGAGCGGAAGTTCCTCGCCGGCGTGTCGGCGCAGTACGAGTCGGAGGTCGTCTACCACTCGCTGCACGAGGAGCTGTCGAAGAAGGGCGTCATCTTCACCGACACCGACTCGGCGCTGCGCGATCACCCGGAGCTGTTCAAGGAGTACTTCGGCACCGTGATCCCGCCCGCGGACAACAAATTCGCGGCGCTGAACACGGCGGTGTGGTCCGGAGGCTCGTTCATCTACGTGCCGAAGGGCGTGCGAGTTGACATCCCTCTGCAGGCCTACTTCCGCATCAACGCGGAGAACATGGGCCAGTTCGAGCGGACGCTGATCATCTGCGACGAGGGCTCGTTCGTGCACTACATCGAGGGCTGCACGGCTCCCATCTACACGACCGACTCGCTGCACTCGGCGGTGGTCGAGATCATCGTCAAGAAGAACGCGCGGTGCCGCTACACCACGATCCAGAACTGGTCGACCAACGTGTTCAACCTGGTCACCAAGCGCGCGCTCGCGTACGCCGACGCGACGATGGAGTGGGTCGACGGCAACCTCGGATCGCAGATCACGATGAAGTACCCGAGCGTCTATCTGATGGAGCCTGGCGCCAAGGGCGATGTGCTCTCGGTCGCGTTCGCCGGCAAGGGCCAGCACCAGGACGCGGGCGGCAAGATGATCCACGTCGCGCCGAACACCACGTCGACGATCACATCGAAGTCGATCTCCAAGGGCGGCGGACGGACGTCATACCGCGGCCACATCAAGATGTACCCCGACGCGAAGCACTCCAAGTCGTTCGTGAAGTGCGACGCACTCCTTCTCGACGACGAGTCGCGCTCCGACACGTACCCCTATAACGACGTCGACGCCGAGAACGTGACGCTCGGCCACGAGGCCACGGTGAGCAAGGTATCGGACGAGCAGCTCTTCTATCTGATGAGCCGCGGCATCACACGCAACGAGGCGGAGACGATGATCGTCAACGGCTTCATCGAGCCGTTCACCAAGGAGCTTCCTCTCGAGTACGCGGTGGAGCTGAACCGCCTCATCCAGCTCGAGATGGAGGGGTCGGTAGGCTGACCGTGGGATTCGACACACAGACCCTGGAGAAGACAGGCCAGGGCGAACCCGACTGGCTGCTTGATCGGCGCCGGAGCGCCTTTGCTTCGTACGAGCGGATGCCGATGCCAAGCCGCACCGACGAGGAGTGGCGGCGCACAGACATGACGGGACTCGACCCAACGAAGTTCGCCACGCTCGAACACGCCAACGGTTACCAGCAGGAAACCCCCAAGCTGCCGGCCGGCGTGGTCTTCGAGCCCCTTTCGATGGCCGCTCACAAGCACCGTCAGCTGGTCGAGCCATTGCTCTTCTCGGCTCTGCACGCCGAGCGCGATCGCTTCGCGGCGCTGCATGCGGCGTTCTTCACCGGCGGGAACTTCCTGTACGTGCCCGACGGCGTGGTCATCGAAGAGCCGATTCTGCGTCAGCACTTTTCGCACGAGGGCGGCACCACGGTGCTGCCGCACACGGTGATCGTCGCCGGCCGGAACTCACGCTTCTATTACCTCGACGAGTACATCGGCGACGAGGAAGGCGCCGGCTACCGGAGCGGCTCCGCGGAGATCTTCGTCGGCGAAGGCGCTGACGTCGGCTATGTGTCGATCCAGAAATGGGGTCGCGACGCGGTGCACCTTGCCGATCAGCGCGCGCGCCTCGAGAAGGAGTCGCGGTTGCGCCTTTTCAACATCACCCTCGGGGGCCGCTTCTCGAAGACCCGCGTCGAAGCCTCACTCGTCGGTCCCGGCGCGAGCGCGGAGCTGAAGGGAATCTACTTCGCCTCCGGCAAGCAGTTCTTCGATTTCCATACCCTGCAGGACCACCAGGTCGGCAACACCACGTCGGACCTCCTGTTCAAGGGAGCATTGCAGGACACCGCGCACGCTGTCTATGCCGGCCTCATCAGGATCGAGAAAGGCGCCGCCCGCTCCGACGCGTACCAGGCGAATCGCAACCTTGTCCTGTCCGAGCACGCGAAGGCGACGTCCATCCCGATGCTCGAAATCGACAACAACGACGTGCGCTGCACGCACGGCGCCACCGTCGGCCCGGTCGACCCGATGAGCATGTTCTACCTGCAGTCCCGCGGCATCCCGGCGACGACCGCCACGCGGATGATCGTGCAGGGCTTCTTCGGCGAGGTCCTCGAGAGGATCCCTTTCGAGCAGGCCCGCAAGCTGGTCGAGACGGAGCTGGAGACGCGCCTTGGCTAAGGTGCGTGTCGCGTCGGTCGACGAAGTTCCGGTCGAGTCGCTCAAGGCCGTCACCGCCGACCACACCGAGATCTGCCTGGCTCACGCCGAGGATGGCAACTTCTACGCCATCAACGACGTCTGCACCCACGAGAACTTCCTCCTGAGCGGCGGCGAGCTCTTCGACCTGCAGGTCGAGTGCCCCCAGCACGGGTCGCGCTTCAACCTCAAGACAGGCGCGGTCACCGGCCTGCCGGCGGTGATTCCGACGAAGGTTTATCCGGTCACCGTGGAAGGCACCGACGTCTACGTCGAGGTGTCCGACTGATGGCGACCCCCACCACGAGAGGAACGCGCCTCGACGTCGCCGCGATCCGGCATGACTTTCCGATCCTGGAGACCGGCATCGTCTACCTCGACTCGGCGAACACCTCGCAGCGACCACGCCAGGTGACGGGCGCGATGCTCGACTACTTCGAGAAGTTCAACTCGAACATCCACCGCGCCGCGTACCACATCGCCGAGGAGGCGACCGAGCGCTACGAGGGCACGCGAGAGAAGGTGCGGGCCTTCATCAACGCGGCATCGACGAAAGAGGTCATTTACACCCGCGGGACGACCGAGGCGATCAACCTCGTCGCCTACTCGTGGGGCCGCACGAACATCCGGCAAGGCGACGTCATCGTGCTCACGATCCTGGACCACCACTCCAACATCGTGCCCTGGCAGATCCTCGCGGCCGCCAACGGCGCGACCATCGAGTACGTCGACATCGACGAGCGCGGCGAACTGCGCCTCGATCAGTTCCACGAGCTGCTCAGGCGCTCGCCCAAGCTGGTCGCGTTCAGCCAGGTCAGCAATGCGCTCGGCACGATCAATCCGGCCCAGCAGATGGTCGCCGCCGCCAAGGCCGCCGGCGCGACAGTGCTCGTGGATGGAGCGCAGGGCGCCCCGCACCAGGGCGTCGACGTCCAGGCCCTCGGCTGCGACTTCTACGCGTTCAGCGGCCACAAGATGCTCGGGCCAACCGGCGCGGGCATCCTGTACGGCCGCCGCGAGCTGCTCGAGGCCATGGACCCGTTCATGTCGGGCGGCGACATGATCAAGACGGTGCGGGTCGAAGGCACCACGTACCACGACCTGCCCTGGAAGTTCGAGGCCGGCACGCAGGCGATCGCCGAGGTCATCGGCCTCGGCGCCGCCGTCGACTACCTGAGCGGACTGGGCATGGAGGCGGTCCGCGCGCACGAGCGCGAGATCACCGAGTACGCCTACGAGGCGCTGAGCGACATCGAGGGGCTGACGCTGTACGGCCCTCCCCCGTCGCGTCGTGCCGGGGTCATCTCCTTTGCGCTCGAGGGCATCCACCCGCACGACCTGGCCACGATCGCGGACCGCGACCAGGTGTGCCTGCGCGCGGGACACCACTGCGCGATGCCGCTGATGACCAGGCTCGGGGTTGCGGCCACCGCCCGCGCTTCCTTCTATGTCTATACGCAGAAGGATGAAGTCGACCGGCTGGTCGGTTCTATCAGAGAGGCCCAGCGCATATTCAAATGAGCAGCACCGCCGCAGACGACCAGTTCTACCGCGAGTACATCCTCGACCACTACAAGAACCCGCGCAACTTCGGGCGCTTGGAGAACCCGGACATCAGCCACGAAGAGGACAACCCTCTGTGCGGGGACGTGATCGGGATGGACTTCCGCGTCAAGGACGGCGTCATCGAGGACGTGCGGTTCCACGGCCGGGGGTGCGCCATCTCGCAGGCGTCGGCGTCATTGCTCACAGAGCGGCTCAAGGGCCTGCGGCTCGACGCCGCGAAGATGATCAACAAGGAAGACGTGCTGGGAGAGCTGGGCATTCAGATCTCGCCGGCTCGCATCAAGTGCGCGCTGCTGTCATTGAAAGTTTTGAAAGTCGGGGCCTATGGGTTGGCCGGCGACGAGGAAGGAGAGTAGATATGGGTCAGGACGAGCAGTTCAAAGAGCTCAAGCTCGACGACGTCCGCAAGCTGATGGACGAGGGCGATTACGACATCGTTGACGTGCGCGAGGACTGGGAGTGGAACAAGGGCCACGTACCGGGTGCGCGACATGTCGTGCTCAACTCGCTGCTGGCGAACCCGGCGGCGGCGAAGTTCCGGGACAAGACGATCTTCGTGTGCCTCACCGGCGAGCGCTCGTCGGTCGCTTCCGAGATGGCAGTCGCGCTCGGCGTCAAGGATGTCGTCAACTTCCGCGGCGGCACCAAGGCCTGGAAGGATGCCGGCCTGCCTTTGGAGACTCCATGAGCGATACCGCACCCACCCACACCGTCGCGCCGGAGTCGACAGTCAAGCCGGAGGACGTGATCGAGGTCCTGCGTCAGTGCTACGACCCCGAGATCCCTGTCAACATCGTCGACCTGGGCCTGATCTACGACATCGCGATCAAGCCGGAGCGTGTCGACATCAAGATGACGCTGACCGCGCTCGGCTGCCCGATGGCGGCCGAGGTGATGACCGACGTCCGCGACCACCTGCTCACCCTGCCGGGCATCAGCGACGCCGGCGTCGATATCGTCTACGAACCCGTGTGGACCCCAGAGCGCCTGACAGAAGAAGCGCGCTGGGAGCTGGGGATGGTCTAGGGCCGGCTCGGATCAGGCGGCGTGGGGCCAGACGTCGTACACGCTGGTGATGATCGATTCGGTCTCCGTCCCATTCTGAAGGTCGTAGATGTAAGTCTTGCCGCTGACCGGGTGGAAGGGCGGATGTGGCCCGCAGTAGTCCGCGACTACACAGGCGCGCTCTCCGCGATACCAGATGTAGCGCGACGTTAGGAAGACCGCATCGGTTCGTGCAGCTTTTAGCAGGCGAGTCTCACGCGTCGAGATGTCCACCACGAAGACCTGGCCCCAGCCGGCGCTGTCGCGTGCTGTGTAGACGATCTGGCCGCCACTCGGGGATCCCTTGGGCTTGATCCACATCACGCCGGGCAGGAAGGGCGAAACCACGCCATTCCGCCAAACCTCGACGCCTTTGCTGTCTCGAAAGTAAAGACCCTCACCCGACCACGTCGCCATGGTCGTCCCCTGATCGTCGCTGGTTTTCAGCACCTTCCCCTCTGAAGACCAGATACGGAAGATGGTGCCGCTGAAATCGTCGACCACCAGGGAGATGAGCGAGCCGTCAGGCGAGAACGACAATTGCAAGTCCCGCCAATTTGGGAGACTGCAGCCCGATATGCCTTCGCAACCGCCAACACCGCCCGCCCGTACGGAACCGATGATCCGGTCCGATCCGCCGATCAGGAGGTGCACCAAACCGGGGTTGGCGTCAGTGACGTAAACGACCGACTTGCCATCCGGACTCCAGGCGAAGGCTCGGATGCCCTGATTTGACGAAACCACGGCTGAGAGTGTGGGTTCGGTTAAGCGCTTTCGAATGATGGTGTTGTTCTCCACCCACGACACGTCGGCCGCGCTGATGAACTGCGGCATGACGGATTTCAACGTGCTTAAGGTCTTGGGGTGAGTGATGTCGGTGATGTCCCCGACGATCACTTGATTGCTGCCTCGAAGGTTGACGAGGGCCAAGCAGGGATTTGATGGCAGCGAACATGAGTGAGAGGCTGCGGGCGGGGTCGGATTGGGCGAGGACGCCTTGCCGTTGGCGGCGGCCGGGCTCGAGCCGCATGCGGACGCAAACAGCGCAATTACAGCAAGTGCACGAATCCCGGCGGCGACCCTGATGGTCATGCAGCACTAACGCCGCGGCCGCCGATTGGTTATGAGCTAGCAGCCGTTCGCCGAGATTGGATTGCCGTTGGCGTCGACTCCTACCGTGACGCCGTTGCAGTCGCCGGAGTACGTGGTGAGCGTGCCGTTGGCGCAGCGGTAGTGATATGCGCCGGTCAGGAAACCTGACCCGCCCCCGCCCATCGTTCCCGTCGGCGGGCAAATGATGATGCGCTGAGTGATCTCAAAGCCGCCCACCAGAACGAGCACCGCGATCACGGCAGCCCCCACCTCCGACAGCATCGCGGTCCTCGAGTTGCCCCCGGCAATTATCGTCACGGCTGCAACGGCCGCAAGGACACCCGCAATAAAAATCGGCAGGCCGATCGAGAACAGGGCGAAGACTCCGAGCAACATCAGGCCGGCGGCGGCCGCCGCCAGCATGGCCGGTCGCGCCGCCACAAGGCGCGGGTGGCTGGCGAGGGACAACCCAAGTAGCGCCGCCATCAGCACCATGTAACCGCTGACGAAGGGGACGATCGCCGCCGAGTCGGGCGGTGGGCCGCCCTGGGAATTGAGGATGAGGCGGTACGCAACGATGGCGGCCACCACCAGCACGATGGCCGCCCAGATCAGCAGCACAGTGGTGCGTCCAAGCCTCCCAGCGCGGGGGATTACCACACGGGAACTCTAGGCTTGATCGCGGTCGTTGATCGGGCCTCCTTAGACTTAAGCCTCGTGCCTGACTTCAGCCCTGGGCTGGAAGGGGTGGTCGCCGCCGAAACTTCGATCAGCGAGGTCGATGGCGCCAACGGCCGCCTCATCTACCGGGGTGGATACCTGATCGAAGACCTTGCCCCCGTTGTCACTTACGAAGAGGCTGCCTACCTCCTGTGGCACGGCGAGCTGCCAACCTCCGCACAGCTCGATGCGCTCAAACATCAGATGGCCGCCTGCCGGACGCTCACCGATCATGCGCAGCGCACGCTGGAGTCCGCCGACCCCGAGACCAACCCCATGGACGTCCTGCGCACCGTCGTCTCGGCGCAGGGCTCGGCCAAGCTGCCCACGACTCCGTCGCTCGACGAGGCCGTCGCCCTGACCGCGATCTTCCCGACCATCGTCGCCGCCACCTGGCGTCGCAGCCAGGGCCACGACATCGTCAAGCCGCGCGCCGACCTCGGCCACGCCGCCAACCTGCTGTGGATGATGGACGGCAAGGAGCCGGCCCCCGAGCGCGCCCGGTGGCTTGAGACGTACCTGGTGCTCCTCGCCGACCACGGCCTGAACGCGTCAACCTTCGCGGCGCGAGTAATCGCATCGACGGGAAGCGACCTGACCTCGTCGGTGGTCGGCGCCATCGGCGCGCTAAAGGGCCCCGCGCATGGAGGCGCTAC